>SVIU01000012.1 GCA_015069335.1 Clostridiales bacterium
TATATGTATTAAATTTTTGTCCTTTACTAGCCATAAAAAATACCTCCTATGTTTATTTTAACATAGAAGGTATTTGTTTTAAAGTGTCTTTTATTTTTGCGGTGCAAAAATGGGGTTCGCTTCAAAACCCAATAATCTTTTTTTGTTGTTTCACGTGAAACATTTTAGAAACCGCTTAGCAAACCATTGCGGCAATTGCAATTGTTTCCGCAGTTGCAGTTGTTGTTGCAGCCGCAGCCACTATTACAGCCACAGCCATTATTCCAACCATTATTGCAGCAACAACCACTGTTGCCTCTAAACAAGGTTAAGGCAAGCAGCAGCAATATGTTGGAATTGCTACCCAAATCCAAATCATTTGCATTTGCAAAAGAGCCAAGAAGTATCAATAAGAGTAATTCTTCGTTTAAATTGTTCATAATCCCTCCTTTTCGACTTAAAAACAATTTTTTCAACAATAAACCATTTAATGCGACTTGTAATAAGATATATCGGTTTGATAAAATCATTACAAATAAATCGTTTATTGTTATTTCTAGCAATATATATGAAACAGCAGATTATTTTGTTAATTTTGGGAGGGTGTATGTCAAATTTTTTGCTACTAAATAAAGTTGAGGAAAACGAAATAACAAATTATATGCCAACGGAAAGGAAACTAAAAGATGTGGCAAGCTTTTTTCAAAACTTTTCTGACCCAACTAGGCTTAAAATTATATCGGCGCTGAGCATAAATGACCTTTGTGTTAACGATTTATCGTTAATTTTGGATGCAAATCAAACAACCATAAGTCATCAATTAAAGTTTTTAAAAAACCAATATATTGTTGTTGCAAAACGCGAAGGAAAAATAATTAAGTACAGCCTACAAAATAAATTTATAAATGACCTTATGAATTATGCCATAGAAAGTTTAAAAGATAATACGTTTTAAGCCTGCATAAAAGTTGAAAAATTTGCCCGATTGTGATATGCTATATACATAGTGGAGGATTTATGAAAAAGGGTAAGTTGATTGTTTTTGAGGGTACTGATTGTTCGGGGAAGGAAACACAAAGCAATCTTATTGTAAAGTTTTTAAATGAAAATAATTTTCCAACCAAAAAATTTGCTTTTCCAAACTACAACTCGCCAACGGGCAAAATTATTGCTGGGGCATACCTTGGCAAAGAGGGTTATATGGCACCAGTTTTTGAAGAGGGCGCAAGCAATGTTGACACTTATGTTGCAAGTTTGCTCTTTGCAATGGACAGAAAATATAACATAAAAGAAATTGAGCAAAGCCTAAACGACGGTTTTAATGTTGTGCTTGATAGATACATAGATTCAAATATGGCTCACCAAAGCTCAAAAGTTGCCGAAGCTGAGCAAGAGAAAGTGTTTAACTTTATTGAAAAGTTGGAGTATGACCTTTTGGAACTTCCTAAGGCGGATTTAGAATTGTTTTTGCATATGCCAATTTGGGCTGGTAAGGAGCTTAAGGCAAACCGCGCAGAAAAACCAGACCAACACGAACAAAACAATGATTATTTAATCAGGTCAGAAAACACCTATTTAAAATTGGCAAAGCGTAGAAAAATGAAAACCATTGAATGCACAATAAATGACAGAATCAAAACCGTGCCAGAAATTCATGCCGAAATAAAGGCTGTTGTTCTTGATTATTTAAATAAAAATTAAAATAATTTAAAATAATTGTTAAAAATGATACTTTTTTGAATTTTTTTTTAAAAAAAGAGGTTGTTAATTAAATAAATAGAAAACAAAAAAACTAGGTAAGTGATTTACCTGGTTTTTAATTGGTGACCTCGACGGGAATCGAACCCATAACTACGCCGTGAAAGGGCGTTGTATTAACCTTTTTACCACGAGGCCAAATTAATGGTAGCGGCGAGTAGGGTCGAACCACTGACCTTACGGGTATGAACCGTACGCTCTAGCCAACTGAGCTACGCCGCCATATTAACTACTTTGCAAGTATACATACATTTTTGTCGTTTGTCAACACTTTTTTAAAATTTTGTCAAAAAATATAAAACGTTTTTTGATTTTTTATCATAAACTTATAAAGATTGAAAAAAATTGGGAGGAAATATGAATCCATTTACAGAAAATAGTATAAGTTTATTGAGCAGTTTTCAAAATTGGAAACAACTTTACCCAAAACCATACAATAAGTATGAAGTTGATCCATATACAAAGGCAAGAATTATACTTATGAATGGTACGGAGTTTGAGGCAAATTGGTTTTCGCATAATTTTGCTCGCCATACAACAAATGACGATTTAAGAAGAGAATTGGCAATTACTAGATCAATAGAAAAACAGCAACAAATAAAAATATCACTTCTTAAGCCCGAAAACGAAAGCATTTTGGAACATACAATAAGTTATGAACAGCTTGCAGTTGATTTAACTGCCGAACTTGCAAAAAGAGAAAGCGATTGTTATGTCAAAAAAGCTCTTGATTTTGCACTACTTGAAGACTTTGACCATCTTTATCGTTATTCAAATTTGTTGGAATTAGAACAAAAAATGCACGCTGAAAAATTGGTTGGAAAATATACTGAAATTATGCCAGGACGTCCAACAATTTCGCATCATAGATTTAATAAAGACAATGTCAAACGAAATATCGATTCAAAATGCGCCGACAAGCAAACAGTTTTAAACACAATGATTATTACGGCAGCAGAACAACAAACAATGAACTATTATATGAATGTTACAAATTTAGCAAACAGTGATTTGTCTAGAAAATTATATATGGAAATTGCCCAAGTGGAAGAAGAGCACGTAACGCAATACGAATCGCTTATGGATTCTGGGGCAACATGGCTCGAAATGCTACTATGGCATGAATACAACGAGTGTTATTTATACTGGTCTTGCTTTGTTACTGAAACAAATCCTTATGTCAAAGCGCTATGGGAAGAACATTTGGATATGGAAATTGCTCATCTTAAAAAAGCGTGTGAACTGCTAGAAAAATATGAAAATAAAAACTGGCAAGAAGTGATACCAGACGGCGAATTCCCCGCACCAATTTCACTTCACGAAAATATAGAATATGTAAGAGATGTGCTTGGCACAACCGTGCAGTTTACGGCACTTTTGGATGACTATGTAAACATTAACGAACTACCAAGCGATGCAAACTTTTTTCAATATCAAAACATCATAAATCCAACAATAGAAATTGTGCCATCGCATATTGTAATTGACACACACATTAGAAAATATGGAAAAGATTATCGCTTTGAGGTTGCACCAAACCCAATAAGAGAACTCAGGTCTAGAACATGCGACAATACAACGGTTGGCAGAAAACCAAACATAACTGATAGTACTGATTTCTTTTGTAATAAATCAAAACCAAACTATTAAAATGAGGAATTATCCTCATTTTTTTATCTAAAAAGACAATAAATAAAAATATGTGTTACAAATTGATATTGGTGTGATATAATGATGGTATGAAAAAACTAAAGATTTTACTAAACAATAACACGAATATGCTTTTGGACGAATCGCTCAAACAAGTGGGGAAAACTTTGGGTGATTTGTCAAAAGAAAATATTATTATTGTTCCGGACAAATTAAGTTTGCAAACCGAAAAAAGAATTTTTGAAGTGTTAAATATTGACGCTTATTTTAATTTGTCGGTTATGGGAATTTCAAAATTTATTAGTTTAATTTTAAAAAATAACGGGCTTGATTATTTAACATGCTCAAATTTGGAGGCAAAACTTTTAACGCTTAAAGCCATTCAAAACACAAGCGACAGTTTTAAGTGTTTTTCAAAAAAATATACACTTGGTTTTGTGGATGAAATTTTTGCAAAAATTGAGCAGATAAAATCTTCTGATGTCGAAATTGAAAGTTTGATTGATGAAAAGGCTTCCGTAGGTACAATTTTAAAATTTGAAGATTTAAAGTTAATTTACAAAGAATATGAAAAATTAAGAAACGGCAAGCTAGACAGCGGTGCTATGCTGACAATTTTTAATGAGGTTAGCAACGAGTCAGAATATTTAAAAAACTGCAATGTGTATTTTGTGGGTTTTGACTCACTAACAAAGCAAGGTTTGCAAGTTTTGAAAAATGTGGTTTTAAATTCAAATTTTTCGTTTGTTGCAATCACTGCTCCAAAAGCTCAAAACAATGCAAGGCTGTTTGATCAAAGTTTTTTGCAAAGCGTGCTTGATATGTGCAAAGCTGAAAATTTTGAGGCCGAGTGCATTTGGTCGGAGTCAGTTTTTGAAAGCAACGACAAACATTTGCTATTAAACAATTTGTTTAGTCGAAAAAACAGTTTTGATTTTGATAATAATTATTATCAAATAACCGCAGCCAACACAAAAGCAGAGGAGATTGATTTGTGTGTTAAAAACATAAATTATCTTTTAAAAACTGAAAATGTGAAGTTTAATAAAATTGCAATTTGTGCTGATGCGTCTTATCATCAACTGCTAAGTGCAAAATTAAACAATATTGGCATAGACAATTTTTGCGATTCGGCAATTTCGCTTGTTAATTTGGAGCCAATAAAATTTTTGTTAAATTATTATAAATATGCAATTACAAAAAACAAAAAATATTTAATTGCAATAATAAATAATGATTATCTTGATTTGGATCAAAATAGCAAAAAATTATTTTTGACATTAATAAATAAATACGGAAAATTATCTTACATAAAAAATGAAAAAGAATTGCCTGAAGAAATTATTAATTTAATTTGCGAATTCGACCAATTAGAAAGCAATTTTGACACATTTGACCAAAACTTAATTTTTTTGCAAAAAATAGCAGAAAAACATAACATTTTTGCAAAAAATATGCAAAAAATTGACAATTTTAATAATATTGGCGAAATTACCTTACAAAAAATTTATGACCAAATTGCCGATAAATATGACAAAATTATTGAAGAAATTTCAAAAGTTTTTGCTGGCCAAAAAATTGACAAAAATGATTTTTGTGAGATTTTTGAAAAGGCGTTAAAAGATACACAAATTATTTCTGTGCCAAGTGCAACCAACCAAATTTTTATTGGTGATCTAAAAAGTTTTTATTGCAATTTTGACTATATTTACATTTTGGGATTAAACCAAGGTGTTATGCCAAACATCTTAAATGATTATGGACTTATAACCGACAAAGAAATTTTAAGCGAAACAATAAAAGCAAAACTTGAGCCAACAACAAAAATAATAAACAAAAGAAACAAGTTAAAACTTTTTGAGATTTTTTTGTCTGCCAACAAAAAAGCAATTTTGTCATATCACAACTTAAACGAAGATAGCAAAGCTTTGCAAATTTGTGAGCTTGTTGAAGAGCTGGGCTTTTTGTTTAATAACAAAATCAAAAATGCATTTGAGATGACACTTTTGGATTGCGATGACGATAACAAAATCAACTTTAATATTATTGATAATTACAACGCAAACTTAATGATAAGTGAAAATCAAAACAATGCAAGCAATGCCATAATAAAATTTGCTTTGGCTGACCTTAACAAAATTTATTTAAAGCCGGCAAAAGTTGTGTGCGATTTGGATTATTGCAAATTGTTTTTTAAAAACAACCGAGCGTCAATCAGCATAATAGAAAAATTCAACGCGTGCCCTCATGCGGCCTTTTTGGCAAATGGCTTAAAATTGCAGCCAACAAAAAAGGACAAAATTGAAGCAAACATTATTGGTACATTTATTCACCAAGTGGGTGAAGTTTTTGTCGTGGAGCAAAAGCAAAATTTAGGCAAACTTACAGATGACCAAATTTCAAAAATTGTAGATAAAATAATTTTGGAAATGCTTGAGGATGAAGATTATTACACTCTAACCCTGGAAGAAAATAAATATGTTTTAAAACTACTAAAGCAGGAAGGCAAGAGGTTTTGTGGGTTTATAAACTATGAACAAACTGTTTCAAATTTTAAGCCAATGTATGAAGAAAAATATTTTGGTGGACTCGGCAAATTTAAGGCAATTGAAATTGAAGTGCTTGGCAAAAAATATGAAATTTCTGGCTTTGTGGACAGAATTGATGTTTGCGAGGATTATTTTAGAATTATAGACTACAAAACTGGCAACACAACAAATGCAAGCGGGGCGAGCCATTTATATTACGGCACAAAAATTCAACTTTTTGTATATGCCAGGGCCATAGAAAACAATATGTCACAAAAATTGTTTGGGGCGTTTTATTTGCCAATTAAAAACAGTTTTTCAAAGCAGGGTGAAAGTGCCTATTATTATAGCGGATTTTTTGAAAATAATGTAAATATGTTTTTAAACAGCGATAGTAACGTTACAACAGAAAATTCAAAAAGTGCGTTGCTTGGTGCTGGCCTTACAAAGCCAGACAAAAATGGCGAAATTAAAATTTCTAGACAGCAAGCGTGTGTGCTAACAGAGCAAGAACTCAAAGCATTTTGCGATTATGCGGTGGAACTTGTAAAGGTCAGCATAAAAGACATTGCCTCAGGGTTTATTGACTGCAGCCCAATTGACGATAAATGCGACAGGTGCGAGTTTGCCTCGGTTTGTCAAATGTCAAAAAATGAAAACATAAAAAGACACAAAAACCAAGAGGTTAAAAGAGAGCATTTTGTGGAGTTAAAATATGAGTAATCAAACAAAAGAAAAATTTGAAAAAATTGCCGAGCAAGAAGCAATAATGGGGGTTTGTGACAAAAACCTCATTGTTTCTGCGTCTGCTGGAAGTGGAAAAACTACCGTAATGATAAGAAAAATCTTGTCATATATTTTAAACAAAAAATGCCACACAAACGAGTTGCTGGTTTTGACCTACACAAATGCTGCTGGGCAAGAAATGAAAAAGAAGCTCATAGACAAATTAAAAGACAACTTAAACCAATATGATTTTTTGGAAGAAGAATTGGAACTTGCACAAACTGCTGACATTGGAACTTTTGATAGTTTTTGTCAAAAGTTGGTAAAAAAATATTTTTATTATCTCAATGTGGATCCGGCTTTTAATGTTTTGCAAGGCGGCGATGAAACATTTTTGCAAGGCGAAATTATTGCAAAAGCAATAAAACAATTGCGCGCGGAAGAACCACTAGCATATGAAAATTTGATAGAAAGTTTATCTCCAAGGCGTGACGAAGAAATTATCAAACAAATTGTTTTGCAAATTTATTCATATATGAACTCAATTTTAAAAGATGAGGAATTTTTAGAAAGAACATTAAATTTGTATTGTCAAGAAAATGAAATCGCCGAAAACTTTTTGTGCGAGTATTATAATAGCAAATTAAAAAATTTTGTAAATTTAATGGGGAATTTAAAAGAAAAAGCAAACAATTTAAGTTTTTCTAAATATTTATTGTATGCAAACAATTTTATAATTCAACTAGAAAAATTAATTTGCGAAAAACAATTTGCAAAAAAGATAGATTTAATTAATGGGTTGGATTTTGGAAAATTAAACAAAGAAGACGGCGACGAAATTGGCTTAAAAGACCAAATATCGGCAGTAAGAGCAAAGGCAAAATATTTGCTTGACGAAGATTTAAAAAAGAACTATATTTCTGCCGAAACGATAAAAAATTCATATAAATATGGTCAAAAATTAACAAAAAACCTAATAAAACTGCTAAAAATCTTTAAAGAGCTATACAAGGCGGAAAAAATAAAAGGCAACACTTTTGACTTTAACGACATAGAGCGTATGGCAATTGACCTATTAGAAAATGCCGAAATTAACCAAGAAATTAAAAATGAATACAAATATATTTTTATTGACGAATTTCAAGATGCCAACGCAGTGCAAGAAAAAATCATATTTTTGCTTGGTAGCGACAATTTGTTTTTTGTGGGAGATACAAAACAATCAATTTATGCCTTTAGGCAATCTGATCCGGAAATATTTTTAAACATACAAAACAATTTCAAAAACGACAAAACTGGCAAAAGTTTGGCAAAAAAATTAAATTGTAATTTTAGGACAAATGCCAACATTTTAAATTTTGTGAACAACATTTTTAAAATTATTATGACCGAAAAAACGTGTGCCTTAGATTATTTTAATGATGCAATGTTTGTGCCAAAAGCAAAATATAAAGAATTGCCAAATGAAGTTAATGTTGAGTTAAACGTTTTGGTGGAAGATGAACAAAATCAACAAAAGCCAAAAATTGATAGCGTTTACAGTGTAAAACAAAACACCGCACAAGTTATTCAAGAGGGCGAGGCAGGAAAAGAGTGTTATTTTGTTGCCAATAAAATTTTAGAATTAATTGGACAGGACATTTACGATAAAGAAAGCCAAACAACAAAAAAAGTTGATTTTAGTGATATTACCATTTTGGTAGCAAAAAGGAGCAAGTTTTTTTCTAAACTTGTCAAAAAACTGGGCGAAATTGGCATACCTTACATTGTCAATGTAAACGACAATTTGGAGGAGTTTTATGACAACAGAGTTTTGTTTAACCTTTTAAAATACACCCTTAATTCGCAGGACGACTACGCACTATATATGTTGATGAGCTCGGCATTATTTAATTTTTCAAATCAAGAATTGGGCACAATAAGGATGCAATTTCCAGATGAGAAAAATTTTTATGAATGTGTGGACAACTTTGTGGAAAACTTTTCACTTGACAAATTTAAGCATAATGACAGTTTGTTTGCGCTTGGACAAAAGCTTGAAAATATGCAAAAGATTTTAAGTGGCTTTGCTTTTGATGTTAAATACAAGGGCATATATTTTGCTCTGGACAAAATAATAAGGCAAACCAACTATTTGCTTAACATTTCTTTTGAAGAAAACTTTGCCGAAAGAAAACTAAACATTTGTGAATATGTCGACAGTTTTGCATCTTCAAAATACAACTTTGACTTGTGCGAATATATTATCTATCGTGAAACTTCACTCAGAAGCGAAAAAGTGCAAGCCGACAAAAAGTTTGCAAATGCGGTGCAAATTACAACAATGCACTCGTCAAAGGGCTTGGAGTATCCAATTGTTATACTTCCAAATTTGGCAGAGGACTTTACCAAAGAGCCAACTGGGGCGGTGGTTAAAATAAACAAAGATTTTGGTGTGGGTATAAAAAGTTTTGACAGCGAGGACCGCACAGTATCAAACGGAATTTTTTACAATGCTTGCAAATTAAAAAATAAACAAATTGAACTAAGCGAAAAAATTAGGCTTTTGTATGTTGCTATGACGCGTGCCAAAAACAAACTTATTATGGTGGGGACTGCCAACAAGCAATACACTCCATTTAAAAATGATTATGACATTTTGAATTCAAAAGATTATTTAAACTTTATTTTGGGTTGTTTAAACAAAGAGCTTGACGCCATAAACAACGCGCAAGAATACTCGGGCAATCTGTTTGGCAGCGATAAGGCACAAATTAATATATTAAAAGTGGAAATTGAGGACATTAAAAAGCAAGAATTTGTTTTGCCAAAAGTTCAAGACAAAGACAAAATTTTAAGCGTAAAAAACTTTTTACAAAAAGACATAAGGCAAAATACAAGCCAAATTGCGTTAAAAAACTCGGTTTCTGAATTTGCTTTTGCTGATGATTACTCAAGTGTGAATTTTGCTCCAAAAACTTTTGCTGTTGCCGAACATTTAACCGAAAAAGCCAACGAGGTTGGCACGCTTTATCACGAACTGCTTGAAAAAATTGACTTTTTTGAGGTTAATATGTTGGATGACGTTGCAAGTTTTGTAGAATGCAATTTTTCAGCCGAGCAAATTATGACGCTTAAAAAAATAGGTTATAATAATATATTTAATAATATACAACTAATAAAAAGCCTTTTTGCAAAAACCGACAAGTTGTTAAAAGAGCAAAAATTTGTAATGTATTTGCCATTAAACCAAGTCACAAACGAGCAGCAAGATGACAAAATTTTAGTGCAAGGTATAATTGACTTGGTTGCAATAAGGCAGGACGGAATAATTTTGATTGACTACAAATTGTCGTCAAAAAGTGCAGAAGAAATAAAAGAGCGTTATGCAAAGCAAGTTGGGCTTTATGAATTGGCTTTAAAAAAGAGATTTAATGGCGATAAAATTGACAAATATATTGTTGATTTATCGCACAATAAACTTATAAAAATGTATTAAAAACAAAGGGCAAAACGCCTTTTGTTTTTATTTGTAAAAAAATTATTAAAAAATTATTAAAAAATTGTCGAAAAATTATTAAAAAATATTAGTTAAATTATTTTGCTTGTGTTATACTAACAATGAAAAACTAATTTTTAAGGAGAAAAATATGTTACTTAGCATAGTTCAAACAATTTGGTCGGCCTTTTCAGATTTAGTCAATTCAGTATTAGGAGTTGATATAATCTTTTACATAGGTCTTGCCTTTTTAGCTTTGATGGCGGTTTTCTTTTTTATCAGAGCGCGCATGTCTTATGAGCACAAGCTTGATAAAACTGCCGATAGGTTAAACAACTGGTTGTTTAGACACCAAACCATCAACGAGCAAAATTTAGTGGAGTTTAATAATATTATAAAAGACAAAAAGTCGCCAAAAATTTTGCGTAAATATTGGCAACAATATATGCTTTATCGCGACAAACAACCAAGCGAGTATATGAGTGCGCACAACTGTATTGACAAGCCACTTAAAACAAGCAATTATACATCAAGCATAAAAAACTTTTCAATGATCTACAAACTTACTGCACTTGTTACATTCTTTTTCACGTTGTTTGTTTATGCTGGTCGTTCAAACACTGGTGCTGAAACTTTGTTAACTTACATAACCACTGCAATGATATCATCAATTATAATATTGTTTGTTGGTGTTGTTTTAACGCTTGCACTTAGAGCAATGCAAAACTACAACATCGCAACACTTTATCAAACCTTTAATGTGTTTAATAGATACATAGACAAAGCGTGTGCATCAATTCCAAAATATGTGGATTTTGAAATTTTGTTTACTCAAAAAGAAATTAAAGAGGGTATTCCAATCTTGGGCGAATATCTCGAAAAACGCGCTCGTCAAGAACAAGAAGAACTTGAAGAGGCACAAAGAAATGCAGTTGCTCACGAAGCATTTGATTTTTCGGCTTCTGGAATTGACGGATCACTTGTGTTAGAAAGAGCAATGAGAGAGTCCGAAACATATATGAACGCAAAACAGCGTTTGCTTGGCGAAATTCAACAATTTGAAGTTGAAATTTCCACCTTAAAGAAAAATTACGAAAACACCTCAAAAGATTATCAACGTAAGCTTCAAGCTTCAAAAGAAAATTTGGATAGATTAAGACAACAACAAGAAGAGTCAACCAACCGTATTGAAGTTAACTACATTAGAAAACAACAACAAGACGAAGTTAAAAAACAAGAAATTCTTGAAAAAGATCAAGAGGACGCAACCAACAAATTCAACAGCGAAATCAAAACTCTTAACGAAGAAATTGAAAAACGCAGAATTGAGTTGGAAGGCAAACTCAAAGGCGTTGAAGAAGCAATGTCAAGCGAGTATCAAACCTTTGCTCAAAAACTTCATAAATCAATTATTGATTCTGTTGAACAACAAAAGAAAGAAGCTATTGATCAAGTTACCGTAGAGAAAAACCAATACGCTCAAGCAATTTCATACCTTAAAAAAGAGGTTGACAGCCGTGACGCATTGATTATTTCAAAAGATCAAACAATTGCAGAGCTTGCAACAAAATTGCAAGATGTGTTGGCTCAACAATTAACTCAAGCACAACCACAAGTTGCGTCTGAGGTTCAACCACAAGAAATACCACAAGAGGTTCAGCCTCAAGAGCAAGTTCAAGAGCAACCAGTTCAACAAGAGCAATACGTTGCAGAGCAGCCAACAGAGCAAACCCAAGCTCAAGAAGAAACATCTGAAGAACTCGAAGGCCACTATGACGATCGTGGATACTATTGGTTTAGCAATGGCACATATTATGATGCAGACAATTTGTATCACGACCTAGAAGGCAATGTTATGGATGCTGATGGCAACATATTGAGAACAGGCGAAGCTGTAGAAAAAGAGCAAAAACCGATTTCTGAAATAATAGAACAAGCAACAGATGCTTACGAAAAAAACATTGCAGAGCAAAACCAATTGTTGCAACCAACTGAAGAACAAATTTCTGAAGCGGAAGAACAACCAGTAGAAGAACAACCAGTAGAAACAGTTGAGGAAGTGGCAGAAGAAACAGTTGATGACACAACCCAAGAGCAACCACAACAAGTTTCTGCAATCCAAATGCCAGAAAGTTCAATGGGTGAATATCAAGACGGAAAATATGTTTATCCAAATGGCACATATTATGATGAAAACAATTTGTATCATGATGAAAATGGCATAATATACAACACTGAAGGCACAATTGTTGATGCTGTAGATGATACCGATGGTCAAGAGCCTCAAGAACAAGAAACGGAGCAGGAAGCAACTCTAGGAGCTGTGGCGGAACAACCAGTTGAGGCTCAGCAAGAACAGTCGGCGGCGGAAGTAGAAGTTGAGCAACCAGCTGAGCAAATTGCACAAGAGGCTCAAGAACAAGCAGGGCAACCAATTGATGAACAACCTCAAGCGGTTGAAGATCAGCCAGTGCAAACACAAGAAACCGAACAGGCGGCACCTGCACAAGAACAGGCAGAGCAACCAGCCGAGCAAAAACGTAAGGCAGGCAGACCTAAAAAAGAAGTTATAGCAGCTGCGGAAGAAGAACAACCAAAGCGCAAAGCCGGTAGGCCTAAAAAGGTTGTAGAAAATGATGAATCCGAACAACCAAAGCGCAGTGTTGGTAGACCAAAAAAAGAGGTAGTAGCACAAGTTGAAGAACAACCAAAGCGCAAGGCGGGCAGGCCAAAAAAAGAAGCAACCCCAGTAGTAGATCAACCAGCCGAGCCAAAACGCAAAGCTGGCAGACCTAAAAAGGTTATAGAAAATGTTGAAGCCGAACAACCAAAACGTAGTGTTGGCAGACCTAAAAAAGAGGTAGTAGCACAAGTTGAAGAACAGCCAAAGCGTAAGGCGGGCAGGCCAAAAAAAGAGGCTGCTTCAACAGATCAACCAGCTGAAGCGAAACGCAAGGTTGGTAGACCTAAAAAAGAGGTTGAAGCAACCGAGCCACAACCAAAACGCAGTGTTGGTAGACCAAAAAAAGACCAAAGCGCAGAAACGTTAAAAAAATTGGGCGAGGCACTTATAAACATCTCTAACAAAAAGAACTAAAAATTTGAGTCATAAAGTTTTACTTTATGGCTCTATTTTTTTTATTATCTTGATTTTATTTTATTGTATGTGATATACTTGTATCAAAAGGAGGACACCAAGTGGGGGAAGAACAAAAAGAAATGTCCGAACAAGAACAAAAAAGACAAAAGCGTCAAGAAAGAGAGCAAAAACTTTCTGAGGCTGTTCAAAAAATGTCAAACAAAATGGGCAAAAACAATAAGCTTGGCGGAGCAATTGCAAAAAAAATGGCACCGTTGTTAATCAAGGGCGCAATAATTTTAGCAATTGTAATATTGGTTATAGTCTTAATTTGCGTAGTGCTTGGTACGGTAACAGGTGTCAAAAATTGGCTGAGCAAACAGTTCGACTTTACAAAGGGGGCAATTTCTTCGCCATATGGAATTACAGGCGAAACAATGTATGGCGCTAGAACAATATATGAAGATGTAGAGCAGGCCAATTTGGACATAGAAGCTTCTTATGGCGAGTTTGTTTGCAACATTTTGATTGATGCAAAAAACAGCCCAAATTTATACATTTCTGCCACCCTAGACACTGCCACAGCGTATGCCGAAAACGAATTTGTAACTCTTGTTGTAAATAGCATTGCAAATGAAATAACAAAGCCAGCAGATGCCACTGGTTACACCAATTTACCAACGCAAGAATGCATTGCAAAATTAGAAAACTTTGGTTGGACAGAAGATCAAAAAAATACTGCCCTTGAAGTCATAGCTGACGATTTGGTGGAAAACGGATATAATAAAATAGGCGAAAATGAGTCCACAGCGCAACAAATTGTTGATGAACTAACAACAATTTATTCTACAAACTATTCATACATGGGCAATATTGCACCAAAAGTTTATGTAAAAGACTATATTCCTGCCGGTGATGAAACAATTCAAAATATAACTCAAGAAAAATATTATGGTTTTGTGTTTATGCCAAAACAAAATTGTGAAATAAAAGAATCTAGTTTTACAATAATAACAACCGGCAGTAACACAGCAACAGCCACACTAAAATTAATGTCGCAAGGCACTGCAAGTGTTGTATCGCAAGAACAAACAGTTGATAATTCGTGGTACGATTCTCAAAATCAAATGCCTGACAAATTTTATGAGTCTGGAAAAATAAACAAAAACATTTCCACATTTACTGCAATTGACACTAATGATACCGGCTACTTATCAGCTGGAAAAAGCATATTTGAACTTTTAAGGCAAAACAAATTTGAAACATATTTTAAAGCAACAACTGATTACTCCGGCAATAATTTGTTGGAAAATATAAAATCAAACGATTATTTATATTTACAAATATCAACTCAGCAAGGCATATTTATTGCAGAGTATGAAACAAAATTAAAATAACTGTTAATAAATTTAACAGATTAATGATTATACACAATATACACTATTCGTGTGTGCATAAAAAATGTACTTTGCAAACGCAAAGTACATTTTTTATGTAATCTATTATGGTTGTTTTAGAGATGTTTTATTTATCATCTTTTGGTGCTTCACCTGTTTTAATGGTTGTAGCGGACTTGCCCAAGAAATCAATCATTGGGTTTTGTGAGAGGGTGTGTCCAAGTTTATCAACAACACTAGTTCCAACATTTTTTAAATAGCCACCAACACCGCCTGCAACATTTTTGACTGCGGCACGTCTAGCTGCTTTTTTTGCTTGTTTTTTCTCGTAATGGAATTTTTCTGCGGCAGCATCAGCAGCGGCAATAGGATCTGATCCGCCAATTGCGTCATCCCAGGCTTTGTTTCTGCGGTATGCTTTTTTCTCGCCTCTTCGCATATCTCGAGTAGCCAAATAGTCATCCCTACGTTGTCTAATTGCGGCTTGTTTGTCTGTCAAGTGAGCAGAACCGCTATCCATCAATAAATCAACTTTTTCCTTTTGAGATTTTGATCTAAATTCGTCTAAAGACATTCCGCTTGATGATAAGCCTGCACTGTCGTAAATTTGTTTTTCTCGTTCCCAATCATGATATATTTGTCTTGCTTGTTGCTGAGCTTCTGATGTTCCGGTTACGCCAAAGTTTGATTTCAAGGCGCGCCTTGCTCTTTCCATGTCGCCACCATAAGCAGCATCTGCGAAAGCTTGACCAGAACTTGATGCCAAAAATTCATCAGCATTCTCACGTCTTTGAGTCCAAGTATCACCCCAGCTAGCAGCAATATCTGCAACGTCGGCGTTGTCTTGAAGTTGAGATCTAATAGCGGCGCGTTCTCGTCTGTTATAAGAGTGTTCTTTTGCTGCGCGTCCCAATGCGCGAACTCCGCGTCCAGCAGTACCAACGACTTTTGCTCCGGCTTTAAATGCTACGCCGCTTGCAGCACCAACAGCTTTTGCTGTATTGGCTGTTGCAGCTAGGCCGGTCATAAATCCTTTTTGAACATTTTCGCCTGATGCTACTGCATTTTTTACCAAGTCTTTATCTCCAGCAAAGATAACAGACAAGGTTGTATTTAACGAATCTGCAGCGTTGATTGCTGCAATTAAGAATAGGGTTGTAATAATGTAATCAATTAATGGAATTCCAAACAAACTGATATTATGAGCAATTGTTATAAGTGGTGTAATTAGGTTGAGCGTTGCAACCATAATTGCAACCAGTATGAATTTTGAAATAAAGGATTTTCGCCAAGCCGACATTGCATTTCCGTTGTCCAAAGGCATCAGTGATGTTGCAATTGGAGCAATAAGGAACAGCCCCGCAACTTCAAAGAGCCTTGCCATAAGAGCCAAAACAAATTTGTAATAAGTTTTACCAATAACAATTACGGCCATAAAGGCAACAATATAGTTAAACGACCATAGGTCATAAAAGTAAAACACCAGAGTTGGATTATATTTGTTAAAAGATGAAATGTTTTTGTCTGTGCCAATAAATTTTACGCCATCATGAACAAAATCCTGATTGTCATAATTAAGCGTTGCGCTGTTTTGTGGCAGAGCATTAATTGCAAATGCGCTGTCAAGCAGGTGTGCCGCATCTTCTCGATTTTCAACCTGACCAAAAATGCCAAAGTCGGTTATTGTTCCAACGTCACTGCGCATTGCTGCATGAAAGCCTTCGGTATATCTAATTCTATTACAGCCATAAGCTGATGCCCTAAATATAATTCCACTAAACGGCTCGCTATTTGTTGGTATCGTCAGCCCAAATATGTTATATGCACCATAGGACGGTTCATAAGCACTCATAATGGCATTAAAATCGGAGTTGTCCATTATGATATTGTCACCCATTTGATCTGCGGTTTGCTTTTTAAAATAGTTTTCATATTCGATATCTACAGCATAAGTGGCAGAATTTGTGGCTTTGTCAATTGCGCCAACAAGCGTGTTGGTCAAGTACATTCCAAAGAAGCATGCAATTGGTATAATGGCAAAATTAAAGAGTGCTTTAAAAAAGTTGCCAACCACTTTTGATTTTGAATTGCCAGTTTTTTCATCTGGAGCATATTCTAATCTAATAACGGCAATAATTGAAGTGACAATAAGCATAAGAACGCCAAGAATAATTAGTGCCCAAAACACTGTTCTAATGGCTGGATACTTGCCGCCAAAAATTGCATCGGTAATAACCTTATAAATTGTATCGCCTTGATACACCTCGCCATTAACCATTAGTGGCTCTAGGCCTGCCAATTTTCTAAAGGCAATTTGGCAAAGGTCAATTAAAGACATAAAGCATGCCACCAAAAAATACATAATTTTTGGAATAAAAACCAAAAAACCAACAATGGCATCTAAAATGTCTTGACCGATATTTAACAATAACGAACGCATAAGTTGCTCCCCTAACATAAACAAGCATTATTAGCAAAATTTTAAGCAAAAACTTTCAAAAAAAGATATAATAATACTTTTATACTTTTAGTATAACAAAAAACAAACAATTTGTACATACTTTTTTCAAAAATATTTTTTATTTTTTTACATAAGAAAATGCTCATTTCATTCGTATTATTTTTGCGTGCATAAAAAAAGCATTCCGTAAGGAATGCTTTTAAATTTGATTTGTTATTGTTGTGCACCAGAGCCGCCACCAATGTTGTCTGGATTAACAATTCCCTCGCCATTATTTCCGCCAATAAGTTGAGGAAGAATTAAGTCAACAAACAATTTCAACAACAAGATTAAGCCAATAATAATTGCCATACCAATCAAAACGCCAATAACTCTTTTTTTAGCTTCTTCACGTTTTTCGGTTGAATCGGCTCTTGCCATTTGAACACCAAGAACAATTGCATAAATTGTGCCTGCAGCAGCTACTACAATCAAAATTGGCCAAATAACAGTGTTTATTGCGTCAACAATATTTTGTACCCACTCGAAACCTGCTGGATAGTCATAAAGCATCATCCCCAAATTACCTAAAATTAAATTCATAAAATAATCCTCCAATTTATTTTAATTTTATGTTTTGCAAAAATATTGATAATATTCTTGCTAATTTGTTTACACTCATATAGTAGCACATTATTTTTTAAATGCAAAACATTTTTTAATAATTTTAAAATATTTTTTATTTTTTTTAAGAAAAATAATATTTTATAAAAAAATATGGCATAAAAAATAATTAATTTCATTAAATTGGGCTATTTTTGCGTAATTTAATTAAAAAACAAGGCAAAATTTGTGCTTTGCCCCGTTTTGCGTTATTTAAAATTTATTTTTGTTTTTTCGTGTTTTTTGCTTTTTTTGGTTTTTCTTCAACCTCTTTGGTTTTTACAGCTTCTGTATTTTCTTCTCTAGCCTCAACTTCAGTTGCAGCCTCTTGTTCAACCACTTTTGTTTCTTGCTGTGGTTTTTCTTCAACTGCAGAAACTTCTGGCTCGTCAGCCACCAAAGTTTTTTCATCTTTTGCGGCGATATAGCGCATGTCAATTTCTACAGCAACTTTGTTTGTTGTTCCAATTTCCAACACACAAACCTTGCCAAAAGTTGTATTGTAAATTTTTTTAATGCGACCATAAATGCCAATATGTGTCACAACATTGTCGCCTACCTGAAAGCTATTCATAACCTCTTCACTTTGTTTTGCTTGCTTTTTTTGGCGAACAACCATAAAAATATACATAATTGCAAGAACGCCAATAATTGCTACCCAGTAATACCATTCCATAAAATATATCTCCTTTAAATTTTTAAATAATATCGTAAAACATAATATCAAACTTTTGACAAATGTGCAAACAATTTATAAAAGTGTTTAAAATTATATTGGCAAAAATTATTATTTAATTAACAAAGTTGTCGAATTTAAAAAAATATATCAAAAACTTTTGTTAAAAAATAAACTTATGCTTTTATTTTTTTTTGCAATATGTTAAACTGTTTTTGCGATATATAAATATGTTAATAATATATATTATATATATTAATACATTAATAAAGCAAAAAGGAGTGCTATGAAAAAAGCCCTAGTTATTATTTTAATTTTTTGCTGCTTTGTTTTTGCGGGTTGCTCACAAAGTGGCACTGTTGGCATGATAAATTATTCCGATGGCTCTATTAGGGAATATTATTACATCCCTTATGCCGAAAAAGAAATGCTTAATGCGGGCTTGACTGTGGCCGAATCTGAGGCTATAAAAAACCGCATAGAACAGCAGGGCAGCATCATTTTTAATAACTATATCAACGACTACAAACTTAGAATAAGCAAAAGTGAAAAATACACCAACGAGCAAAAGTTGCAACTTATGCAGTGCGTTAAGCTAGAAACGCCTTCGTCGCTTGAAATTCAAATTGGTGGCGGGATGGCAATTTCAACTGTTTCATATTTTGAATTTGACTTGTTGTTTGCAAACCAAACAGCATATTTGGAATTTAAAGAAGCAAACGCTGACATAAAAGAACAAAAAACTGTTCAAGAAATTAAAACGCTTTTTACCACAACTACAAAAGTTGTAAAAGATCCAATTTTTGATAAAATTGTGGACCAGACGGTTACACTTGGTCAAAATTGTGTTAAGATGTTTCAGGATGTTATGACGGCGGTTGTTGGCGAGGCAAGGTGGCAAAACATAAAAGAGGCAATTGGTTATGACGACGCCGCCCAAAAATTTGATTATTGCTATGTTGTGCCAAGTGCAAGAATTCACACAAATGCACCACAGCAATTTTCTAAAGATGGTTATTATTATCACGTTTGGCAAGTTGATGCCAACAACAACCAAGCCGAAGCACCAATGCAGTTTCAAGTTTGGACAACCACTGCAAACAAGTGGGCTTGGTATGTGCTTGCCCTTATTGTAAGCGGAGCTATAATAGCCACAATATATTTTGTTGGCAGAAAAAAAGAAAGAACGCAAAATCAAAACACACAAGATAAAGCAGCTTAGGAGTAATTATGAATTTAAAAAAATACATTGCAGAAAAGCTAAATGTGAGCGAGGAAGCAATTTTAAACGCACCAAAAAAGGAAATGGGCGATTTGTCGTTTCCTTGCTTTGTGCTTGCAAAAGAACTTAAAAAAAGTCCAATGGTCATTGCTGGCGAACTTCAACAATTGTTTGTAAATGACGATTTGATTGAAAAAACCGAAATTGTTGGTGGCTACTTAAACTTTTTTTTCAACAAGCAAAAAGTTGGAAGTTTGCTTTTTGACGAGCTTAAAAATTTTGAATTAAAGGATATTGGCAAGGGCAAAGTTGTTTGCATTGACTATTGTGCGGTAAACCTTGCAAAATATTTGCATATTGGACATTTTACAACAACCATAATTGGAGAAAGTTTGGCTCGCATTCATGAAGCGCTTGGCTACAAGGTGGTTAGAATAAACTATGTTGGTGATTACGGCACGCCTTTTGGCAAAATGGTGGTTGCTTACAAGCTTTGGGGCAATGAAAATGACATTAGGGCAAGGGGCATTGATGCCGTTCAAGACCTTTATGTAAAATTTTGTGCTAATGAAAATGAAGAACTTATGGACCTTGCAAGGCAGGCTTCTGCAAAAATAGAAAAGCAAGAGGACGAGGAATATCAAATTTACAAAAACATAATTGATATCACCATTGAAGAAACCAAAAGATTGGTGGGCAGAATGAACATCGCTTTTGATGACTGGCGTGGCGAAAGCACATATAACAATCAAATGGAAGAACCTTTAAAGCAATTAAAAGATGCAGGGCTTTTGACAATTGGTGAAGAAAACGCCGAAATTGTTGACTTGAATGACTTCGGCCTTGGCGTTTGTGTGTTAAAGCGTGGCGATGGGGCAAGTTTGTATGTAACGCGTGATTTGGCTGCGGTAGAAGATAGATACAATTTGTACAACTTTGACAAAATGCTTTATGTTACAGCCGTTCAGCAAAACAATCACTTTGCAAAACTCTTTAAACTTTGCGAACTTGTTAAAAAGCCATACGCCAACAAACTTTTACACGTAAGTTATGGAATGTTTAGTTTGCCAGAAGGCAAAATTGCAAGCCGAAAAGGCAAACAAGCACTCTTTGCTGACATTTTAGACGAAGCGGAAACAAGTGCACTTAAAGCAGTAGAAACCAGAAATTTGACTGACGACCAAAAACAAAACATATCTAAAGCGGTTGCAATGAGTGCAATTGCGTTTAGCATTTTAAAAATCGAAAGAGTCAAAGACAAAGTTTTTGATATGCAAAAAGCAATTTCTTTTGACGGCGAAACCGGACCATATTTGCAATACACTTATGCAAGGCTTTGCAGTTTAATAAGAAAATATCAAACCCAATACGAATTTGATGACAATGCAGAGTTGCAGATTACTGACGACATTTTTGAACTTTTAAAAAGTTTAGAAGGCTTAAAAGATGCTATTGTTGATTCTTGCGAAAAGTGCGAGCCATGCTATTTGGCAAGAAAACTTTTGGAAATTGCACAACTATTCAACAAATATTACAACGAAAACAAAATTGTAACTGCCGACAAAAACGAAAGTGCTGGAAAGATTAATTTTGTTATAAGAATAAAACAAGCATTAGAAGTTGCTTTAAAACTTGTTTGTATTAAACCAATAGAAGAGATGTAATTTATGAGTATTTCAATTTATTTATTTTTTGCCATAATGATTGGCGGATTTGTAATTTTACCTTTGATTTTTAGGCTAGGCTTTGAAAACAAAAAGTGGGCGCGAGTGCTTTGCGTTTTGCTTTTTGTAATATATGTTGGCATTATGCTTTGCTTGACTCTGGGCGAAGTGGGTTTTGGCAAGGTGGTTACAATTAACCTTAAGGCAGATCACCCTTGGTGCAACAAAACAATACACTTTTTTGATGCATCAATATTCAGTTGGCGAGATGCGTTAATTAATTTTGCAATGCTCACACCGGTGGGAATATTTTTGTGGAAATCAAAAAGAAGTTGGTGGAAAAATTTGCTAATTGCACTTTTGGGCGGACTAATATTTGGCCTTAGCATTGAAACTTTGCAGTTTATTTTGCCAATTAGTCGAACAGTGCAAGTTCAAGATGCAGTATTTAATGGCATAAGCAGTATGCTTGGTGCTTTGTTTATTCAAATAATATATGCAATTTTTGGGCGTAAACATAATTAATTGCGAAACAAGCCAAATCAGTTTGACAAATTTTGCTAGGTTTATTAAAATTTAGTTATACTAATTAAAAGGAGTGAAAAAATGGATAATAATAATTTGTTTGATGACTTAGACTTTTTAAACTCCTCAGCGCAAGATTTGTTTGCACCAAAATCGCAAGCAAAGCCATCGGCGCAAGCAGGTCAACCGGCGCAACAAGCGGCAACAAAGCCGGCAGGGCAAGTGCAAAACAATGTCGCAAAAAACAACGCCGTGCAAAATGCCGCTATAAAAACCAACACATCACAAACAACTGTGGCAAAAAACAGTCCTGTGCAAACAACACAAAATGTGCAACAAAATGTTGCTGTGCAAAATTCAATAAAAACACAACAAAATCAAATCAATCAACAGATTGCTCAAAACAAAAAGCTTGCAACGCAAGAACAAGAGGTTGCATCGCAAGCACCAAAACGCAAAATGTCAAAAAAGAAAAAGCGCGTAATTGCATTTTTGATAATTTTTGTGTTATTGCTTGCCGGCGGCGGTGCTATGGGCATTATGTATTATCAAGATATTAGCCAAAAGCTAGAAACGCCAACATTTACTTATTATCAATTGCATACAGGCACAATCATTGAGACATCTTTAAATCAAAAGGCTGATAAATATGAGTTTATTATTACGCAACCAGGTCGAGAGGATATTTCAATTGTTGCCAAAAGCAACCGGTTGGAACTTGGCTCGTATTTAAATCAGCCGGGCCAATATGGCATTAAGGTTAGATGTTTGGGTAAAGTTGCAAAAGCTCATAGCGAATATTCTCAACAACAGATCGTAACCAATTACAAAAAGTTGGCGACACCAACAATTCATAAAAATGCCGATGACACTATTTCGTGGGATGCTGTTGCCAATGCATCAAAATACTGGGTGTATTTTGGAGCAAATGAGTTGTCGGAAGATATGCGCTACATAGAGATTGCTGCTTATAGCGGTATGGATGTGGTTACGTTCAACTTGGCTCAAATTTATGAAAACGGCGAGGGCGTATATCCAATTACGGTTGTTGCCAAAGCAAGATCGGGTGGTTTTTATTTGGACAGCGATTTGTCCAACAAAGTGGATGTGAAACATTTTGAGCAAATGCAAACGCCAATTGAGGCAACTTATTACAACTCAAGCAAAACCTTGCAAATTGCAGCTGCTTCAAACATTCGCATACCAGAGCAGTATAAAGTTGAAATAACTTATGACAATCCAGAAAGAACAACCGCAGTGCATTATGTTGTTACAACCGACTTAAATTATGAAGGTAAAACTGTTCAAGGCATATGGTGTTATGTTTACACTGCAAATTTTAACGAGTTTGCAACTGACAATGTGCTTAGCATAAACATTACCGCACTTGCCCCAGACGGATATTCAACAGACTCTCAAGTGCTTGCGGGCAATGTACAATAAAAAATTAATAATATTAAAAAATAAAAGGCATACTAACAAAAACAGGAGTTGGTATGTCTTTTTTGTTGGAAAAAGAAATAAAAGAAAAATTAAGCAATAATCCCGATTTAATAAGCAGAAAATTGCAAGTTGAAGCGGGTGATATTTATCTTTTCTTTTTAAAAAGCACCACCGACAAAACTGCCATTTCAAAAGAGATTATTGAGCCAATTTTGCGTTACAATGGCAAGTTTGATTTGCAAAAACTAAAAAGCGGCATAATACTTTCCAGCGAAATTGTTGACATAAAAAAAGAGCAAATTGTTGACCATATTTTAAAAAATCAAGTTGTAGTGGCAATGGATGATAATGTTTTTGCGGTGGATTTGGAAAAATACCCAGTGCGTGTGCCAGCCGAGCCGCCAACTTCGCCAAATATTTATGGGCCAAGAGAGGGCTTTGTGGAGTCGCTTTCTACCAATGTTTCGCTAATTAGGCGACGCTTGCCAACAAAAAATTTAGTGATCAAAAACGCGGTTGTTGGCAGAGAAACCAACACAAAAATAAGCGTCATTTATTTAAAAAACATTGCCGACAAAAGCATTGTTAAACAATTGTTAAAAAAAATAAACAACATTGACATAGACGGAGTTGTCGATTCTTATTACATAGCCGAGTTTATAAAACTCAGACCAAAGTCCATTTTTGAGCAAGTGGGTATTCAAGAAAAACCCGACATTGTTGTTGCAAAAGTGTTGGAGGGTAGAATTGCCATTTTGGTGGACGGCTCGCCAATTGTGATAACTGTGCCATATATGATTTTTGAGGACTTGCAAAGCAGCAATGACTATTACACCAATTACATTTATGTCAACATTGTGCGAATTATAAGGAGCATTGGCATAATCCTTGCAACCATAATTCCCGGATTGTATTTAAGCATCAGGCTTTATAGTTATTCTATAATTCCACTTAATTATGTTATTGTAATTGCAAACTCGACAAAAAATTTGCCATTTACACCTGTTTTGGAAATATTTTTTATTTTAATTCTTTTTCAAATTTTATACGAAGTCAGTTTGCGACTTCCGCAATATTTGGGGCTTGCCACATCAATCGTGGGGGCGTTAATTTTGGGCGATACTGGTGTTAGGGCGGGGCTGATATCTCCGCCGGGTGTTATTGTGGTTGCTGTTTCTATTATGGCAATTTACACCATACCAGCGCAAGCCTCGCAACTGACCATTTTGCGGGCAATATTTATTGTTTTGGGCTCGACGGTTGGCATATTTGGCATTGTTGGTGGAATGGTTTATGTGATAAATTACATAAACACGCTAAACGCCTACAACACGCCATACCTTGCCCCTTATGCACCAAAAATAAAAGAAGATTACAAGGATGCAATTTTCAAAAAACCGCTTGTTGAAATGATAAAACGGCCAAAGTCAATCCCAAGCCATAATTTTACAAGGCTGGCATCAGGGGGTGAGAAAAATGAAAAATAACACCATCTCTTGCCACCAACTTGGCGTAATTGCAGGGCTTGTTTTGTTTACTTTAAAAATGACAGCGCTTCCGTCGCTTTTATACGAGCAAGCAGGCAACGGCTCTATGATTGTTGTTGCTACAGTTTTGCTTGTTAAGTGTGCGTTTATTGGCTTGGTTATTGGCCTTAAAATCAAGTTTAAAAATATGGGGCTTTATGACATAATCAAAAAGTTTTTAGGCTCAATTATTGCAAAAGTTTTGTATTTTATTTTCTTTTTGTTTTTTATGTTTAAACTTTTGTCAATGGTCAGCGACGGCTACACCTTTTTAAAAGACACCGCCGACGAAGAATACACGCTCATTATGTTTTTTATTTGCTTTTTGCCAGTTGTTACTGCTCTGGTTTACTCTGGCATAAGAAACATTGGCAGAACGGCAGAATTCTTTTTCCCGTTTATTGTTGCATTTGTTGTTATTATTGTGGTGTTTTCGCTTATTCCACTTTGGCAGCTGGACACAAACATTTTTGCAAGTATTGGTTTGGGGCGGTTTGCAAACACAGTGTTTAAAGTTTCGTTTTGGATGGGCGATTTGTTTACGCTTTTAATATTGTTAGACAAAATTGACTTTGCAAAAAAAGATATTAAAAAAATAATCTCACCGTTTGCCGTTATGGCGGTGCTATTGTTTTTGATTTATCTAATTTATTTTATTTTATACAAAGAAACATCAATTTTTCACTCTAATGTAATTTGTGACATTGTGCGTTATGCCATAAGTGCAACGGTCGGCTGGCATATGGACATTTTTGGAATGCTGGCATATATGTTTTGTGCCTTTTTGCAGGGCGCAATAATAATGTACTGCGCAAACGACAGCATAAAAAAAGTTTTAAACTTTAAACAAGACACAATCACTTTGGCGTTTATTAATATTGTGATTGTGGTGCTGGAATTTTTCTTTTTAAACGACTATTTAAAATATATATATTTTGCCCAAAATATTCTGTGCTATTTTTCTGCCGTTACGGTTGCGTTTGTGCCAATTTTGCTCTTGGGGTTGTTAATTTTTGGCAAAAAAGGAGAAAAAAATGCAAAAAATACTGCAAAAACTTAAAAATTTGTTTAAATATCCCATAATTTTGATTTTTGTTTTGATTTGTATTTTCTTTTTGCCAACCGCAATAAACACAAGTTCAATATCTTTTAGGGCGGCAGTTATTGTTGCTATGGGCATAGACAAAAACGATCAAGATCAAATAGAACTTTATTCAGTGGTTAATGTTTCGTCCACCACCGAAAGCTTGTCAGAAAACAGCAAGGTGGTTACTTCCAGTGGTGCGACAATAGGCGAGGCGCTGTCAAACCTTAGTTTAATTTTTGGTCGCACGATAAAACTTTGGCATGCAAGGTTTATTATGATAGGCCCCCAAATTTCACAAGACAATTTGGGGCAAATGCTGGACGTGGTTGTAAGAACAAACAAAATCCGTAACACCGTTCAACTTATTTATTGCGATAGCAGCGTGAAAGATTTATTTAATGTGGGCATACAACTCAAAAGTCAAACAGGCGTTAGGCTTAGCGACATAATTTGCTATGAGCACGAATACAGTACAACGTCCATAAATTCAAACGTTGACTCTTTTTACAAGGGTTATTTAAGCAAGGGCAGGGTGTCAAAACTCAATCTTGTTTCGCTTAGCGGCGACATAACTCAAGGCATCAATCCCGCCTCTGACATAGACAGCGGGCTAGAAAGTTCAAGCAGTCAAAGCTCTGGCACAGACGGCGGAAAAGGCGGCGAAAGCAGTGAGGGTGGCGTAACCGGGTCTAAGTCAAAGGCAGAAAAGTCATATATTTCCAATGTGGGCGATCTTGCAATTTTTAAAGATGGCAAGTTTGTTGCCAAGGCAAGTGGACAGGTTGCAGAGGGCATAAATTGGTTTTATAACCAATATGTTCCTAAAAAACTTTTTGTGGAAGTTTCAACCCCAAAACTTAAAAACGCAAAGGTGAATTTTGACGTGCTTTACAAAAGCGTAACAAAAGAAATGTTTTTCCATAAGGGTATCCCCTTTTATGAGTCAAAAATATATTTGCATGTTGACGTGGCTGAGGTCGTGGTAGAGGACAAGCAAAAGGTGGGCATTAGTTATTCTTTAGTTGAGGATGAAATTAAAAGTGCGGTGGCAAGACGCATACGTGAAGAAATTTCAAGTGCTTTAAATTTTTGCAAAACTTACAACGTGGACGCCCTTTCAATAAACAATCAAATGTATGAAAGCAAGCAAAAGCAATATATGCAATATATAGAAAATGGAAATACTGAGGATGATCTTATTCAAAACACGCAAGTGTCGGCCGAGGTTGAAATAAAAATAGTTTAAAAGTTTAAAAAATAAAACATTTTTATGGTGCAAAAGCATATATGTATACAAATATGAAAAATTATAAAAAAATATTAAAAATCGCTAGACATAAGTTGATTGCATAAGTATACTATGGGTGTTTTTAAATACTAATTTTAAGGGGATATTATGAAAAAAGCAGTTTATGTTAGATGTCCACGTTGTGAACTTAACTATATTTTAAAAGATGAAGAATATTGCAGTGTGTGCAAGCAAGAAATGAAGGTCGGCGGCGGTGAAATTGACGAACTTGATATGGAAGTTTGCCCAATTTGCAAAACCAACTATATGATGCCACACGAAATTATGTGTGCTAGTTGTTTCGAAGAGCGTGCAAACGATCCAAACTACAATGGCAGTGACGAGTGGGATGAATATGCAAATCAAGACGAAATGGAAGAAATGGACGACGCTCAAGAAGAAATTGGCGATATGTCAAGCGTAAAAATGTTTGGCGTTGATAGCGATGATGACGACGATGTTTTGGACTTGCCAGATGATGACTTTGACGATCTTGACGACGACGCCGTAGAAATGGATGATGAAGAAGAGGAGTTTGATGACGATTTGGAAGATGACGACTTTGACGATTTGGACGATGACGACGACGATGATGACGAATAAAATAAAAAAACACGCAAAGGTGCAATCACTTTAATGCGTGTTTTTTGTTGTCTTGCAGGTTGATGTTTAAAATTTTTGCTTTTGGCAATAATTGCCTTAAACGGAGGTAATTGATTATGCGAGCAAATGTCAACGCACTAAGTGAAATAAAACAAAGAATAGCAAGCCTAAAAGGCAACAACATAAATTTAAGCGTAAACCGTGGCAGAAAAAAAATAGACAATTTAAAGGGCTTTATAGAAAACATCTACCCAAGCGTTTTCACCTTTTTGACAGAAGAAAAATCAAGAGAAACCTTTTCATATTTTGATGTTCTGTGTGGAATTGTTACGCTTGATTAAATAAATTTAATTAAAAAAACATATCTCGCAAATGCGGGATATGTTTGCTTAAAAGGTGCTTATGAAACCTTTTTTCTTTTAAATATGTTTATAACAACAATTAAAAATTGCAAGGGTATGCCAATCAAAAACAACAACCACTTTTGGGGCATAGAAACAGACAAAAAGATTGTTAAAATAATTGTCCACATGGCAAGCGACTGAAAAACCCCCAAGGCTGCGCGTTGCTTCCAAATGCTTGCATATATTGCACAAACAATAAAAGTGATAGGCAATGCCCCAACAAAAGTCATATAAGATTTGCCATATGCGCCCGTTATGTTTAATAAAACAAAAACGATTGTTGCTGCAAGCCAAATAAGGCCAATGTTGGTAAGCAACAAAATCACTTTGTTTTTGAATAATTTTTTTATGTAAAGAATGCGCTTTTTGTTTTTGTTGACGGTAATAAGGTCGTTTACCGTCAAACCAAACAAATCTGCAATTTGTTTTAAAACTATGATGTCGGGGAGCGATTCGCCTCTTTCCCATTTTGACACTGCCTTGTCGGAATAATTTAATTTTTCGGCAAATTCGAGTTGTGAAAAACCGCAAAGCTTTCGATACTCTGCAATGTTTTTGCCTATTGAAACCTTTAAATCGGTTGGGTTTTGATTGTTAAAACCCTCGCTTTCTTTTTTACTCATATGCAACATTTTATCACAAATTTAGACACCATGCAAGCAAATTTTTGCACACTCTACTCTTGGTAGAGTCGAATTTTGTCGCATCTACTTCTAGTTTTTCAAGTTTATACCAAATGTAAACGCAAACGTTTTGCAAAAACAAAAATTTCTTGTAACATTTCAATTGTAAAACAAGGAGGACATTATGAAAATTGCAATTTCAGCAGAAAGTACAATTGATTTACCAAAGAACTTATTAAAAGAATACAACATATCAACATTACCATTTTCGGTTTTGCTTGGCGAAAGATTAATTTTGGATGGCGAAGTGCCAACCACTGAAATTTTTGATTATGTAGAAAAAACAAAAGTTTTACCCAAAACAAGTGCTGTTAACGAATTTCAGTACCAAGAGCATTTTGAAAAACTATTAAAGGAAAATGATGCAATTATACACATAACATTGTCATCACAAATTAGTTGCGCGCATGAGAATGCGGTTAAGGCTAGCCAAAATTTCAAAAATGTGTATATTGTTGACAGTCAAAGTTTGTCAACGGGTATTGCCTTGCTTGCAATTAAAGCGTCAAAACTAGCAAGCCAACAAAAGTCGCCAGAAGAAATTGTGCAAGAGGTTTTAAAGGCAAGAGAAAAACTACAGGTAAGTTTTGTAATTAACAAACTTGA
This sequence comes from Clostridiales bacterium, assembly GCA_015069335.1. Taxonomy (GTDB): domain Bacteria; phylum Bacillota; class Clostridia; order Christensenellales; family UBA1242; genus HGM11367. Next base: position 29,426 of record SVIU01000012.1, read on the forward strand.
CTATTTGCGCAAAGGTGGCAGATGCTCCAGCCTTGCACTTTTTGGAGCAAACCTTTTGCAAATTAGACCACAAATTGTTTTAAAAAATGGCAAAATGGTGTCTGGCAAAAAGTTTGTCGGCAATTTTGAAAGATGTGTAAACAAATATTGCGAAGAAACATTAAAAGAATTTCCAAATTGCGATACCGACCTTGCATTTGTAACTTGCACAACTGCAAGCGCGGCTGCAATAAATACAGCAAAACAAGCATTGCAAAACGCCGGATTTAAAAATATATATCTAACATTTGCAGGTGCAACAATCGCCAGCCACTGCGGCCCAAACACTTTGGGTATATTGTATTTGCAAAAATAAAATAAAGTAATACTATAAATTTAAAAAATAAGAATTACAAATAAAAAATCCGAACCAACTATGATTCGGATTTTTTTGTTTGGTGCAACGATTGATAACGAATCCGAACCGAAAAGTATTTATCGGATATGGCTATTTCGTTGTTAGGGTTAAGATTACACATTAAATCAATCTTAATTCAAATAAATAATATTCTTGTCCATATCTCTCAACTTTCCCACAATTAACAAACCCAAATTTTGAATATAACTTTATTGCATTTGTATTTTGGGTTCCTACCAAAATTCTTACACCATCAAAACCTTGA
>SVIU01000013.1 GCA_015069335.1 Clostridiales bacterium
AACCAAGTTTATATTTAAAGAACTAGAAAATCTTGGTGCTGAAAATATAAACTTGGTTAGCCCGATGCACTATGCTTTGCAAATTGTAGAAGCGTTAAAAATATACAAACCAAAAGTGCCTGTAATTTATAACACCAATGCTTACGAGAGTGAAGAAATTATTAAATATGTTTCGCCTTATGTTGATGTTTTTTTGCCTGATTTTAAATATGTTGATAGCAGCATTTCCAAAATGCTATCATTTGCGCCAGACTATTATGATGTTGCCCTTAAAGCAATCAAAAAAATGCGAGAGTTAAAACAAGACAAGTTTGATGGCGAAAAAATTTTGCAAGGTGTAATCATAAGGCATATGATTTTGCCACTTTGCACCAACGATTCTAAAAAAGTGTTGCAAACAATAAAACAGCATTTTCCAAACACAAAAGTCAGCCTAATGGCACAATATGTTCCATATGGCAAGGCAAAGCAAATGAAAAATTTAAACCGCCCCATAACTCAAAAAGAGTATGACACGGTTTTAAAAGAATATTTTTCGCTGGCGCTAGACGGCTATGTTCAAGAACTCACCAGCGCAAGCGAGGATTTCATTCCAAAATTTTCGCTTGTTAGCAATTTGATTTAATGAGCGTATATGTTAACAACGCCTTTTTTGCAAAATTAAAATTTTGCAAAGGTTGAGAATTTTTTTGACAAAAAGTTTTTAAAAATTCTCAAAATCCCGGCTTATGCTAACATATTCGCTCATTATTTAATCAAACTGAAGAACTGCACTCAATGGAGCAAGCAGACAAATTAAAATAATTCATAATGCACTAGACGGTTAACCCGCCAAACTTTCTGCAAGCGATTTATTCAAAAACACAGTTTTGCAATAAGTTTCTTTAATCAGTGCCGAAAACGGTGGGCGAGAAGTGGAGTCAATAAGCAACTTTATTTGCTCGTTTAAATTGTTTAAATTTGTTTGAATTTGCATAAGTCCAGTTGTTAAATTGCTAGAAAAAAGTGTGTTAAAATTGCCAAGAGTGGTGGTTATGCTGCTTGAAATTTCATTTAATTTTAATCTTGCGTTAACTTCGGTCAAAACGGCGGTGTCAAGGCTTACTGAAATGTCATAAAGTTGTTTATATGTTTTTTTGTAAATTGCAATGCTTTCGTTGATGACAGCCTTTTCTTGAGCAGACAAATTGTTGTTAAAAGAAATGCCTTTAATAGTTATGGTTTGGATTGAAGCATTAGGCTTTGACTCTTTAATATTGTTCAAAACTTTTTCAGCATCACCTTCGCTTTCATAAATGCTTGCAATTACATAAAACACATCATCACCAGCAAAAACATAACCTGCACCACCTTGCATTTGAATGGTATCGCACGATTCGTTTGCGGAAAGCTTGCTAGCGTGGCTAGATGTGCAAACGGCATAATATTTTGTTTCAGCAAAGACCATATTGTCGTTGGTAAAGCCAAAGCCGCCAACTGTTATCAAGCTAGAAAAAATATCTGCCAAATTAACCATAAGTAGCAGACAAACTGTTAAAAATATTGCAGTAAACACCTTTTTTAAGGTTTTGTGATTGTTTTTTTGTTTTGCGTTTTCCATTGTAATAAATTTATGTTTTAAAAAATTTGATAATGACAAAAACAAATAAAATTGTAAATTTAGCCTCCCCCGAGTAAGGGGGTGGGACCGCTTGCGGTGGAAGGGTTGTCTATTGGAACATAAAAACATTTTATGCGACAAAATGTGATGTTTAAAGCATTGCCAAGTGGCAGTGCTTTTTTATATTCTTAACGTGGAGAGCAAAAGTGACAGTATATATAGAGGACTGTTTAATAGAAAATTTTGTTGTAACATTTTTAATTTTAAAATGCGTGACAAAACTTTTTAAAAGCCAAACATCAAAACCAAGGCTTTGGCTTGCCTGCATTTTTGCAAGCGTGGTGGCATGTCTTTTTCCACTTTTGCACTTGCCAAACGGCGTAATGATAATATGCAAAATTTTGGTTGGAGTGCTAATTGTTGCCATTGCTTTCAAAAACAAAATGCTTGCAAGTTTTGTGGCTTTTTTGCTTTTTACAGCACTTTATGCTGGCATAAATCTGCTAGTTTATTATTTTGCTTATGGCACGCTTAATGTAACAGACAATTTTCCAACTTACATACTTCTTGCCATTTTGCTTGTAACCTATTATTTCATAACTTCTTGCGTAAAACTCTTTAAAAAAAATATGACAATAAATTGCTTTGTTTATGAAGTAAAAATCGTAAACGGCGGACAGGAGTATTTTGTGCAAGGTTTTTTGGATAGTGGCAACACACTTTTAGACCAAGATTCGACAGCAATTTGCATCATAAATTTTAAAGTTTTTAATATGTTATATAAACATATTTCACTCGAAAATTTGCTTGCAAAAAATTATCAAGGATTGACTGATCCACATTATGTAAAAAGTAAATTTGCAAGTGGCGGAGCAAACCTACTTGTGTTTACTGTGGACAAAATGTGGATAAAAATCAACAATCAACAACGGCAATTTGCAAACGCAAAGTTGGGATTATCTTATGCAAAATTTGGCAAAAACTTTGGGGCGGATATGCTGTTAAATATAAATATGTTTGTTAATTAATATGACAAACACCCCTTCCGTCAGCCACTAGGGCTGACACCTCCCCCTTAAGGTGGGGGGGCATTAGTTCAGTCAAGCTTATAAATGATTAATGTGTTTTTGTGTTAGTAAACAAAGAATAAACAAAAAAGGTGAAAAATTATGAAAAAAATGCTCAAAAAACTTAAAATTTTTATAAAAAAAGTGTTTTCTGCACACTTTTTGGAGCAGGCAGAAAATATTTTGCTATACATTTGTGGTAACGAAGCCTTGCCACTTCCGCTAGAGCCAGAAGAAGAAATGGCACTACTTGACGAAGTTGCAAACAATAACGAGCAAGCCAAACAAAAACTAATTGAACACAATTTGCGACTTGTTGTTTACATTGCCAAAAAGTTTGACAATTGTGGTATTGAAATGGAAGATTTAATTTCAATTGGGGCAATAGGACTCATTAAGGCTGTCAAGACATATAAATATGACAAAAAAATCAAACTTGCCACCTATGCCTCAAGGTGCATAGAAAATGAAATATTGATGCAACTTCGCAAAATGAACAAAATTAAGGCCGAGGTTAGTCTTGACGAGCCGTTAAACAGTGATGGCGACGGCAACGAACTTTTACTAGAAGATATTTTATATGATGAAAAACAAACTCTTGGCAAGGATATGGAGCGCTCTAGCGAACAGCAAATTTTGTGGGAAATAATCAACAAACTTGGATCTCGTGAAAAAGAAATTATGATTATGCGTTTTGGTCTTTTGGGTGGCGAAGAAAAAACACAAAAAGAAGTTGCCGACGAACTTGGCATTTCGCAAAGTTATATCTCTCGCATAGAAAAAAAGATACTTGGCAAAATGAAAAAAGATTTAAAAAAGGTAATTTAAAATTTTTGCAATTTTTGAATAAAAACTTTTTATAAGTTCATCATAATTTCCAAGGGGAGATTATTATGGCAAACCGAGTTTCTGTTTGTGGTGTTGACACTAGCACCTTGCCAAAGTTAAAAAATCAAGAGTTGGAAGTTTTAATGCAAAGAGTAAAGTCGGGTGACGAGCTTGCAAGGGATGAATTTATTATTGCAAATTTAAGGCTTGTGCTTAGTGTTGTTCAAAGGTTTTACGGCAAAAAAGAAAAGGCAGACGATATGTTTCAAGTTGGATGCGTGGGCCTTATGAAAGCCATAGACAACTTTGATTGTTCGCTTAATGTAAAATTTTCCACTTACGCCGTGCCAATGATAATCGGCGAAATAAAAAGATATTTAAGAGATAACAACTCCATAAGAGTTTCAAGAAGTTTAAGAGATATTGCCTACAAGGCTTTGCAGGTGCGAGATAAATATGCAAAAACATATGGCAAAGAGCCAAGCAATGACGACATTGCAAAAGAACTTGACATTCCAGTAAAAAACATTGTTTTTGCGCTTGACGCAATAAGCGACACGGTAAGTTTAAATGAGCCGGTTTATGATGACGGCGACGCAGTGCGCATAATGGACAAAATAGCTGACACAAAAAATGATGACGATTCGCTTAATGAATTGTTGTCTTTAAAAAACGCCCTTAACAAATTAGACAAAAGAGAGCGTGAAATTTTGCTCCTTCGCTATTTTATTGGCAAAACTCAAATTGAAGTTTCAGAGGCAATAGGCATTTCACAAGCGCAAGTTTCTCGACTAGAAAAAAATGCAATAAGGGAGATGAGAGCGCAGATTGTTGAAAAGTAAAAGCTCGTTTGCATTTGAATAATGCTCACTTTAATTGCAATGGTCGAAGTGTGGCATTCGCCTCATCGACACATTGCAAAGGGCGTTCGCATTTAATTCAAATTGCAAACTTCGCCCGCTAGAAAAAGCGGATGATTATAAAATATGCTTGTATGCAATTTGCTTAAAGAGTGAATATGTTAGCAACGCCTTTTTTGCAAAATTAAAATTTTGCAAAGGTTGAGAATTTTTTTAACAAAACAAGTTTTTAAAAATTCTCAAAATCCCGGCTTATGTTAACATATTCACTCTTTATTTAATTAAATTGAAGAACTGCGCTCGCTTGGTTTAAACGGATAATTTAAAACATTATTTTATTGAAAGAAAAAGGAAATATAAAAAAGGGGCTGTCCCCTCTCCCTACCTTTTAATAAATTCTATTATATGTTTTTTCTTTTCTAATGGCAATGTGCTAAGCAAGTTTTCAAGTTCTTTATCTTCATTATAATCATATATATTTTTGCTAAAGAATCTGTCTAATGAAAAATTGCAAATTTCCAATATCTGTAACAGTTTTTCAACGGTTAAAACAATATGCCCACCTTCAATTTTACCAATGTATTGTTGACTCATACCAATACGCAAACTCAACTCTCTTGCGGACAAGTTTGCTTGATTTCTAACATAACCAATTCTAGTTAATATCTCTTTTATATCCATAAAATTCTCCTATGTTAATAAAGTTTAAAATGTTCTCTCGCACATCTATAATATGGAGAAAGATAAAAAATATTAAAATTTGCAAAAATAGATATTCAAAAGGATAAATATGTGCTACAATGCTATTGTAGGTATTCATAATGAATATTGTGGAGATTATTGCATATGAAGAAAGACAATAGTTGCTGTGTTTTTGGGCATAGAGTTATTGACAAACGAGATAAAGAATTACTTATAGAAAAACTCTATTTGGTTTTTACAGATTTAATAAAAAATAAAGGTGTTGCAAACTTTTATTTTGGTGGATTTAGTGATTTTGATGATTTATGTAATACTGTTGTAACTGACTTGCAAATTTGTCATTCACATATTAAAAGATATTATGTTTGTGACGATTACAAGTATGTCGACAGACCACGCAAAAGACCAATATGGCTAAAAGCAGAAAATTATGACGAATTGATTTACTTGCCTATGAAATACAAAGGATTTTATCAAAGGATTTATTTTAGAAATTGTGAAATAATTAACCATAGCGATTACATTGTGTTTTACATTAGATATAAAAATAATAGTGGCGCATATAAGGCTTTTGAATATGCACAAAAAAAGAAAAAAGAAATTTTGCAAGTATGAATTGAATTACTTATTAAAATTATCATTTAATTGACAATATTATTTTAATATGATAAATAAAAAATAGGAGAGTAATATGGCAACATCATTTATAATTATTTGTATAATCGTTGGTATTGGGTTGTTTGTGGGACTGATATTCTTTATTAAGTTTCTTTTTCATAATGATGAAGTAGACAGACGACGAAATGAATATGTTGATAAACAAATAGAGAAAGAATCACATAAAAACTCTGGCATAGAAAAATGCAAAAATTGTGGTTATCAAATTTTTCCAGAAGAAACACATTGTAGCAATTGTGGAAGTTTAAAATCTTTTTATAAGAAAGAAAACATAGCAATATGTAAAAACTGTAAACAACCAATTGAATCAGATGCTAGTTTTTGTAAATATTGTGGCACACCCAAAGATAGTAATGAATAATATTTAAACTATTAAAATGAACAAAATAATAAAAAACCAAACCCATCTTGGGTTCGGTTTTTTGGTGCGTCTGCCAGGATTCGAACCTGGAACGACGGTTCCGTAGTATATGCCACTTGATAAATCAGGACTTTCAGCATAAATCCTGCAAGATGACGAGTTCAGGTTTTAATAGCAATTGGTGGCTTGAATAACTTAACTAACTTGCGTAACTTTGAGAAAAAGTTGGTGGCAAATCGGTGGAGTTACAACCACGCTGGTGTTTGCTGGGTGCAAATCTCAAAATCGACGTAAATTTTTACACCCAAAAACAACTAAAACGCCCAAAACGACTTGTGTTTTTACACATTTCACACCTAAACATTACAACATAAATACACAAAAAGTCAACCGTATTGGTTGGCTTTTTTCATATCTAAAAACAAAGGAGAACTACAAATGAAAGTAATAACAACAATGCAAGAAGCATTACAAGTACTACCTAATACAAACCTAACTGCGAAAGTAGTAAAGGACGTATTACTAAATACGTACCTGTTTGAAACAGAGTTCAAAGGTAGTACAATAAATCAAATAATAATACTAGATAAAGATGACAACTACGTACCACCCAATACGACACCTGAAATAGAAGAAAATATAGACAACTACCATAAAACCCTGTACATAATTTCAGATACTGGCGAAGGTGTACTGACGTATTCCGAACAAATTCGAGGTATGGCTTCGACTCCCATCGTCCTTGACGATAAGCAACGAATAATAACTCTGCTACACAACGCAATTTCATATATAGAAGATACAATGTTGAATGGCGATAATCTAATAAATACTAAGATAGCAAATGAACTTGGCATCACCAACGAAGAATACGAACACCTAATGAGTGAATGTCCTGCAACTGCTGACGATTCAACTACTAACCTCGCCGAAAGGCGTAAAATCACAACTAAATAAAAACACTTGCCAAACCATCTAAATTCCTATGGGGGTGGGTGGGCGTTCTTGGCATATTAAAATAAAGGAGTAAAAATGGACAATCTAATTGAACTTGTTTGGAGCAAGTTAGAAGAAACTAAACGTACTGGCGAAATGGAACGTCAACTAGATAAAGTGGTAAAAATGGAAGATAAATTCACAAAAGAATTTTCAAAAGATAAATTCAAGGAATATTTAGACCTGTCTTTTGAAATGCTCGCCTATCAAGGTATGGAAGTTGAGCAAGCAATAAGAGTTACCATCGAAGTAATGAAAGATATATATAAATAACTTAATACATTTTGAAAAAATCAATACAATTTCAACAGTTATATGCTATAATAATAGAAATATTAGGAGTGATATACAAATGACTGACTTAGAAATAAAGAAAAATGCAAAAGCATTTGCTGACTTTTGGAAAGATAAAGGATATGAAAAAGGCGAAAGTCAAAAGTTTTGGATTGACCTGTTGGAACACGTATTGGGTATTGACAATGCGAGAGAATACATATCATTTGAAGACCAAATAAAAATAGATAAAACAAGTTTCATTGATGGATATATACCTTCCACCAAGGTTTTGATTGAGCAAAAAAGTTCAAAGGTAGACCTTAATAGTGGTATTAAACAATCAGATGGTAGTATGCTAACGCCATATCAACAAGCGTTAAGATATAATGACAAACAAGTATATTCCAAGAAAGCGAGATGGATAATCACTTGCAACTTCAAAGAGTTCTATATATACGATATGGAAAAAAGCAACCCACAACCAGAAGTGATACAACTTAAAGATTTACCAAAAGAATATTACCGATTGGAATTCATTGTTAATAAAGAAAATGAAAATATAAAAAAAGAAATGGAAATATCAATCAAGGCTGGCGAACTAGTTGGAATTTTGTATGATGCTCTACTAAAACAATATAACGAAAAAGATGAAGAAGAATTAAAAAGTCTAAATGAATTGTGTGTTCGTCTTGTATTCTGTCTATATGCAGAAGATAGTGGTTTGTTTGGCGAAAAACTGGCATTCCATAACTACATACAAAGATTCGCAGTTAAAGATACACGCAGAGCATTGATTGACTTATTCAAGGTATTAGATACTAAAATTGAAGATAGAGATAGGAACCTTGATGAAGACCTTGCTAAATTTCCTTATGTAAATGGTGGCTTATTTGCTAATGAAAATACAATAATACCCCATTTAACCGATGAAATAATTGATATACTTCTTCATAAAGCGAGTGAAGATTTCGATTGGAGTGAAATTAGCCCAACAATCTTCGGAGCAGTATTCGAAAGCACCTTAAACCCTGAAACTCGTAGAAGTGGTGGTATGCACTACACTTCAATAGAAAACATACACAAAGTAATAGACCCATTATTTTTGGACGACCTAAAAAAAGAGTTGGAAAAAATTAAAGAAGTTAAAGTTGAAAAACTAAGAAAACAACAACTTGAAGAATTCACAAACAAGTTATCTAAACTTACCTTCCTAGACCCTGCGTGTGGCTCAGGTAACTTCTTAACAGAAACATATATATCTTTAAGACGTTTGGAAAATGAAGCACTAATTACACGTACCAAAGGACAAACTATGCTGGATTTTGGAGACGTGATTAAGGTTTCTATCGGACAATTCTACGGAATTGAAATAAATGACTTCGCCGTCACAGTTGCAAAAACTGCACTATGGATATCCGAAGCACAAATGATGAAAGAAACCGAAATGATAGTAAATAGACAACTTGAATTCTTCCCATTGAAATCGTATGCAAATATAGTTGAGGCAAATGCACTAAGAATAGATTGGAACGAAGTTGTTTCAAAACAAAACCTAACTTATATAATGGGCAATCCACCATTTGTTGGTGCAAGGTTAATGGATGATAATCAAAAACAAGATATACAGGACATTTTTGGAAAACAATGGAAAAATGCTGGCAATTTGGACTACGTTTCTTGCTGGTACAAAAAGGCATCGGATTATATACAATCTACAAAAATAAGAGTTGCATTGGTTTCAACTAACTCAATTTGTCAAGGTGAAAGTGTTGCAAATTTGTGGAAGCCGTTGTTTGAACAAGGCGTACACATTGATTTTGCTCACACTACTTTCAGGTGGGACAGCGAAGCAAGCAGTAAAGCACACGTGCATTGTGTGATTGTTGGTTTCAGTATTGCCCCATACAATAAAGACAAGATAATTTTCACTACTGATAGATATCAAATAGTAAAAAACATTAACGCATATTTGATAGATGCTGAGAATGTATTTGTTGAAAATCGCAAACAGCCATTGTGTAATGTAAATGAAATGTTGTTTGGAAGTATGCCAAATGATAATGGATTCTTGAGTTCTATTGATGAAAAAGAAATGATAGAAACAATAAACAAATATCCTGAATCAAAAGTATGTTTCAAAAAAATCGTAGGTGCTGTTGAATTTATAAACAATAAAACTAGATGGTGCCTATGGTTGAAAAATGTATCACCTAAAATAATTCAATCGGTACCTTTCATAAGAGAAAAAGTTCTCGCAGTAAAAGAAGTACGAGAGAATAGCAATAGAGACGCAACAAAAAAACTTGCATTAACACCTTCACTTTTTGGTGAAATAAGACAGCCAGATTCTGGCAATTATTTGCTAGTTCCAAGCACGTCTTCTGAAAGAAGAAGATATATACCGATTGGATTTTTGGATGCAGACACAATAGCAACAAATGCAAATCTGATTGTTCCTAATGCTTCCTTATATGAATTTGGAGTATTAACCTCTAATGTTCACAATGGATGGATGAGGGCTGTTGCTGGAAGATTAAAAAGCGATTACAGATATTCAGCAAGTATTGTGTATAATAATTTCCCTTGGACTACCCCAACGAAAGAACAACGAGCAAAAATTGAAAAAACAGCTCAGGCGATTTTGAATGCAAGAAATAATCATCCAGAATGTTCTCTTGCAGAACTATATGACGCAGTATCAATGCCACCAGATTTAACAAGAGCCCATCAAGATAATGACCGAGCAGTAATGGAAGCATATGGTTTTTGGGGTAAAGTTAAAACCGAAAGCGAATGCGTTGCTGAACTAATGAAAATGTATCAAAAATTAACAAAGGAGTAAATTATGGAACAAGTACTATCAGAGATAAAATCTTCAATAAAAGCAATAAACGAAAAAGTTGAAAAATTAAGTCCTGAATTGCTAACAGAAGATAAAACAAAAATTTCTTTAATCGTAAATAACCTATTGTCAAGTATTCAAGACACTGACAAAAAACTGTTGCTGTCTACAAATCTTAAAAACATCAAAAAAAATCTACAATATATATTGAATAGTATCACGGCTAACCAATGGGATAATAATGATACTTTTCTCTATGAAATAATAAAGGATATTGCTTTTTTAAACAATTGCAATGGCAAACAAAACCTTCAAGGATATAGTCAATCAGTAAATAAAAATATTAGCCTTTTAGAAACTAAAATAAACATTCTTGTTACGCAACTTGACAATACTGCAAAAACTTCTCAAGAACAACTAAAAGATTTTGATTCAAAATCAAATTCTATAAAAGAACAAATGAGTAAAGATTTTACTGCTCATCAACAAAATCTAACAGAGTTAAAGAAAAAACACGAAAGCGAACTGGAATCTTTAAAAAATCTAGTTCTTGATTTCAAAACTGCCTTAGGCGAAGATAAAAATAATTTGCAAGCAGACAACAACAATCAAATACTAGCATTGAATAAAAAGGTTGATGAAGAAATATTAAAAATTAACACCGAAATAAAACAAATTAAAGATAACTTTCAAAGTCAACAAGATGAAAAATTAAAAGAACTTGAAAATAATATAAATGCTTTTAAAAATGAGAAAGAAACTCGAATTAACGATTTGGTAAAACTTGCAGAAGACCAGTTGGGATTGGTAAGTCAAGCGACATTCAGTTCCACATATAAGGAATATGCTGACAAATTTGGCAAGGCAGCTAAAAATTGGTACATTGGAACCATTTTATCTATGGCGTTGTTAATAGGCGTATCTATATGGTGGTTTATCTTTAAAACTTATACTTCATCAGACTATATGTCATTGATAGCAAAAGTTGTGGCAACAATTGGTATTGTCAGTTTGGCACGATACTGCTCATTGCAAGCATCAAAAAATAAGGTTTTAGAAACCAAATTAAGAAAAACGCAATTACAAATGGCAACATTTGATACATTCGTAGCAAATTTAGACCCAACAGAAAGAACTCGTTTAAAAGTTCAATTAACAGAATTATTGATTAACCAAAAAGATTGGATAAAAGACGATAAAAACGAACTAAACGTTGTTAACGACATTGCTAAAATTTTAAAGAAAACAGGACACAAAATAGAGATTAATTCAATCAAAAAATCCGATAGAGAAGAAAACAATCAATTAAATAACGATTCAAATAACGAAATAGACTAGCCTATGGCTAGTTTTTTCATAGGAGTAAAAAATGAAGTTAAGTAAACTAGAAAAAGAGATAATAACTAAATACGCAAAAGTCGTTGATTGCAAATGGTTTGAACTAGCAACAAAAACCAATGGTGATGATTGCGTGTTCGACAAAGAAGAAAAAGTACATATTCCTTTGCACGAAGGGATAATAAATCTAGCGTGGTATATGGCAGAAATTGAAGACATATATTTGAATGATAAATCTTTTGCAATAGCTGAAGAAAATTCACAAATATATATACTTGATAAATTGAATAACAAAAAACTAAAATCTGGACTGGTGGTAAGATTGTTTGCAAGTAAATTCAAAAGTATTGAAGAAATGGAACAAGCAATGACTGGCAAAGAAAGAGCGATATGTTTTGATATATTCCACAGGGCTAGAATGGAAAGAAAAAGAAAACGAAATCAAAACGCCTAACCATAAAGAAAACCAACGACGCTTCAATGGGTTAAACCCTCGTCGCTTCCCTTCATTATACACGTAACGCCTTATACATTATATATTATTATATATATTATTAGAGAGTTCTTGGCAGTATTGAAGTGATTTGCAAGAAATCTTGGCGTTTTAGGCGTTTGGGGTGTATTCCAAAAAAAAATGAAAGATAGAGCGTGATTGCTCTATCTTTTTTTTGTCATCTCTCGCCCCTATTGTTCTCAGAAAACTTTTAAAAAATTATTTTTTTAAAATTACTACAAAAAAAGTTTCGCCAGAACAAAAGAACAAATCATTATAGGACGTGCAATGTATTCGCAATTTTTGCGTCTTTTTTGCAAATCTATGTCCTAGATGAGAGGTGAATTATGTGTTATTTTATGGGCTGGGCGTAGTACGCCCATTTTTTCTTGCTCGCTATCACTTAGGCTTTCCCTAGATTTGAATTGAGTAACTGCAAATTATTTTTAAATTCAATTTTTAGGAGGAATATTTTATGTTTATTCGTGAAAGCGATGATAAGAAGAAGTTGTTCTTCTTCGAGAAGGGCGAAGATAAGCCACGTGGCTACTGCCCTTATGTGGAAGTTGAAGATTATATCTTCACGATTCCAGAATCTTTAAAGCGAGACGTAGTTAAGATGCTTGTGAACAATGGCAAGCACACAAGACGTTTCGATTTGAGTCCAAGCGATATTAGCGATTTAAGGACTCTTATGGCAGCACTTGCTTGCAATATGTGCTGCGTTGAGTCTGAATTTCAATTACTGATTCAGAGGCGTCTCTTATTTCAGATGAACTTTAAGATTGAACGAGACTTGATTCATTATGAGCACAAGAATCTTGGCTTTTTGGAGTTTAGAGAGCAACCATTATTCTTTTCTGAAGAAACTCGTCTTGATTCCTCTGGTGTTAGGAGCAAGTGTTCTCGAGAGAACGTTGGTGCATTTACTGGTGGAGATGAGAAAGCATACCACCAAATGCTTGAAGATTATGTCTATCCAAGCAATGAACTTAGCCTTGCATTTGTTATTGGGTTGTCTGCTATCACTAGTGGACGACTTTCGAAGAAAGGTGGTATTGGCTGTCCTATCTATGTGTTTTCTGGTAAGAGTTCGACAGGTAAGACGCTTGCTGCAAGTTTAGCAATTTCAGCATTTATGAGTTGCGACCCAGAGGAAAGCGTGTTAATGACGAAGTTGAATTCTACACAACTGGGTTTGACTGCTCAATTGCAGAATATTTCGTGCTTACCAGTTTGCTTTGACGATGCTAGAAACAACTTTCGAGGAAATATCCTAGACGAAATTTATACTTTGGCTACTGGTACACCTAGAGCAAGGTCGAATGTAAACAACGAATCAAAGATTGGTGCAGGTTGGCGTTGTAGTATTATTATGACAGCAGAAACCAGCATTTTAGACGAAGGTGACAGATTTTCTGGACACGACGTTCGTTTGATTGATTTAAACTCTATTCAGTGGACGAAGTCGGCTGAGGAGTGTGACGACATTCGTGACATTATTGACGAGCATTTCGGCTGGGTTGGCTTCAAACTTGGTGAATACGTTTGCACTAAGTCATTCAACCAAATTTATTCAGATTTTAAGGAGAGCAAGAAGCACATTCAAGGACTTATGACTGCTAGTGACAATCTTAGTGGTAGAGTTGCTAACAAATATGCAACAATTTACTTGGCTGGTAAGTACTATAATGAATTGTTTGGTGAGAAACTTCGTTTAGATGACATTATGAACTTAGTTATTGCTAACGAAACCAAACTCGTTCGCCAACGTGATGTGGTGTTGGATTGTTATCAAAGTGTTTACGACTTTTACAAGTTGCATCAAAACCAATTTACAGGCAATACTGGTGAGAATTATCACGGAATTGTTTATGGACGTGCTCAAATCAAGGAGGAAGGAACGATTGTTTCAATTTCAAACACTATTCTCAGAGATATTATGATTCGTAACGGTTTCCCTCAGTACAGAAATTATTTTCCAGATTGGGAGAAACGAGGTTTTGCAAGAATTATCAGCACCAACTCTGCGAATTTAGGCAGGCACGTTGACTTTTATTTCAGGGACAATGTTGCGTATGGTCAAAGTGATTTCCCTGAGAATGCAAAGCCAGTCAAGAGTGATGCAGAAATCATTAAGGAGTTGAGACAGCAAGTTCAGTCTCAACACAGCACTATTCTATCTCAGGAACTCAAAATTGACGAACAAAGCAAGAAAATTGCCAAGTTTGAGAAGGAAGAAGTAGATAAGGCGATTAACGAAATGTTTGACAAAAATTAGTTAATGTTAAACGTATTTTATATTTATGGTGTTGGAAGTAAGTGTTGTTCCAGCACCTGCAAACGACTGGGCGATTCATTTCGCCCTTTTGTTTTGTATGGAGGTTGTTTATGGCGAAGTTTAGAACTATTGCAAAAGCACTTGAAGAAGTGAAGAAGATTGACCCTGACACGTGTTTGTCAGATTATGTATTGAGACGACTTGCGTCTGAGGAAAAGATTTCTCAGATTCAGTCAGGTAACAAAACGCTTATTGAAGTTGAGTCACTACTCGACTTTTTGAACGGAGTTGAATTTACTCCAAAAATTATCAAATTATCGTAAGGAGAACATTTATGGCACATTTGAAGAAGAAAAAATTGAACAATGGTGACATTTCGTACACCATTCAGTCGAAGGCGAAAGACCCTTTAACTGGAAAGTACAGGTATCTTTGTGATACTTGGCACAAACCACCAGAGATGACCGAGTACGAAGCGAAGAAAGAAAATGCTAGGCGTATGTATGAGTTAGACGAGAAAGTTCGCAAGGAAGTTCTTGGCATTTTTGCAACTAATGGCTCTTGCCGACTTGTGGACTTTATGGAAGATTGGGGCAACAGGCAAAAACTTATCAATGGAGAGTTGTATGTGCTTCGCCACGAGTGTAATTTCAAAATTATTCGTGATTATTTCAAGCAAGTCAAGATTGACGAGATTACCCCAGCCTTAGTTTTAGCGTTCAGAGACAACTTACTGAAACACAAAATCATTCAAGAAAGTGCAAAGATGAAGGAAGGAAAATCACTCAAACTGATTGTCAAAAGCAAGAAAATCAAAGTCAAGAAGATTGAAGAACATATCGACGCTAGTCACGGAACATACGAGGCAGCAAATCGTGGTGACACAATTCGCTACGAGAGTGCTGTCAAAATTTGCGATGGACTTGGTGTAAACTTTGACGACTACTTTGAAAAAATTGTTAAATGCAGGAATTACTCAAAAATCACAGTTAGTCACATTATGAGCACATTGAATTTGATTCTTGGGGATGCAAAACGTCAGCGAATTATTGAGCACAACTTTGCTTCAAGCGAGTATTTGACACCTATGAAAAAAACCAAGAAAGAAGTTAGTGTTTTAGACGATACCGATGCAAAAGCACTCAAAAAGGCACTCGATGATGAGCCAAACATTCGCTGGAAAGTTGCAATTTATATTGCTCTATTCACAGGTATTCGTAGGGGCGAACTTTGTGGACTTGAATGGAAGGACATTAATTTTGAAGAAGGGACGATGTCAATCTCTCGTGCTGTGAGAGAAGTTCCAAAGAAAGGACTTGTCACGAAGGAAACAAAAACATCGTCTTCAACTCGTGTTATTTCTATGCCCCAAACACTTATTAAGGTTTTGCAAGAGTACAAAAAATGGTACGACGAACGTAAAGAAATATTGATTGACGACTGGAAGCATACTGACCGATTATTGATTTCGGATGACGGACACGTGCTACGACCATCTTGCTACAAAAAATGGCTCAGCAAGATTTTAGCGAGAGCAAACTTGAAATCCGTAACACTTCATTCCCTCAGACACACCAATATCACTATGCAACTAACTTCTGGCGTTGACCTTAGGACTGTTGCAGCACGTGCAGGACATTCACGTACTAGTACGACCACAGACATTTACTCTCACTTCATTAAGAGTAGTGACCAACACGCAAGCAAAGTGATTGACTCGCTATTTGAGTAATTTTTCTATGCACCTATGAGGCACACAAAAAAATCCCCTTGAAGCATTTTTCAAGGGGATTGTATGGTGCACCTGCCAGAATTCGAATCTGGAATGACGGTTCCGTAGACCGTTGTGATATCCATTTCACCACAGGTGCATATCGTGACTTTTGAATGAGATTTCGAACTCAATTTTTAGCATTTTTAACAACTTCGGTGCAAATTGGGTGCAAATTTGCATTTCTTATTACCCATTATACACCGAATTGCTTTATTTTTCAAGGGTTTTTGGCTATGAATTTTTGCCAGAGCAAAAGTTCCGTAGACCGTTGTGATATCCATTTCACCACAAACGCATATTAAATTAACGAAGTATAGTATAAATGCTTAAACGCATTTTGTCAATTGTTTATTTAAAATTTTTATTTTTTAAAAATATGTGGCAGGGTGGGGTTGGTGTTTTGACATATTGCTTATACAATAAGGCAAGATTGAAATAAATTTGTGTTTTGATTTTTGCAATTAAAAGGAGATATGATATAATGGGAATGTTTGATAATATACTACAAACTGACGAGCAAGGAAATGTAATTTTTAATCAATGGATAGAGTGGGAGCATTTTGCGATTCCAAACAAGCCACAATGGTTTCGGGAAATTCTTAGAAATATAATGGCGTTGTTTCAACACTGTATGGTGTGTACTGTTTTGGATGGATGTTATTTTGTTGATAATAATTGTCCACCACAACCCTTGCATATGCGTTGTGAGTGTAAAAAAAGAAAAATATTGTTAACAAAGGTAAAACAAAAAGCAAATGCTATATGCGA
The DNA here is from genome assembly GCA_015069335.1 of Clostridiales bacterium. Classification (GTDB taxonomy): domain Bacteria; phylum Bacillota; class Clostridia; order Christensenellales; family UBA1242; genus HGM11367. The sequence continues at coordinate 16,865 of SVIU01000013.1, forward strand.
TATTACAAAATTTACTGAATATATTTTTGATGAAAACCGCTCTAAAGGTAAAAATAAAATATTTAATGAGTTGGGTTTTACAAAAGACGATTCTCTTTTTTTACAACAGGAATTTTGTAAGCAAGCATTAAAGCAGTACTTACTGGGTAATTATAAATTGAAAAATTTAGATAAAAGAGGGCAAAGGTTGGCAATTCCAATAAATTTAAATAATAAAACATTTTATAGTGGTTGGATACTTTATCCAGAGGGATTAATAAGAAATACTACACCATTTGGAGGTTGGGTAAAATGAAAAAATTTGATATAATTGTGCTAAATAATGATGAGTTGTATACCGAGTTTAATTTAACAAGGGGAATGCATGGAATTGTGATAGATAAAACTTTTGATAAATTGGAAGTTTTGTTTTTTAATCCATCAAATTACGGCGAAACGGTAGTTGTATGGGTGGCTGAATGTGATGTTTCTAAAGAACAAGAAGTTTTACCAGAAAACTTATTAAAAGAACTTGTGGGTAAAATTGACATAATAAAAAGAAGAGCAAAAGAAAATATTGAATTGCCGAGTTTTAAACAGTATGATATGGTTGAGCTTCTTGTTGAAGAAAAAAGATATTCAAAACATGGTATACACAAGGGTGATACTGGTTGTATAATGGAAAATTTTGCAGTGAATGGTTATGTTGAAGTTGACTTTTCAGGCATTGATGAAAATGGTGATTTTCAAGGTGATTTTATATCTGTAAAATTAGAAGATTTAAAAATTATTAACAAAAAGTAAGCATAAAAGAAAACACTCACTATATTAGTGTTATTCTTGCGTACCTAAAAAAACGGATGCTGGTTGTTAACGCATCCGTTTTTTTGTTGGTTTTTTACGCATTTAAAAAATCAATTGTGTTTCTTGGTTGGTTGTGTTAAAATGGTTGTGTGAATTTTGAAAAACAGGTAAAAACCTTAAAAGTTTATGGCAGTTTTAACAAACTTATGCTTGAAGACAAACTTAGTCAGGCATATCTTTTTGTATGCCCGGACGAGTTTACCAACAAAATTTTAACTTCGCAAATTGCAAAACTTTTGGTATGCAAAAACAAAAGCGCTTGTGATGTTTGCCCACATTGCGTTAAGGTTGAGGCTTCTTCACATCCCGATGTGCTTGTTTTTCCAAAAGAAAAAAACTTTGCAGTTGAAGATGCTGGCCAAATTTATGACAACATTCAAATCAAGCCAATGCTTGCAGATTTAAAGGTTATTATAATAAACAATATGGACACAGCAACAATTCAAGCGCAAAACAAAATGCTCAAAATTATTGAAGAGCCACCAAAAAATGTTGTGTTTTTGCTCTCTTGCACAAATGAAGACAAAGTGCTTAGCACCATTTTGTCCAGAGTTCAAAAAATGCAAGTCGACAGGCTTGACCAAAGTGTTTTAAAAGATATTTTGCAAAATGTGGATGATGAAGTCAAGGCCATTTCACTTTGCTTTGGCGATGGTTATCTTGGCAAAACCCTGGAAATTTCTCAAAATGCAACATTTTTAGAAAATTATAAAAATATGCTTGAGCTAGTTTTAAACTTAAAGCGTAGCGACCAAATTCCAGAGTTTAGCAAACTTTTAAACAAAGACAAAGAAACATTTGCTGGTTGTTTGCAAATTTTGTGTAGTTTACTACGAGATGTTTTGATGACATCATTAAACAAGCACAATTTGGTGTCAAGCAAAAATTTGCAAGTGGAATTACAGCAGTTGGCAAGCGAATATTCTGCGCTTTCGCTAAACAATATTTTAAAATTATTAAATGAATACAAAAAAAGGTTTGATGCAAATGTAAATTTGACGGTGCTAGCTGACAATTTGCTATTTGACATCTTGGAGGTTAAATTTTTATGCAAGTAAAAGAAGTTAAAGTGTGCTTTGTTCCAAACGGAAAACAATATTCGTTTGATTGTACAAATGCCTTTGTAAAATATGGTGAAAAAGTGGTTGTAGAAACAGCCAGAGGTCTAGAGATTGGTATTATTTGTTCAAAAGTAACAACTTGTGAAGATACAGATTTTCCTGTTCCTCTAAAAAAAGTTTTGCGTCTTGCAACCGAGCGAGATCTTGAAACAAAAGAAAACAGCGCAAAACTTCAACAAGAAATCAAAACCGCATGCGAGGGCTTGGTTAAAGATTTAAAACTAGAAATGAAAATCACCAATGTTGAAGTAACCTTGGATTCTTCAAAAGTGTTAATATATTTTACTGCCGACAATAGGGTTGATTTTAGAGAACTTATCAAAATGCTAGCCAATCAATACAAAATGCGCATAGAACTTAAGCAAATTGACGCTCGTGAAGAAACAAAATTAATGGGTGGACTTGGCCCATGTGGCAGAGAATGTTGTTGTGCTTGCTTTTTAAGCGAAGCAGAGCATAGCAGTATCAAAATGGCAAAAATGCAAGGCTTATCGCTAAACCCATCAAGCATAAGCGGGCTTTGTGGCAAACTAAAATGTTGCCTTGCATATGAAAATGCACATTACACCGAAACATTTAAACTAATGCCACCAGTAAACAGCGAAGTTATCACTCCAGATGGCAAAGGCTTGGTTGTTTATAACAATCTACTCAAACGCATTGTGTCAGTTAAACTTACATCAACTGACGGCTTGTCTAACATAAAAGAATATGAATTATCTCAACTTAAAAACCTAGAAGGCAAACCTTATGTTCAACAATAAAACGCAAAATAACTGTAAGCAACAAACAGCAAACGAGCAGTTTGAACTTTTGCCGTGTGAAAGGTTGGACGACTTACAGCTTGACGGCTTAAAAATAATTCAAAAGATTGGCGGTTATGGCTTTACCAGCGACTCGGTGCTTCTTGCCAACTTTGTCAAAACAAAACATAGTGACAAATGTGTGGAAATTGGCACGGGTTCGGGCATTATTTCCATTTTGGTAAATTACAAAGAAAAGCCAAAACAAATTACAGCTTTTGAAATTCAAAAAGAGCCGTTTGACTTGGCTGTTCGCAATTTTAAAAATTGCAAAATGGACAACACTATTTGTGCAATAAATGACAAAATACAAAATTGGAAAAATCATATTTCTGACGGCGAAATTGATGTTGTGTTTTCCAATCCGCCATATTTTAAATATGACCAAAATGTAAGTGGGCAGGTGGAAGAAAAAGTTGTTTCTCGCAGTGATAAATTTTTAAGTTTAAGCGACTTTTTACAAGCATCAAGTCAAATGCTTAAATTTGGTGGCAAACTATTTTTTGTTTACGACAGCGCAAGATTTGTTGAGGCAACAAACCTAATGAAAACTTTTCACTTAGCACCAAAAAGAGTTTATTTTGTTCACCCAAACCAAGGCAAAAATTCAACAGTGTTTTTGTGCGAAGCAGTTAAGGGTGGCAAAGACTCTTGCACAATTTTGCCACCACTTTTTACTAATAACTTGGACGGCGACTATGTGCAGACAATACAGAGACTTTATAAAGGTGAATAAGCGGGACTTAGTGCTTTTTAGTGAATAGTGAATAATGAATAGTGAATAATGAATGACGGCTTCGCCGAAAAATAATATAAAGGAGTATCTGCTCCAATAGTGAATGATGATTGATAATTTTAACTTTATTGAAGGCCCCTTTGTGTAAAGGGGGCTGTCAACCGCATGGTTGACTGGGGGATTGTTTTTATTAAAAAACTTGTAATTTTTGTGTTATTCACTATTCATTAAAAAACAACAAAACAATTTTTAAGTAAAAGGAAATTCTATGCTTTATTTCGTTTCAACACCAATAGGCAACTTAAAAGACATCACATTACGTGCGTTAGAGGTTTTAAAAAGTGTGGATGTGATTGCTTGTGAAGACACACGCAATTCTTTAAAACTTTTAAACCACTACGACATTCACAAAAAACTAATTGCCTATCACAAATTTAATGAAAACAATTCAAGCGATGGCATAATCGCTCTTTTAAACGAGGGCAAAGATGTTGCGGTGATTTCTGATGCGGGTATGCCTGTTATTTCTGATCCAGGTCAAACGTTAATTGAAAAATTAAAACAAAATAATTTAGAATATACAGTTGTTCCAGGTGCAAATGCTGGGCTTTGCGCGCTACTTTTATCTGGATTAGACAGCACAAAATTTACTTTTGTAGGCTTTGTTCCAGACGACAAAAAACAACGCGAAAAACTTTTAAAAGAAGTAAAAGAATACAAATCAACGCTAATTTTTTATGTTGCACCGCATGATGTAACAAAAATTGTTAAACAGCTATATGAGAGTTTTGGAACTCGAAAAGCATGCCTAGTTAATGAAATAACCAAAATGTTTGAAAAAACTTTTGATTTTGAATTATCACAAAGCTTTGAATTTGACGCAAAGGGCGAATATGTTTTGGTGGTTGAAGGCAACAAACAAGAAGAACAAAACGACTTTGCTTCAATGAGCATAAAAGAGCATTTGCTTTATTATATCAATCTAGGCGAAGATAAAAACTCTGCCATAAAAAAAGTTGCAAAACAAAGAAATTTACCAAAAAATGAAGTTTATCAAGTTGCAACACAAATTTAAACAATCCCCCAGTCGTCCAACTCGCTGGTGCTCGCATGGCGACAGCCCCCTTTACACAAAGGGGCCTTTATATAATGACAATAATTATAACCTCCCCTTGTGATCAAGGGAGGTGGCAATGAAGCGAAGTTAAACGAGAGGAATTGACGGAGGGATTGTATAAAAAAGAAAGATTGCTATTGTAAAAATTAATCTCTTAAATTTTTTCACAATTTTTAAAAATGTTTAAAAAATGATTGACAAGGTGAAAAGTGTGTGATATACTCGCATTGTTATCGAGTAGAAGTTTCCACTTCTCACCAGTCGAAAAATGGTTTGACTGCGGAGTTTTGTTCTTTTCATTTTTTTAAAAGGAATAGGTGGAATTTTTTACGTCCATCTATTCTTTTTTTGTTTGATGGACATTTATAAGATAAAGGGGGATACAATCATTTTTAAAGAATTGTTAATTAATGAACAAATCACAGCAACACAAGTTCGTTTAATCGGCGCTAGTGGTGAGCAACTTGGCGTTATGCCAAAAGCTGATGCTATGCAAGAGGCAGAAAATGCAGGGCTAGACCTTGTTCAAATGTCTTTTGGTGGTGGAATTGCAGTTTGCAAAATCTTGGATTATGGCAAATACAAATTTGACACCATTAAAAAAGAAAAAGAGTTAAAGAAAAATCAAAAAGTTACCGAAGTTAAAGAAGTTCAACTTTCTATGACCATCGATACACGCGATTTAGAAATCAAAGCAAAACGCGGTTATGAATTTTTATCTGACGGAAACAAACTTAAAGTTGTGTTAAGAATGAGTGGGCGTCAACAAGCTTATGCAAAAAAAGCAGTTGAAGTTGTTAAATCTTACTGTGAAATGGTTGCCGAAAAGGGAACACCTGACAAAGAGCCAGAAATTGTAGGAAGAAACATTATTGTTATTGTGTCGCCAAAAAAAGCTAAGTAGTTGTACTTTTAAAACAACAAAAAATATATTTGAGAAATCAAGAACAAAATTTAAAGGAGAAAAATACTATGCCAAAACAAAAATCACATAGCGGTGCTAAAAAAAGATTCAAAGTTACAGCAACTGGAAAAGTTATGTTCAACAAAGCTGACAGAGGTCACTTTATGACTGAAAAAAGTCAAGCAAGAAAAAGAAAATTAAGAAGGGGCGGAATGCTACCAAAAGCACAATCAAAAACTATTAAAAGTATGATTAATGCATAAGGTTAAAGGGAGAATTTTACAATGAGAATTAAAAGAAGTGTTAACGCTCTTAAAAAAAGAAGAGCAATATTAAAACAAGCCAAAGGTTACAGAGGCGCTAAATCAAAATTATACAGAGTTGCTCGTGAAGCAGTTATGAAAAGTGGACAATATGCTTACATCGGCAGAAAATTAAAGAAAAGAAATTTCCGTTCACTTTGGATTCAAAGAATCAACGCAGCTTGCCACCAACAAGATATTTCATACAGCAAATTTATGTTTGGTTTGAAAAAAGCAAACATTACATTAAACAGAAAAATCTTGGCTGATATGGCTGTTAATGATGCAGCGGGCTTTGCAACATTAGTAGAAACTGCAAAAAAAGCCATTTAATTAACAAAAAGCACCAAATAGTAAATTGGTGTTTTTTTACTGTTTACAACTAAAAACATTATTTTTTTAAATTGCGACAAATATTTGACTATAAAAATTTAAAGTGATAACATAAACATAACACAATAAAAAAAGGAGAGGAATTATGTTTTGTAGAAATTGCGGTTCAGAAATCAATGACGAAGCTGTAATCTGCGTTAAATGCGGTGTTCCAGTTGCTCAACCAAAAGCTGTAGAAGAAAAAACAAAAAAAGAACCAAAGCCAATTGTAAACGTTAGCGTTGAAGAGGCAAGTGACTTCATCTTTAACCAAAAGAAAACAGGCTTGGGCGTTTTTGCAGGTTTGGTTATGGGCTTAATTGGCTTGGTGTTTATGTTCTTTTTCCCAAAAAACACATTGGCTAGAAGAAGCTTTGCAAAAGCATATTGGATTTCGTTTGGCATTTTAGCTGGAGTTTTATTCACTATTTTAATGACTGTTGCAGCAATACAAGGTTTGCCATATTATCCATATTATTAAAATAAAAAAATTGCGGTTTTTTAAAATCGCAATTTTTTTATGTAGTAGGAAATATTTTTTTAAGAAAAAGAAATATTACGTAAAATTTTATTTTAACTTATTAGAGGTATTTTTGTATTTACACTTGAAATTAATACAGTAAGTGTGCTATACTCATTTTTTGGAAAAACAGAACAAACAAAGGTAAGAAAATTTATGAAAAATGAAATGCTAAGAAATATTGCTATCATTGCCCATGTTGACCATGGTAAAACCAGTTTGGTTAATGAACTTTTAAAACAGGGTAATGTTTTTAGAGATAATCAAGTTGTAGAAGATAGAGTTATGGACTCTAACGATATAGAAAAAGAAAGAGGTATCACAATCCTTTCAAAAAACACAAGCTGTGAATACAAAGGTGTAAAAATCAACATCATTGACACACCAGGCCACGCTGATTTTGGTGGCGAGGTAGAGCGTGTTTTAAAAATGGTTGACGGAGTTTTGTTGGTTGTTGACGCTTATGAAGGAACAATGCCACAAACTCGTTTTGTTTTGGAAAAAGCACTTTCGCTTGGTTTAAAAGTTGTGGTTGTTGTAAACAAAATTGACAAACCGGACGCAAGAGTTTTAGAAGTACAAGACGAAGTTTTGGAACTACTTATGGATTTAGACGCCAACGACGAGCAACTTAACAGCCCTTTTGTTTTTGCAAGTGCAAGACATGGCATTGCTTCAACCGATCCAAATGCTCAAGGCGTGAACTTTGTTCCGCTTTTTGAAACAATTCTTTCACATATTCCAGCACCAGAGGGTGATGCAGACGCTCCTGCAAGAATGTTAATTTCTTCTGCAGAGCAAAATGATTATGTTGGTCGTCTTGCAATTGGAAAGGTAGAAAGTGGCACGTTTAAAGTTAACGACAGCATTGTTGTTTGCAACTATTTTGACAATAACAAAATGGTCAAAGGCAAAATTGTGCAATTGTTCACAGTTAATGGTTTAAAAAGAGAGCAAACAAAAGAAGTTTCTGTTGGTGATATTTGTTGTATTGCCGGCATTGGCGACACAATGATTGGCGACACAATTTGCGCAAGCGAAAGAGTTGAGCCACTAGAATTTGTTAAAATTGCCGAGCCAAGTGTAGAAATGACCTTTTTGGTTAATGACTCACCATTTGCTGGTAAAGAGGGCAAATATGTTACAAGCCGTCATTTAAGAGATAGGCTTTATAAAGAGGCAGTTAAAGATTTGTCGCTAAGAGTTTCCGACGGCGAAACAAGCGAATCATTTACCGTTTGTGGTCGTGGAGAAATGCACCTTAGCATTTTAATAGAAAATATGCGCCGTGATGGTTATGAATTTCAAGTAAGCAATCCAAGAGTTCGTTTTAAAGAAATTGACGGCAAAAAATGTGAGCCAATTGATGTTTTAACAGTTGACGTTCCTGCCGACAGCGTTGGCACAATAATGAACAAAATGGGCATAAGAAAAGGCGAACTTATTTCTATGTCGCCAAAAGGTAGCCGTATGAAAATGGAATTCTATATTCCAGAACGTGGCTTGTTTGGTTTTAAGAGTGAACTTTTGACCGACACCAAAGGTGAAGGCATTATGGGCTCGGTGTTTTATGACTACGAGCCATACAAAGGCGAAATTGACTCTCGTGAATATGGCTCGCTTATTGCTTTTGAAAATGGCGAATCGGTAACTTATGGCTTGTTTAATGCTCAAGACCGAGGCGACTTGTTTATTGGCGCAGGTGTTCCAGTTTATGGCGGAATGATTATTGGACAAAATCCAAAAGGTGAAGACTTGGTAGTAAACGTTTGCAAAACAAAACACCTTTCAAACTGCCGTTCGTCTGGCTCAGACGAAGCGTTAAGACTTGTTCCAATTAGAGTGCTTAGCCTAGAAGACTGCATAGAATTTTTAGCACCAGATGAATATTTGGAAGTAACTCCAAAATCAATCCGTATGCGTAAGAAAATTCTTGACCATACAATGCGTATGAGAGAAAGAGGCAAGCTTCTTAGAGGGGAAGTGACAGTTGACTGATTGATTGCATCAATCAGTCAGTGAATAGTGAAAAGTGAAGAGTGAAAAGTGGCGGACGGCTTACGCCGAAAAAAATATCGCAGGACTAAAGTTTATAGTTTTGCGATATTTTATTTAAAAGATTCTTTTTAAAAAGCCTTTGCAAAATGAGTTTTTTTTGATATTATGTAAAAGAGGTATTTTTATGAGCAACAATAATACACCGTTTGATTATACTCAAACGCTAAAACGTGGGTTTATATATTTATTAATTGCAGCGCCATTTATGGCAGTTTTGTGCGTGGTTTTAACAATTGTGAATTGCCCATTTGTGTTAAATTTGATAATCACCGTTGCACTTGGTGGCGCAATTGTGCTTTTATGTATGTATATTAGAAGCAAGAAAAAAGAGAAAAAAGACAAAGAAAACCAGGGCAAGAAAAAGTTTGACCCATTTAGAGATTAATTTTGCAAAAGGATAATTTTATGGAACAGAAAAGACAAACAAAAGCAAAAATGATGCCACATAGCATGGAGGCGGAGCAATCGGTTTTGGGTGCTTGCCTTATTGATGACGAAGCGGCAAATTCAATTATGAACACCTTAACCAAGGATGATTTTTATCTTGAGGCACATCAAGAGATTTTTTCTGCAATGTACAACATTTTTGCAAAAAACCAACCAATTGACTACGTTACTTTAACTGACGAGCTAGACAACGGAACGCTATTACAATCTATTGGTGGTTTAGAATACATAACAAAACTTACAAACGTTTTGCCAAGTGCGGCAAATTTTAAGGTTTATGTTGACATTGTAAAACGTGATTCGGTTTTAAGAAAAATTATTCGTTCAAGTCAAAACATTATTGAAAACACCTATGATTCATCGGATAAAGAAGAAGCAATAGATTTTGCAGAGCAAGTGATTTTTGAAATAGGAAAAGAGGAAGAAACAAGCTCGCTAGTTCACATTGGTGGGGCGCTTGCCGATGTTATTAAAAAGTTTGACACCTTAAGCAAAAACAAAGACGGCATAAAAGGCATTTCAACCGGATTTAAAGAATTTGACGCTGTTACAAACGGACTTCAAAACTCTGACCTTATTTTGCTTGCCGCACGTCCTGGTGTTGGTAAAACAAGTTTTGCTATGAACATTATCACAAACGCCGCAGTAAAAGAAAAAAAGAAATGCGCAATCTTCAGCTTGGAAATGCCACGCATTCAAATTGCACAAAGAGCAGTTTGTTCGGTTGCGTCAGTAAGTATGGCAAAGGCGCTAAAAGGCAATTTGGCAGTTGACGAATGGAAAAGTTTATGGACAGCCAACAAACAACTCACCGAAGCGGGAATTTTTATTGACGATTCTTCAATGAACACGCCAATGTCAATTCTTAGTAAGTGCCGTAGGCTAAAAAGAGAGCAAGGGCTTGACCTTGTTATGATTGACTATCTTCAACTTATGTCATCAGGCAAAAGCAAAGTAGAAAGCCGTCAAAACGAAGTTAGCGAAATGACACGTTACCTTAAAATTGCAGCGAGAGAACTTAATATTCCTATTATTGTATTGTCGCAATTATCTCGTGCCGTTGAACAAAGAAAAGGCGACCACAAACCGCAACTTTCAGACCTTAGAGAGTCTGGTTCTATTGAGCAAGATGCAGATATTGTTTTATTTATTTACAAACCAGATATGTACAATGATGTTGTAAACGAAGACGAGCCGGGCATTTGTACACTTAGCATTGCAAAACACCGTAATGGTGAATTAAAAGACATTAAACTAAGGTGGATTGGTGAATACACAACTTTTGTTGATAGAGATAAAAGGCCAAACATTGCAAAGAACGAAAACCGCATAAGAGTGGTTGACGACAACGCATATGGAGACATTCCACCAGAAGAAGAACAAACGGGAAACTTTGACGAAGTAAAAGATTTATTTAAGCCGGAAGAAGAGTAAAAAAACTGTATTATTTGAGACGAATCAAAAAATATTTTAGTAAGAATAATACTGAAATTTAAATAGAACATTAACAAATCAAGAATGAAATGAATAAAAAGAGATAATATATAGACATAAGGATATTTAAGCACTAAAAATTTAACAAAAATAAAATGCAAGAACGAAAAATCATTCTTGCATTTTATTTTTTGTGTCAATGCTACAAGAAGTCTTTTTTTTGATTTCTTATTTTTGATTTTGCGACTCTTTTGATTTTTGATTATTTTATCAAATTTTTTCAAAAAATCAAAATTAATCAAAATAAAAATCAAAA
>SVIU01000014.1 GCA_015069335.1 Clostridiales bacterium
GATGAATATGAAAGATTGGAATACAGATATGACTTGCCTAATTGTTTAAATGCACCATTGGAGCAAGATCAAATTGTTGGCAAAGTTGAAATATATTTAGATAATCACTTGCTATTTTCTGAAAAAATCTATACTATGGATAATGTAAGAAAAATAGGAGTGTGGAGTAGTATTCAAGATATTATCTCCCAGTGGTAAAATGAGAATTAACAAATATCTAGCCTTATGTGGCATAGGTTCAAGAAGAAAAGTTGAAAAGTATGTGCTTGACGGCGAAATTAAAGTAAACGGCAAAGTTATAACAGATTTGGCGACAGATATAAATCCCCAAAAGGACAAGGTTTTGTACCTTGATAACCCTGTAACAATGCCAAATCAATATGTTTATTATAAATTCAACAAGCCAAAGGGTTACATTTGTTCTGCAAATGACGAGCATGGTCGCAAAACAATATATGACATAGTAAATGTTCCAGAAAGAGTTTTTTCGGTTGGAAGACTTGATTACAATAGTGAAGGCTTGCTGTTATTGACAAATGACGGCGATTTTTCAAATCAACTTACACATCCATCAAACCACGTAGACAAAGAGTATGTTGTCACCATCGAAGGTCAAATAAAAGAGAGTGAACTCGCAGTTTTAAGGGCTGGAGTTGTTGAAAATGGCAAAAGAATGCCAAGCGCCAAGGTTGAAGTTGTTAATGTTCAAGAAAAACTCACAAGACTATCAGTAATAATTGACGAAGGGCAAAATAGACAAATTAGAAGAATGTTTGAGGCAATTGGCAAAACAATTGTGCTTTTAAAACGCGTTTCAATTGGCGGACTAACTCTAGGTGGTCTAGAGAGGGGTAAATATAGAAAACTCACAGATAAAGAACTGCTTAGCATATTTGGAGTTAAAAAGAAATGAAAATTGCAATAATAGGTGGTGGCGCTAGCGGTCTTATGGCTGGTGGTATTTGCGCAAGCAAGGGTTGTCAAGTTGACATATTCGAAAAAAACGAAAAGGTTGGAAAAAAACTGTACATAACCGGCAAGGGCCGATGTAATGTAACCAACTGCTGCGACAATGTTGAACTTTTGCAAAATGTTGTAAACAACAACAAGTTTTTGTATAGTGCATTTAACCAATTCAACTCATACGACACGATAAACTTTTTTGTGGATTTGGGGGTGTCAATTAAGGTAGAAAGAGGAAACAGGGCTTTTCCTAATTCTGATAAATCAAGCGATATAATAAAAGCATTAGAGCGTTTTAACTTGTCTAATGGCGTAAAAATTCATTTAAATCACAGTGTTATGCAAATTAAAAAAGACAACAATAAATTTCGAATAACAACAAATTGTGGTGTATATGACAATTACGATGCTACCATATTATGTGTGGGTGGCAAAACATACAGCGCAACTGGCTCAACTGGCGATGGTTATGAAATTGCAAAAAGTTTTGGGCATAACATCACTAAAATTGTTCCTGGACTTGTTCCACTTTTGCTTGCAGATAACTATGTTAAAAGCATAGAAGGTCTAAGTTTAAAAAATGTAACTTTATCTGCATATCAAAATGGCAAGTTATTTAAATCTTTATTTGGTGAAATGCTATTTACAGCAAATGGCATAAGTGGTCCAATTGCACTTTCTATGAGTTCATATATAAACAAACTAGAAAACGTAAATTTAAAACTGGACTTTAAACCCGCATTAACAAACGAGCAATTGCTTGCTAGAATAGAGCGCGAAATTGATGATAATCGTCAAATTCAAATTTCAACGCTACTTGCAAGCCTTTTGCCAAAGGCAATGATTGATCCTTTTTTGCAAAAGCTTGCATTTGACAAAACAACAAAAGTTAAATCATTGAATGTTAAAGATATTAAAAAAATTGTTTTACTCTTAAAGTCCTTTGATTTAAAATATAAAGGTTTAGACAAATTGGACTATGGCATTATAACCAGTGGCGGAGTGGACACCAAGGAAATAAATCCAAAAACTATGGAGAGCAAGTTGGTTAAAGGTTTGTTCTTTGCTGGCGAAATTATCGACGTTGATGCGCTAACTGGTGGCTTTAACTTGCAAATAGCGTTTAGCACAGGTTATTTGGCTGGAATAAATGCTAGTTTAATTTTCATTGAATAAAGGGGGATTTTATATGGTAATTGCAATTGATGGTCAAAGCGGAACAGGAAAAAGCACATTGGCCGGCATTTTGGCAAAAAGACTAAACTTTAAATCTTTGAATACCGGAATGATTTATAGGGCAATAGCACATTATTTTTTGTCTACTGGCATCAATCCAGAAGATTTGGCAAAAATTGAAGAGTGCTTAAAAACAATTAATATTGAAATAAAGTTCAAGGGAGACAAACAGTATATAATTATAAACAACATTGACTGCACACCTTTTGTATCAAGCGAAGATGTTCAAAAAAATGTTTCCTTATTTTCTCAGATTTTGCCAATAAGAGACAAGATTTTATCACTTCAAAGAGAATTTGCTTTATATAATGATATTGTTGTTGAAGGTCGTGATATTGGCACACACGTTTTTCCAAATGCAGATGTAAAATTTTTTGTTTCTTGCAACATTGATGTACGTGCAGAAAGAAGATTAAAAGATTTAAAACAACTAGGACAAGATATTTCTCTGCAGCAAGTAAAAGAATCTTTAAAAAGCAGAGATTTGTTGGACACAACAAGAAAGTTCTGTCCACTGAGGCGTGCTGATGACGCAATTGATATAGATACATCATATAAAACAATTGATGAATGTATTAATGAAATGCTGCTATACATTTTAAAAGGTTAGGTGAATATGTTTTTTTGGATTATAAAAGTCTTATTATTTTTACCACTTTGTTTGATTTTTCCAACAAGCTTTAAAAATAAAAAGAAAATACCAAAAGGCAAGGTTATTTTAGTGTGCAATCATAGAAGCAATATTGATTGTATATATCTAATCAACCGACTATGGCGTAGGCAGTATTTTTTAGCAAAAGAAAGCTTGTTTAAAAAAAAGGTGTTTGGCGGATTTTTGAAAAAAATGGGTGCTGTGCCTGTTGATCGTGAAAAAGTGCAACTTAGCACAATAAAACAATGCCTTGGCATTTTAAAGCAAGAAAAATTACTCACAATTTTTCCTGAGGGAACAAGAAACACCTCATCAGAATTTTTGCTTGATTTCAAAGGCGGGGCAAGTGTGTTTTCAATAAAGGCAAATTGCCCAGTTGTGCCTGTTGTAATAACAAAAAAGCCAAGAGCGTTTTGTTTTAACAAAATTGTTGTTGGTGATCCAATATATTTTGACGATTCATTTAAGGGTGAAGATGGCACAGCTAGAGCGAATGAAATCATTAAGCAAAAAATGATAGAATTATATGAAAACAATACAAAAAAGAAAAAACCAAAAGATTAATTTGCTAGACAAAAGCGCTTAATCTTTGATAAAATGCACAAAGTATGGAGAAAATTATGGACGAGAATATTAAATTTGATTTAAACGCTATTGAACAAACATTAGCAAATTACAAGAAAAACAGCATATATGAAGGTGTTGTTGTTGCAATTAGAGATGACGGTGTTATTTTTAATATTGGCGGAAAATCTGACGCTTTTATTAGAAGAGATGATTTTTCAAACTATGAAGAAGTTAAAATCGGCGATAGATTTAAAGCTTTGGTTTTAGGCACAAAAACAGAAGAAGGAATGATTGAAGTTTCTAAGGCAGAAGCAGAGGAGTTAATTCAAGGTTCAATCAAGGCTGATGCCTTGAAAGTTGGCTCTACTTTCACCTTTTTTGTATCAGGCTATAATGAGGCCGGTTTAACAAGCAAATTGGGCGAATACAAACTTTTTATTCCAAAAGATCAAGTAGATGCAAAGGTTAACCATTTGGGTTATTACAAAAACAAGCAACTTGAAGCAATCGTGTTAGAAAAAAATAACGAAACAAAAAACATCATTGCATCAGTAAAATTGCTTAAAGAACAAATCAAAGAAAATGCCGAAACACTTTTTTGGAGTGCTGCTTTCAACGGCAAGAAGGTTAGTGGCAAAATTGTAAAAATTATGCCATATGGCGCTTTTGTAGATTTAGACGGAATTGATGCATTTGTACATATTAGCGATTTGAGTTATAGAAGAATTAAATCACCAGAAGAGGTTATAACTCTTGGCGAAACATATGAGTTTAGAATTGTTAAACTAGACAAAGACAACAAAAAGGTTTCAGTTGGTTTAAAGCAAAACAACGAAGACCCAAGAATTGCAGCTATTAAATCACTAAAACTTAGTGAGGTTTATGAAGGTGAGGTTATAAAAATTTTGGCATTTGGTGCAATCATTCAATTAGAAAATGGAGCAGAAGGCTTGCTTCACGTGTCTGACGCAACAGAAAAAAATGATAGAAGAATATATGAAATTGTAAAACTTGGTGACAAAGTTAAAGTTGGCGTGAAATCAGTTTCTGACGACAACACAAGAGTAAACTTTAGATTGTTTTAATATAACTTTAAAAAATAGGTGTAAATTTTTACACCTATTATGCTTGTGTAGCTCAGTTGGTGGAGCACGTGATTCGTAATCACGCGGTCGACGGTTCAAGTCCGTCCACAAGCTCCAAATCCCTTAAAACTAAGGGATTTTTTTATATATTTATTACATTTATAGCAATATGATTTTTTTATATCAATTTTAAATTTTCATCTTCATCCCAATATTCGCTCTTGAGTTTTACGAAATTATGTAAGTCTTGTTCGGTAAAAAGCCTAAAATGATTTAAATCGCAACCTATATTAAAACCAAAACTTTTATATACACCCATAGAACGATGAGAATGCCCAAAAAGAGTTAACATTGATTTATGGTGATTGATTGGTTTATGTGTCATATAAAATTCCTCTTTTTTGTTTTTCACATAACCATCTTTTGCAATAGTTTTAAATCCAAGCTTTAGGCAATATTCCATAAATTTATCAAAGCTTCCATCAAAGCTTGCTTTAATTAACTTTTCTTCATTGTTGCCAATAATCAAATGTACATTTGCTTTTAGTTTTTTCACCATAGCAAGACCTCTTTGCCAATTGCAGTCTTGATTTTTGTGATAATCAACAAAATCGCCAATTATCCAAATGTTGTCATTTTTTGTAGTTTGTTTATTCCAAAGTTTTACAACATATTTTTCAAATTGCCTAATATTTTTAAACGGACGAGCATCCACTTTTAAAGCCTGATCGTTTCCAAAATGCAAATCGCTACTAAAAAAATTCATATTAACCCCTTGTTAAAATAATTCATGTTTTATTTCATTTAATATATCACATTAATAATTAAAAGAAAAATATATTTCAAATATTTTTATAAAGCTATTTACTTATCAAATTTTTTATGTTAAAATATAAGCAATAAGTTATTAAGGGGAATCATATGTTATTTATAAGTGAAGAGGATGTTAGAAAGCGCATTGAGAGTTTTGGTAGGGTGGTTAAAAAATGGAAAAAGCCTGTAAATCAACAAACAGTTGACAATTTACTTGCAAAATTCCAACAAAAGTATACAAAGGCAAAAACCAATCAAGATAGATATTTACATAGATGCGAATTAAAGGGCAAACAGGCAGACATAAAACTAAAATTTGAGCTAGAACTAGAATATTTAGAACTTTTATACAAAACTTATTACGTTGCAAAACAAATGTTTGTTGAATTAAAGGTTGATGAAATTACACCAGCTTGTTATCCTTATGAATATTTAGATGTTGAAAAATATACTCAACTTGTTTTTACCTCTTGTATGGCTGAAGAAGAAAAACAAAAATAGACATTTACATAAAAAATTCCTTTAAATTTTTAAAGGAATTTTTTATGTAATTAAATATAAAAACCACCATCAATTTGTATAACTTGGCCAGTAATATAGTCAGATTTTTCGCTAGCCAAAAATAAGGCTAGTTCTGCAATTTCACTAGGGTTGGCAAATCTGTTTAAAGGAATTTCTTGTTTAAGAGTTTCCTTTTCTTTTTGATTGTAACAGTTTAACATATCAGTTTCAACAACTCCTGGCGCAATGCAATTTACTGTGATATTATTATACGCCAATTCTTTTGCCATAGCTTTTGTAAAAGCAATAATTCCGCCTTTTGAGGCAGAATATACACTTTCATTGCTAGCACCGTAAAGACCCCAGATTGACGAAATATTTAATATTTTGCCTTGACCTTGGGTTATCATATGTTTTGCAACAAGTCGAGTAGTGTTTATTGTTGAAACAAGGTTATTATTTATTAACTGAGTAATATTTTCATAAGATTCGTCAACAAGCAATTTGTTTGTTGAGATGCCCGCATTGTTAATAAGGACGTCTATATGGCCAAAGTTTTTAAGCGCAAAAGCAATCAGCTGTTCAGCTTGCTCATTTTTGCTTATATCTGCCTTAAAAGGCAATGCTATTTGACCTTTTGCGCATATTTTATTGGCAAAGGCAACAGCTTCCATCTCTGATTTGTTATAATTTATGACAACTTTATAGCCCTTTTGCGCAAAAAGTTCTGCCATGCTTGCGCCAATGCCTTTTGCTGCACCAGTAATTAAAACCACTTTATTTTCCATACGATTAATATATAGCAATTTAATAAAAAAATCAATCGAATATTGCAAATTAGAATATTCGTTGACAAACATAAATAAAAAAATTATAATAAGCATAAAAGTGGGGGAGAAAAAATGGACAATAAACAAAAGAAAAGTTTATTTAAAAAAGCGCACGCTTTGGCAGCTATTTTGCTTTTGGTTGATTTAGCTTGGATATTTTATTTTTCAATATCAAAGCTTGTTTCGCAACAAAACAATGTTTTATATTTAGACATTGGCTTGTTGACAATAAGCACATTGATTTTATTTTTTGTTTTTGCAAACATCAATAAAACTGCAAAAATGAAAAATTTATACAAGGTTTGCTTGTACTGTGGTTTTGTTTGTTTTATTACGCTATCATCAGTCGTTGCATGCTTGGTGTATATGAACTTTAACAACAGCATTGATTTTACTAGAGAATATTTTTTGCTTGTTTTATGTTTGTCATTTGCCATAATGCTTATGATAATTATGTGCTTTGCCAGCGTTAAAATATCAAATTTTAAAGGTAGCAAAATTATTGATCTTGACACCGCATCAGAAGTACCCAAATTTGATGATGAACTAGAACTTAAGAAAAAACTTGACGAATTAAAACGCAAGCTAGAAATGAAAAAGGTTGTTGACCAAATTAAAGATATGGAAAATCAATTGGAAGAATAGCAAAAAGCCGATTTTTAAATCGGCTTTTTTAATCTCTAAGTTTTAGTTTGTTTACAACTGATCTTTTTATATCCTCACTCATAGACGCATAATGTTTTTTGGTTGTATTTACATCTTTATGTCCCAAAACCTCTGCAACAACATAAATATCGCCAGTGGCTTGATATAGCGAAGTGCCATATGTACTTCTAAGTTTATGTGGTGTTATTTTTTTTAATGGAGAGGCGAGTTCGCTGTATTTTTTAACTAATTTTTCAACAGCTCTTACGCTTATTCTTTTTCGCTGCAAGGAAATAAACAATGCATCTTCATTTTCGCCATCTTTAAACCAGTATTTACGCTCATTTACCCAATCAATTAACGCAGACCTAACTTCGTCAGAAAAGTAAAGGATTGTTTGATTTCCGCCTTTACGCGTTATTTTAAATGCATTGTTTTCAAAATCAACATCTTTGCAATTTAGGCCAACACATTCGCTTACACGTATTCCTGTACCCAAAAACAAGGTCAAAATGGCAGTATCTCTAATGTTTGTAATTTTGTTAAAAGCTGTTTGTCTTTGTGAAAGGCAAGAAGGGTTTTCGCTTTCATTTAAAAGGGTTGCAACCTCATTTGGCTCTAGATATATAATTGGTTTTTGGTGCAATTTTGGCGTTTTAACTTTTGAAGATTCATCTTTATCGATATAATTATTTTTATATAAATATTTAAAAAGTGACCTAATTGCAGAGAGTTTGCGTGATTTTCCTCGCTCACCATTATGATAACTTTTGCCTGAAGTTTTAAAATCGGTTACATAACTTAAAAAGAGCTCAATGTCCCTTGATTTTATTTTGTTTAAAACAGAAAAATCAACTTTTTCAACAGAAATAAACAAAATTTCGTTGCATAAAAAATTAAAAAAAATGCTTAAGTCAGTAGCATAATTTAGTCGTGTAAGTGGGGAAGTTGTTTGCTCAATGCTTATAAAATAATCAATGCAAAAATCGGGTAGTGTCTTGATTAATTTTCTTAACTTTTCCATTGATTGTGCATCTCTTTTGCTTATATAACTGTTCATATGCTCATTATATTATGTTTTTGCGAATAAATCAAACAAATGAGAGTTTTTTCTTTACAAAATTTTTTTATAAATGTATTATATTAAGCATGGAAGTATTAAACAGTAATATTTTAGATAGTTTCAATGCAGAGGTAAACTTAACTGCCTTTAACAATGCATACTCAATAACTGAGCAAGTTATAAATGAGGCAATGACAAAAATTATGTCACGAAACCCTCACATAAAAGACTACAACATATATGTCGCAAATGAGGTTTTTACTGGTGCTGAATTTTTTAATTCAACATTGGACATATTTGTTGCATTGGATGCAATACAAATTGAATTAAATTATATTAAACAAAAATCAAACAGTTTTTTGCGATACTTAAAGCATTTTTTTAAACAGTTTAAAGAAAACTTTACAATATTTAAAAAGAAAAAAAACAAGCAAAAAAAGTTAATAAAACAAACAGAAAAACAAGTATCTAAACTGCAAAATTATGATGTTGAAACATTTTATATGGATCTATATGTTGAATTGTCAAAATTGATATATAATCAATCAAAAATCGCCTTGATAAAAAATCATATCAAAATTATTGGAGATGAAGAATTTGGCGTTCCAGTAAATATCTATGTTTTGTTTAATAACAATGAGGGAACTCACAATTTGTATAATTTAAGCAAAGCCAAAAAGCACGTTTTTGATTTTAGAGCAAGATTTGACAATTTAGACGGTTTAAATTTATATACGGAAAGTAAAGCAACAGTTCAAATTAGAGTTTTAAACAATTTGTATTGGAACATTATGAAAAGCAACCCTAATCAAATTTTTATTGAAAGCTTAATCTTTGATTGTCCTGAAGAACTGTATGTTGAATCAGATTATCAAACATCATTAAACATAATCAATTATTTAAAGAACACGTCAATAAAAAATATAAAAAGTATTTGTGATACAAATATAAATTTATTTGAAGAAAAGTTAAATACAACCAAATATGAGACGGCATTAAAATTTATATCAAACATACATTTTTAAAAAATTGGCGGGATTATATAAAAACCCGCTTTTTTATTATTTATTGGCCATATTTATTCGCAAAAGCTGTCTTTTGCGAATAAATATAAAAGACTTTTTTAATACTATGCAAACTCATCCCCTGTCAAAAATTTTTTAATATGGATGCTGTTATGCCACCCGGCTGTAAAAATACATTTATGGAATTAAGTTCATCATTTCATCCAAATTATTAGATTTTAAATATGTATCTGGAATTTTTCCAACTATTATGCTCTCTGATATCATTAGTTGTGTTTCTGTTTCAACAATTTGATTCGCTGTTGGCAAAATTACACTTACTGACGAATAAACTTTTAAATATATTCTATGATTGGTTTGGTTTATGCCAGCTTCGGTGAATTTTGACTCAAATTTGCAATATATTGTGCCTATGGGCAACATTTTTATGTTTACCACTGGCCCGCGTCCAGTAAAAATTGGCATTCCACTAAAAGAGCCTATAGGAATATCAATTCCATTTGCACCCATTGTTGACAATGCCCTTTGTGCTTTGTCGGTTAATTCTAATGCTAACATATTTATTGTTGCTGAGTTTGAACTAATTGCAATAATGTCTCCGTTTTCATTTCTTGTCATTATTACCAGTGTATCATAGACGACTGAGTCGTTTATGACCTGCCAAACAACGTTTTCTACTGCCCTTTGGCTAAGTGACCTAACCTTTGCTGCACTTGTTGATATAATTACTGGATTAACAACAAAATTTAAATATAACATAACTCCAATAATTAGAAATATAAAAACAACAAGACCTATCTTAATCTTGCGTTTAAGTCGTTTAAAAAATGGTAGTTTTGTCTTTGACTTCACTACCATATTTATATGAATATTCAACAATAAACTTTACAATTAATATTTTTTTGTTCTTGCTTTAAAAATTGATCCAAACAAAAATCCAAATCCAATAGCCGCTGCAATACCACCAGCAACTGCCCCTAAACCTCCGGTGAATACTCCAAGCAATCCTTGTGTTTTCACAGCATCAATTGCACCTTTTGCAAGGGCGGCTCCAAAGCCAATAATTGGCACATTTACTCCTGCTTTGGCAAAGTCGGAAATTGGCTCATAAATACCAATTGCAGTCAAAAAAACTCCAATAAGTTCAAACAAAACCAATATTCTTGCTGTTGTTATTTTTGTTGTTATTATCAAAATTTGTCCTAGCATACAAATAAAACCACCAATAGCAAACACAATCAAATATTGATACCAAGGCAACATTTTATTCACTCTCCTTTTTTGCATTTTTCCTGTCAACTTCATCATCTGATTCAATTACAACTGCGTGAGCAATGCCGGGTATTGTGTCGCCTTGCTGAGTTGATGTGCTTGACAACAGCGCGCCAGTTGCAACAAACAAGACCTTTTTAAACTCTTTTGTTCTCACTTTTTTTAATATATATGAGTTTAAAACAGTTGCCGAGCATCCACAACCACTTCCACCCATTAAAACGCTTTGCTTGCCGTTAAAAATTATCTGACCGCAATCGTTGTAATTTGTGCCAAGTTTGTAGCCATGATCTTCCATTAAATCTAACAAAATTTCACTGCCCAGTTTGCCCAAATCACCTGTAACCACCAAGTCATAGTCATCTGGCGTTGTATTTGTATCTTTAAAGTGTGAAATAAGCGTGCTAGCCGCAGAAGGCGCCATTACGCTGCCCATATTATTTACATCCATAATGCCAAAATCAGTTACTTTTCCAAAAGTAGCACATGTGATAACAGGCCCACTGCCCTTGCTACTTAAAATGCTACAACCCGCACCCGTAACAGTCCATTGTGATGTTGGTGGCCTTTGATTGCCAAGCTCCAGCGGATATCTAAACTGCCTTTCTGCCGTAGAAAAATGGGAAGCTGTTGTACATGCTACGTTATCTATATAACCTGCGTTTACCAAACTTGCACCAATTGCCAAACTTTCTGCCATGGTGGAACAAGCACCAAACAAACCGATATATGGCACATCAAATGCCCTTGCAGCAAACGAGGATGTTATAATTTGATTAAGCAAATCACCACAAATTAATAGTTTTAAATCTTTGGGACTAATTTTGGCATTATCTATTGCTCCCATAATTGCTTGCTCAACCATTTTGCGTTCTGCCTTTTCGTAAGTTTTTTCGCCAAAAAGGTCATCTTTCATAATATAATCAAAATAACTATTTAAACTACCCTTGCCTTCTTTTGGGCCAACAATTGCATAATTGCCAATTATATGTGGCTTTTTCTTAAAATAAATTGTTTGATTTTCTGCGTCTATCATACTTCACCTACACAAATAAATATATAAGGCCTACAATAATGCTTGCAACCGTTCCAAAAACAATCACTGGCCCAGCAATCACAAACATTTTTGCGCACATTCCAAACACAATTCCCTCGTTTTTAAACTCCATTGCTGGGCTAGCAATTGAATTTGAAAAACCAGTAATTGGCACAATTGTTCCGGCACCGGCATGAACAGCAATTTTGTCAAAAACACCTAAACCGGTTAAAAATGATGCTATAAAAATTAAGAATATCAAGGTGTAAGTCCATGCATTTTGTGTTGTCAGCGTAGGAAAAACATCCAATAACATATCATTAAACAATTGCCCTATCACACAAATTAATCCGCCAATACAAAAGGCATTAAACAAGCTTGGCCAAGGGTGAGTTTTTGCAATTTTTGCCTCAACGTATTGATTATATCGTTCGTTTCTTTCTTGTTCTGTCATAAAAACCCCTTATAACCAATATTTCCAAAATAAAAAAATATATTCTTAATAAAGGCATAATTTTTAATTGTCTCCGCATACTAATTGCAAGGAGAAAATTATGACAAAGACAATAAAATTCTGCTTTTTAGCAAGCTTTATTTTATGTGCAATTTTTTTAATTGGATGCAGTAGCACATCAAATCAAAATACATTTACTACACTTTCTGACAGTATGTCTAAAATAACCGAAACACTTGATAAAATACAAGAAATTAAAACGTCTGAGTTAATTATCAATGATTTTATGGATGAAAATAACTTGGCTAGAATTAGCATTCAAAATACCACCGAAAACTCAAGTATGACCTCATTTATTGCCAAATTGGCGTCTTTAAACAACAAGATTATAAACACAGTCGACATAAATAACGCATTAAAGCAATCCAAAAAAGTTATAAAGGCAAAAGCATTGCATATTAAATCACTTTGTGAACAAAACTTGTCAAACGAAATAAAAATTATAGACTCTAAGCTTGACAATTTGCAAGAGCTCAACAAAATTGTAATGAGCAATAATACAAGAATTAATATGTCTCGAAACGAAGTTGATAATGTTTTGCAAAATATTAAAAATATAAAAAAGACCTACAATACACAAACTTTGGAGTTAAACACAATTTATTCAAAACTTGAAACAAGCTTAAATTCTCGACTATCATATTATTCCAACATTATATCTGGCTTAGACGAAATGTCATATATATTGTGCGAGTGTTACCCAGAAGTTGATTTTGATAATAAATATGCTAATGATGTACAACAAAGCTTTATTGAAAATTGTGAGGATTGTCAAAACAACAATAATTCTTCTGCCTCTAATGATATTACCGATACCGAAAACATTGTAAACGATACACAAAACGAAATTTCTGACAATGATTGTCCCGAATGTAATCAATCACAAATTAATGTTGACAAAACCAATCAAGAAGAATGCAAAGAATGTTCTACACAAAAAAAGTCATTATTCAAGAAAAATATAGACACTTTTGAAAATGCGGGCACAACACCTTTTGGTGACTATAGAAACAATCCCGCATATCACCAAAACAACTTTGGTTACGGCTATGGCAACAATTATGGAAACTATGGTTACAACGGATATGGAATGGGCTACAATGGTTTAAATGGCTTTGGTATGAACGGCTACGGCATTGGCGGTTATGGCTTTGGCAGAATGCCTTTTGGTTACGGCTATGGCCCTGGCATTGCCTACCCTAACATTAATACGTTTTGGACATATAAAAACATTGATACTTACAAATCAAGAAAAACCTATAATAAAGAGCAAAATCAAGCAGTTAAGGACGAAAACATACAAGATTACCAAGATGAGTATTTTGTTGCAAACGAGTTTAAAGACAAATCAACATAAAATCCTTAAACAATTGTATAATAATATGTGTTGAAAAATTTTGTTAAGGAGCTGATTTTTCTTTTGTTTCGTGTTAATTTAAATAAAAAAAACAACCCGAACATACGTGTTCGGATTGTTATCACTTGGTGGAGTTTTATCCTGTTTGTTTGAACCATTAAGCTATACCTTCCGCTTTAATAACCTTAACGATTATTGCACCCTTTGGTGTAGCAGTTTCGTTATTAAAGTATTTATTACAAACATCAAAATATTCACCTTGTGTATAATAACTAGCAACCCCTGTTAATCTTAATCCTGCCCATTTATCGCTAAAAAAAGTTAAAACAACATTGTGGTTTGCGATAATATTATCAGGTGTATGTATCATTTCATTGTTAGAAATTAAGATAGTTGCATCATCCAGTACTTTTATATCAGAAGCAACAGACAAATTTGGAGTATTATCACTATTTACTGTTGCAATATGACATGGATTTCCTTCAATTAAATTAACATATTTAGTTAGTTTAACATCGCTTAATAAATTCGTTTTATTATCTGGATTGATCATAATTAAATTTCCTTTTTCTTATTATATTATATTTTAAAATAAATTGCAAAATAATCACAAGTAAAAATAAAACGAACTCGTTCAACGGGTTCGTTTTATTTACTAATGGTGGGCAGAGGTGGATTCGAACCACCGAAGACGTAAGTCGACGGATTTACAGTCCGTAGCATTTGGCCGCTCTGCAATCTACCCAAATGGAGCTGGTGGTCGGAATTGAACCAACAACCTACTGATTACAAGTCAGTTGCTCTGCCTATTGAGCTACACCAGCATTAGTGGAATTTACTAGATATAAACAACACGAAAAATATCTAAACCACATAAAAATAAACATAATAAGGGGAGGATGTGTTGTTTTTTGATTGCCGAGCGAACCTCGTGCTGTTTAGAGTATGTATACTACTCTATGGGGATACCTACGATAAAATCGATAGGTTTGGTGCCGCGGGGCGGAATCGAACCACCGACACAGGGATTTTCAGTCCCTTGCTCTACCGACTGAGCTACCGAGGCATAATGGCGATTCGGATGGGGATCGAACCCACGACCTCTAGCGTGACAGGCTAGCGTTCTAACCAGCTGAACTACCGAACCACTTTGTTATGTTAGCACAATTTGCTTACATATGTAAAGCATTTTTGTCAGATTTTTAATTTTTCTTACCAAAAATAATTTTGGTGGGTCTTCAGGGACTCGAACCCCGGACCAACCGGTTATGAGCCGGTAGCTCTAACCAACTGAGCTAAAGACCCGAAAAATTAATGGTCGGGGTGAAGAGACTCGAACTCCCGGCCCCATGGTCCCAAACCACGTGCGCTACCAACTGCGCTACACCCCGTTAAATACTGACTTGCTTATAATATAATAATTTCGCAAACTTGTCAACAGATTTTTTAAACTTTTTAAACTTTTTTTAAAAATTTTCATAATACCCTGTTTTTGCTTTGCTCCGCTACACTTCTATGTTGATATTTGACAATAAATGCCACGCTTTTACAACAACATACAAATTTCGCTTTTATATTAATGTTACACTTTTTTTGTATTTAGGAGGGCAAATGCAAATCAAAAATAGAATATATGAAAACACACTATATGTAATATTAAGTGGCGAGTTGGATGAACACTCTGCTTATCAAACAAGGGTCAATCTTGACGAAATTTTTACAAAACCCAATTTTAATCAAGTGATTATTGATTTATCAGAACTAGAATTTATGGACAGTACAGGAATTGGCGTATTGGTTGGAAGATATAAAAAATTAAAAGACAAAAACATTCCAATTTTTATATGCAATCCATCATCTCACGCAGAAAGAATATTTAAAATGACTGGCTTATACGAAATTATGCCAAAAATATCATAAGGAGGACAAATGAAAACAATTAACGAAATGGAAATCACCTTTAAGGCATTATCAATAAATGAAGGTTTTGCAAGAGCGTGCGTGGCGGCTTTTTGCTTGCCTGCCAATCCATCAATGGACGAAATAACCGACATAAAAACTGCAGTAAGCGAGGCAGTAACCAACGCTGTTGTTCACGCCTACCCTTTAAAAGATGGCGACATAACAATAAAGGTTAAATTATATAAAAATGGCGTTGTAATTGACGTTATTGACTATGGAATAGGAATTGAGGATTTTGAGCAAGCACGCGAGCCATTTTACACATCAAAACCAAACGAAGAACGCTCTGGAATGGGTTTTACGGTTATGGAAAGTTTTATGGATAGTGTAACGCTTGAAAAAAGCAATAAAAGGGGCCTAACCGTAAGAATGGAAAAGATTTTCAAAACTCAAAATCAACAAGCTGTGGGGCAATAGATGCTAACACAAGAGGAAACAATTGATTTAATTAGACGCTCTAAAAATGGCGATAATAACGCAAAAGAAGAACTCATTAAAGCAAACTCTCCTCTTATTAAATGTTTAATAAAAAGGTATTTAAACAAAGGTATTGAATATGACGACCTTTTTCAGCTTGGCTCACTCGGATTTATTAAAGCAATTTACAATTTTGACGAGAGTTTTCAAACAAAATTTTCGACCTATGTTGTGCCAATGATTGTTGGTGAAATAAAGCGCTTTATGCGTGATGACGGTGCAATTAAAGTTTCACGTGCCTTAAAAAGTCAAAATATCAAAATAAAGCAATTTTCTGACGAGTTTGTTAAAAAAGAATTTAGAAAACCAACTTATGAAGAAATTGCAAAACACTTTGACATGGAAATTGCTGATGTAGTATTTACTATTGATTCATCAAAACTACCTATTTCAATATACACACCAATTGATGATGAGGAAAATAAAACCACTTTCCTGCTTGACAAATACACGCAAGACCAAAGCGATGATTTAGTCGACAACATTGTTTTAAAAGAAGAACTGCACAACCTATGCGAGCGAGATAAACAAATTATCGTCCTACGGTTTTTTAGAGATAAAACCCAAAGCGAAATTGCAAAAATTTTGGGCGTAAGCCAAGTTCAGGTAAGTCGTTTAGAAAACAAAATTTTAGAAAAAATGAGAAAATCGCTAATTGCAAGCGACAATTAAAAAATTAGTATGTAGAATGCATACTAATTTTTTGTGTTCAAATATTACTTACTCACTCCGTCATTATATTTTTGAAGCATACTATTTATGCCATCAATATATTCTTTATGACCAAAATTATCAGCCAAAAAATCTCTCCATGGACCACATAACAATTGACCATTCCAAGACAAGGAAACATCACAGCCTTTAAACAATTGCCTATCTATCATGAAATCAATCAAATTTGGTTCTTGTCTTAAAATTTTTATTTCTATATCGTTATATTCTTCCAAAGAAAATTTGATATTAGAACAAAGATAATAAACATAAAACCTTTTTAAATCAACTTTGTTTAACTTTTCTACAAACATATTTTACCTCAAACTTTTTTAATAAATTAAAAACATTTTACTACATAAAACTTCAAAAATCAATAGCAAATATTTACATAATTAAAAAACTCAAATCAGTAGATTTGAGTTTTTAAAACTATTTTGCTGTTTCAGTAAATCTTGATTCTCTAATGACATTAACCTTGATTTGTCCAGGGTATTCCATTTGATCTTCAATTTTTTTAGCAATATCTTTTGCCATAAACATAGCATCTTCGTCAGAAATTTGTTCGGGTTTAACAATGATTCTAACTTCTCTACCTGCTTGTACTGCAAATGATTTTTCAACGCCCTTAAATTCGTTTGCGATTGATTCTAGTTGTTCAAGACGTTTTACATAGTTTTCCATAGATTCACGTCTTGCACCAGGTCTTGCACTTGAAATTGCGTCTGCAACTTGCACCAAAATTGCTTCAATGCTATTAAATTCAACATTAAAGTGGTGAGCTTCAATACAGTGTATAACTGCTTGGCTTTCTCTGTGTTTTTTAGCAAGGTCAACACCAATTTGAACGTGTGTTCCCTCAGTTTCGTGGTCTAGAGCCTTTCCAATATCGTGAAGCAAACCACCGCGTTTTGCAACTTTTACATCTGCGCCAACTTCAGCTGCTAGTAAACCAGCAAGATAGCTAGTTTCCAAACTGTGTTTTAATACGTTTTGACCATAACTTGTTCTGTATTTAAGTCTGCCAAGGGTTTTGATGATTTCTGGATGTAAGCCATAAACGCCAGCTTCATTAACTGCCTCTTCGCCAGCCTCTTTGATTTGAATGTCCAAATCGCGTTTTACTTTTTCTACAATTTCTTCAATTCTTGTTGGATGAATACGACCGTCTACGATAAGTTTTTCAAGTGATAGTCTTGCAACCTCTCTTCTTATTGGGTCAAAGCAAGAAAGAGTGATTGTTTCTGGTGTGTCATCAACTATAAGGTCAACACCAGTTGCCGCTTCAATTGCTCTAATGTTTCGGCCCTCTCTACCAATAATTCTACCCTTCATTTCTTCATTTGGGATGGTTACGGTTGAAATTGTGGCCTCGGCAACCATATCAGTTGCGCATTTTTGAATTGCCAAACTTACAATGTTTTGAGCTTGTTTTCTAGCAGTTTCTCTAGCTTCTTCTTCTATTTGTCTAACCGTTTTGGCAGCATCTTTTCTAGCTTCTTCCGTCATAGAGTTCACCAAAAGGTTTTTAGCGTCTTCTTTTGACATTAGAGCAACTTTTTCAAGTTCTGCAACCATATCAGCATAGATTTTTCCTTGCTTTTCAATTTCTTTAGCAAGTTCAACATCTTTTTCGTCAAGCTTTTTCTTTTGCTCGTCTAGCTCTTGTTGTTTTTTGTCAAGATATAAATCTTTTTTATCGATAAAATCTTCTTTTAGAGCGATTCTATCTTCTGTTTTTTTGAGTTCTTCCTTTTTAATAGAAAGTTCTTTTGTTGTTTCTTCTTTTATTTTAGAAGATTCTTCTTTTGCTTCTAACAATGCCTCTTTTTTGATTGTTTTGGCTTCCGCATAAGCATCTTCAATAATTTTTAAGGCTACGGTTTTGTTTTTGTTTAATTTTTTTGATGCAAAAGCATTGAAAATCCAAAAACTAACTACGCCACCAACTATTAAAGTGCCAAGAGCAATCAAAACAACAGTTACAGTGTTAACAGCCAATAATAAATTGTTCATATTAATTCCCCTTAAATTATCTATCTTTAAGCAGACATTGGAGAATTGTTCATTTCATTTTTGTATGCAACCCAACATACACTCTTATTATATAACTTTATAAAAAAAATAGTCAACTTAATTTGAATAAATTTTTGTTGACTATTTTGATATATTAAATTTCTATAATTTCCAACTTGCTTATTGCTTTTTCAATTAGCAAATCAATATCTAGTTTTGCCTCCTCCTTAAGCACTTTTTCGAGGTTTGGTTTTATAACCGGATTTTTTGGTAAGAAAACTGTACAACAATCTTCATAAGGCAAAATTGATGTTTCAAAAGTGCCAATTTTTCTTGAAATTTCAATAATTTCACTCTTGTCCATACCAATGCAAGGTCTAAACACTGGATATGTGCTTTGCGCATCATTGGTTACATTAATGCTCTCAATGGTTTGACTTGCAACTTGTGCCAAACTCTCGCCAGTTATAATTGCTTTTGCATAATATTTGTCGCAAACTATTTTTGCAATTCTCATCATAATACGTCGCATTATTGTTATCATAAACTCAGGTGCACAATTTTTGTGAATCTCTTCTTGAATTTCGGTAAATGGGCAACAAATTAGTTTTAATTCCATTGTGTAATCGGTTAAAATTTTTGCTAGTTTGCAAACTTTTTCTTTTGCTTGAGCACTTGTGTAAGGAAAACTATGAAAATGCAAACCAACAAGTTCCAATCCTCTTTTTGCCATCATATATGCAGAAACTGGGCTATCTATGCCGCCGCTAAGTAGCACCAAACCTCTGCCAGAAGTTCCCGTTGGCATACCGCAAGCACATGGAATACTTTCTGTTAACACATAAGTTTTTCCATTTTCTCTTATATCAACAACAAGTTCAAGTTCTGCATCTTTCAGTTTTACTTTTAAATGGTTATTTGCACTTAAAACAATACCACCCAAATATCTTTCGTATTCGTTTGATGCAACTGGGAAAGTTTTGTCTGCCCTTTTTACTGAAACTCTAAATGTTTTTGCATTGGTTTTAAACTCTTTTAAAAAGTTTTCAATATTTTCTTTTGATGTATCAAACTCGGTTGCAAGACTTAATGATGTTAAACCAAAAACCTTTGCTAGTTTATTGATTATTTGATTATAATCCATTTCGTCAAAATCTCTGACCAAATATCTGCCTGATATTTTTACAACATTGCAATCAAAAGGCATCAAAACTTTTTTTATGTTTTTTAATAACGTCTTTTCAAAAAAACCTTTGTTTTTACCTTTTAAATATAATTCTCCAATACGGAGTAAAATAACTTTATTCATAAATTTTCCTTTTAGTGTAATTTTTTAAGAAGTTCAACATAGCAGTCCTTTAAGGTTTTTCCTGCAGTTATAACTTCTTCCATAGTGTTAAACTTATTAAAACTCACCCTAACACTTCCTAAAATTTGCTCGTTAGTTAGCCCAATACTTTCTAAAATTCTATTACCAGATTTTTTAGAAGAGCAAGCACTTCCACGACTGATTAAAATATCTTTAGTTTCCATCATATGCACAAGTGTTTCACCATTAACACCATTAAAACTGAGACTTAACACGTATGGACTATGATAAGAATTTATCTTGCAATCAGTTCCTTCCAACTCTTTTACAAAAGCATCAAAAAGTGTTTTTACATAGTCATAATTTTGCTTTATTTTTCCAAAATTTTCTACTGCATTTTTAAATGCCATTATGCTACCAACATTTTCTGTGCCAGACCTTAAATTATATTCTTGACCACCACCAAAAATTATTGGTGTTAAAACAACTTTATTTTTTTTTACATACAATGCCCCAATTCCTTTTGGTGCAAAGGCTTTATGACCACTAACCGTGTACATATCAACGCCAAAGTAATCAACATTAATTTTAACTTTTCCAAAGGCTTGTACGCCATCACTGTGAAATATTGCTTTGGGGCAATATTTATTACGCAACTCATTTATTCTTTTTAGGTCATTTATAGCTCCCGTTTCGTTGCTTACATGAATGATAGATATAAAAGACACGCTTTCGTCAAGCATGTTTTCTAAGTCTGCATAGTCAATTTCACCGTTTGCTTGCAAACCAACAAATTCTACATTAGCACCATGCTTTTTTAGTTCCAAGGCGACATTATAAACAGATGGATGTTCGCCAATAGAAAAAATCATTTTGCCAAAGCCTTTTCTATAAGCGCCACGTATTGCCAAGTTGTTGCTCTCGGTTGCACTTCCTGTAAAAATTATATTATCTGCAAATGTTGCACCAAGTGCATTGGCTATTGTTTCCTTAGCGCTGTCAATACATTTTTTGTTTTCTAAACCTTTGCCATAAATGGCAGAAGCATTAAAAAAATTAGTGCAAGAATATTTGATTAATTCTTCACTTGCACTATTAAGTAAAAATGTTGTTGCCGCATTGTCTAAATAAATCATACCAAAACAAAAATATCACTTTTTCGCACAATTGTCAATCATAGGCGCAACAAAAAAGACAATCTTTTGCGATTGCCTTTTAAATTTATAATCCAGTTTAATATTATTTTTCTAGTCCCAATTCTTTTAAAGTTTCGTTTGGTGCTAAAACTGCTTTTAATTCATCTTTTAAATCTTGTAATTTTTCATCTCTTTCTGCTTGTAATTGTGCAACAGCCTTATCCATTTTATCTTGATAATGTGCTGTAATGTTGCTTCTTAATGCGCTATAAAGATCAATTATGTATTTTCTACCAAACTTCCTTATACATGCTTTTCTAACATAAACATTCAATGCGTCATTAAATTGATATGGCGCACCATGCCATTTTACATAGTATGGGCTTATGTCTAATTGTTGGTCTTTTCCAAAATAAACACTCCAGTGGCCATCACCATGTTCTTTAACTTTTGTTACATCTTCTAATGTGTAACCTTTTGTTTCTAAAATTCTTTTTGTTAATCTTTTGATAAAACGCTTATCAAAATAATCAAAATATTGTTTCATACTGCCTCCCTAATTTGCTATGCCAATATTATATCATAATTTTAAAAAAAGTCAAATAAAACACACAAAAAATGTTTGACAAACTTTGTTTTTGTTATTATCATATAAACATAAAAACTATGACGAGTGCGTACAGTAGTTAAATAATTTCATAAAGGAAGAGTGAGC
This sequence comes from Clostridiales bacterium, assembly GCA_015069335.1. GTDB lineage: Bacteria > Bacillota > Clostridia > Christensenellales > UBA1242 > HGM11367. Next base: position 21,886 of record SVIU01000014.1, read on the forward strand.
CACCGACTGAGAGCCACTTATGTTCAGTTATTTAATGAATTTCAACACTAAGAGTTGCTTTTGGGTAAAAAACAAAAGCCGGACTAAACCGTAAAAATGTAACAAGGCTTGCATGCGCAAGTAAAAATAGGTGGTACAGCGTTTTTAATGCCCTATTGGTTTTAATGCCAATGGGGTTTTATTTTGTCTAGCACCTATTTCTACCAACATTATTAATTCAAAATTCAATTTTAAAAGGAAAAGAAAAATGGAACAAATTAAAATTTTAGAACAAGAATTTGACGCCGATTTAAAAAATGTTCAAGATGACAAATCTCTAGAAGATTTAAGAGTTGCATATCTTGGCAAAAAAGGTAAAATTACACTTGCAATGGGCATGATTAGAGAAATTGCACCAGAAAGCAGACGCGAATTTGGTCAAGGCATTAATGCTATCAAAAACAAAGTAGAATCAACCATAAATGAGTTAAAAGAAAAACTTGCTGTAGAAAAAGTTGCACGTGATATTGCAAACGAAAAAGCAATCGACATCACCTTGCCAACAAAGGCAACAAAAGGCTCTTTGCACCCAAGAACTACCCTTCAAAAAGAAATTGAAGACATTTTTGTTTCTATGGGGTTTAGCGTTGAAGATGGCTACGAGGTAGAAACCGAATACAACAATTTTGATGCTGTTAATGTGCCTAAAAACCACCCAGCAAGAGATATGCAAGACACTTTCTGGCTTGATAATGGGCAACTACTCAAAACACAAACCTCTGCTGCTCAAAACAGAATTTTAAGAAAGTATAACGGCCCACTAAAAGCAATCTTCCCTGGCAGATGCTTTAGAAATGAAGCTTTAGACCACAGCCACGAAAACACCTTCTTCCAAATTGAAGGTATGCTAGTCGACAAAGATGTTTCAGTTGCCAACCTTATTTACTTTATGAAAAAAATGCTTTCAGAAGTGTTTAAAACTGACATTAATATTCGTTTACGCCCAGGCTTCTTCCCATTTGTGGAGCCAGGCTTTGAAATGGACGCAACTTGCACTTTCTGTGGTGGAAAAGGCTGTTCTACTTGTAAGAACTCAGGTTGGTTAGAACTCTGCCCTTGCGGTATGATTCACCCAAATGTTTTAAAACTTGCAGACTATGATCCAGAAAAATACAGCGGTTTTGCCTTTGGACTTGGCTTTGACCGTCTTGTTATGTTAAAAACAGGCCTTGATGATATAAGACACCTAAACAGCGGTAACATTAAAGTGTTAAACCAATTTGGTGTAAAGGCTTAAGGAGGAAGAAAAAATGTATATTTCAATGAATTGGATTAAAGATTTCGTTAATTTAGACGGAATCGAAACTGAAGAATTAATTAAAAGATTCAACCTTACAACAGCTGAAATTGAAGGCTATGAAGTTAAAGGACAAGATACTGCCGGCGTTATTTTTGCTAGAATTGAAAAAGTTGAAAATCACCCAAATAGCGATCACTTGCACATTTTGGCAGTAAATACTGGTAGCGAAGTGTTGCAAATTGTTTGTGGTGCACCAAATGTTAGAGAAAATATGACAGTTTGTCTTGCTCCTATTGGAAGCAAGGTTGGTGGCCATAAAATGACAAAAGCAAAACTTGCAGGAACAGAAAGTTTTGGTATGTGTTGTAGTGAGGCTGAACTTGGGCTTGGCTCTGATGATAGTGGAATTATGGACATTGACTTCCCTGTTACACTTGGTGCTGATATTTCAACTGTTTTCCCTATAAACGATATTGTTTTTGAAGTTGACAACAAATCGCTAACAAATCGCCCAGACCTTTGGGGACAATATGGAATGGCAAGAGAGTTTGCTGCAATGTTCAATAGAGAACTAAAACCATTAGAAACTGACAATTTGGAGGCATATAACAACCTTCCAAAACTTGAAATTAAGGTAAATGATGCAAATTGTTATAGGTATTCTGGCATAACTGTTAAAAACATAACCAAAAAAGTTAGCCCTCAAGTTATGAAAATTAGACTTGTCTACTGTGGTATGAGAGATATTAACCTACTCACCGACTTAACAAACTATTTAATGCTTGAACTTGGCCAACCAATGCACGCATTTGACAACAACCTTGTTAAAGGAATTCATGTAAATTCTGCCGTAAAAGGCACAAAACTTTTAACCTTAGAAGGCGAAGAACACGACATTCCAGAAGGTGCAACGGTAATTTGCGATAATAACGACACTCCTGTTGCCATTGCCGGCATAAAAGGTGGCAAACTTTCTGGCATTACTGAAGAAACAAATTCACTACTTCTTGAATCTGCAACCTTTGACGCAAAAGCAATAAGAATTACATCAAACAAAGTTGGGTTAAAAACCGATTCAAGCCAAAGATACGAAAAATCACTTGATCCAGAAATGACTACCCTTGCCATTGCAAGACTTTTAAAACTTTTAAAAGACATTGACGGCGGAGTTCAAATCACTTCTGCTCTAACTGATGTAAACAGCAATAAATATCCAAAAATCAATATTGAAATCACAAGCGATTTTGTTTCTAGAAGAATAGGATTAAAAGTAACCGACCAAGATGTTACAAACATTTTAACAAAACTTGGGTTTAAGGTTGCAAACAACAATGGAGTATTAAACGTTGATGTTCCATCATATAGGGCAACAAAAGACATCTCTTTAAAAGAGGATTTGGTTGAAGAAATTGCCCGTTCTTATGGTTATGACAATATAGAGCCAAAACCAATCGCAATGGAAGTTAAGTCAATCGACCAAAACGTTGCACACAACAACGAATATCAAGCAAAATACTTGCTTGCAGAAAAATACGGTATGAACGAAGTTCACTCATATTTATGGAACTATGTTGACTTTAACAAACAAGTTGGAATTGATAGCAAATCACACATTTCACTTGTTGACTCATCAAATGCAGGTCAATCTGGAATTAGAAGTGAACTAACACCTACTCTTCTTAAATTTATGGAAGAAAACAAAAATAGCTTTGAAAACATTTCTATTTTTGAAATTGGCAAAGTTGTTACTGGTTTAGACGAGCAAAATTTAGCCATTGAAAAATCAAGGCTTGCAATTTGCTTGGCTAGTCAAACAAAATCAACTCAAGAAATATATTTTGCCTTAAAAGATGCCTTGCTTGATATTGCAGAAAATGTTTATGGTGTTAAACTAGGCATTGGAAAAATTGACTGCGTACCAACATATATGCACCCTGTAAACAGCACAAATGTGTATGCTGGTGAAAAAGTTATTGGACAATTTGGTTTAATTCACCCATCAGTTAAAATGGCTATTGACAAACGCTTTAATATCGCTGTTTTAGAAGTGGACACTGATGAACTTTTAAATGCGCCTACTATAGAGCAAAAAGTTAAAAAGGTAAGCAAATTCCAAGATGTAAACATAGATTATAGCTTCTTAGTGCCTTCTACTATGAAATATGCCGAGATAGAAAAACACCTTGCCGAATTTAGAGCAAAAGTTGTTTGGACATACAAACTTGTTGATATTTATGAAAGTGCCGACCTAGGCGACAAAGCAAGCTGGACATTTAAATTTAACCTATGCTCTCTTGATAAAACCTTATCAGCAAAAGATATTGACATTTTCTGTATGCGACTACTCGACCACATGAACAAAATTGGCTTGCAAATAAGACAATAATATATAAAAGCGACAAGCAATTCAGCCTGTCGTTTTTTATTGTAAAAAATTGTTATAATTTGCAAATATGTTTTTAATGTGATAATATTTAAATATGAGCGAATTTAACAAAATTATAATTGAAAATTGCACCACAAAACAAACAATTTACGAATATCTTAAAGCAAATGGTTTTAGCGAAAACTATTGCCGTAATTTGCGTAAAAAAGAGGGCTATATTAAACTAAACAACAAGATTGTTTTTAGCAATGCAATTATTAAAAACGGCGATGTTTTAGAAGTATATAAAAATCCAAATTGTAATAATAAAATTTTGGAAAATGATATACAACTTGATATTGTTTACGAAGATGAAGACATTTTGGTAGTAAACAAACCAAGCGTACTTGCAACAATGCCAACTCGTTCTCATTATGCCCAAAATTTGTCTGGTGCTGTGGCAAAATATATGAAAAACAAAGATGAAAATTTTCTTGTAAGAATTGTTAACCGCTTAGATAAAGACACTGCCGGACTTGTTGTAATTGCAAAACATAGCCTGATTTCCAACCTTTTAAACTCTGGAAATTATATTGAAAAATATTATTATGCAATTTGCACTGGTGTAATAGCTGAAAATTTGGTCATTGATAAAAAAATTGCAACCACTTTAAACGAACTTGGCTACAATAATAATAAGCGAGAAATAAACGAAAATGGTAAGCCTGCAATAACATACGTTAAGCCAATTAAAAACAATGGCTCTTACACTCTTTGCAAAATACATTTAAAACATGGCAGAACACATCAAATAAGAGTGCATATGTCTAGCATTGGATATGCATTGCTTGGTGATGAGTTATATGGCCAAAAGAGTGCGTTAATTGACCACACTGCCCTTGCTTGCTGTGACCTGACCATAAATCATCCATTAAAAAATAAAGTGATAAACCTTAAAATTGATTTACCACTTGATATGAAAAACCTCGTATAATTAAAGCATTTGCAAAACAAAGCCATATTTCTTAAACTCATTTTTAACTAGACTTTTTTTAAAGCCTAGTTTTTCTAGTAAATTCCAAAACTCTTTGCTATGATTCATTTGTTTTAAATGACATAGTTCATGACAGATAACATAATCAATTAAAACTTTTGGGAGCATAATAAGTCTAAAATTAAATTTTAGTTGTTTTAAACTGCTACAACTCCCCCATTTTTTTCTTGCTGAGATTATCTCAGCATTTTTATATTCAAGCCCAAGCATATTTGCAAGTTGTTTTACTCTTGGGATTATGTATTCATTTGCTAGTGAGTTGCAAAATTGTTTTATTATTTTTGATTTCTTGGACGCTTTGGTATGCTTTACATAATATTCACCAATTTGGTAATGATTTCCAAAATCAACAATTTTAAGTTTTTCACCAAAAATCATTAAGTATTCCAAATTTAAAAAATCAACATTTTGTTGATTGTTTGATATAACTTTTTGCCGATTTTTTATTATCCAATCTTGCTTGCTTTTTACAAAATCATCAATATATTTAAGACTACATTTGTTTGGAGAACAAACAACAACTTGTCCTTTTTCATTAATTTTGATTGTAAGCGTTTTTCTATTAGACCGCACCAATTTGTATTCCATATGCACATAATACCACAAAATGTTGTATTGTGCAAATATTTTTTATGGTATTATGCAAATTTGTAATTGTCTTTGACAAAATTTTTTAAAAGTATTATTCTATATGTAATAATGATAATATGCTCTTGCATTCATATATCTAAAAAAACTAAAAGGATAAAGCTATGATTGAAGAAATTCGAAGAGGTCAACTCTCCACATTTATTTTAATGACACTAGTAGACAAAGATAAATATGGCTATGAAATTATTGATGAAGTTTTACAAACCACCAATGGAAAAATCAGCATCAAACAACCAAGTTTGTATAGCAGTTTAAAACGTATGGAACAACAATC
>SVIU01000015.1 GCA_015069335.1 Clostridiales bacterium
CAAACACCCCTTCAGTCGGCTAATTGCCGACAGCTTCCCCTTAAAGTAGGGGAAGCCTAAGCAAGCAACACTTTGACATTTCTAGTAAAAATTTTTTATTGTCTACACGCTGAAACAACAAATTGCTTTGTTGTTTTAAATGTTACATACTTTTGCAAACTCGTCAGGTTTGATGCTTGCGCCACCAACCAACAATCCGTTTACGCCTTTTATACCGGCAAAAGTTTTTACATTTTCGGCATTAACACTGCCACCATACAAAATTTTTAGGCTGCTTGCAGTTTTTTCGGAAAACTCTGCTTGAATGACACTTCTTATATAACTCACAGCCTCTTCTACTTCTTTTGCCTTTGGCAAAACTCCACTGCCTATGCTGTAAATTGGTTCGTAGGCGATTATTATATTTTTAAGCTCGTTGTCATACAAGCCCTTTAAACACTCGCAAAGTTGCTTTTCGAGTGATTGTTTGTGTTTTTTGTTGGCTCTTTCATACTTGCTTTCACCCACACAAAGCACAACCTTTAAACCTTGCCCTAGGCACTCTTGTATTTTTTTGTTTATTGTTTCATTTTTTTCTAAAAAATATTTTTTGCGCTCGCTATGGCCCACCAAAACATAGGTTGCGCCCACGCTTTTTAGCATGCTTGCACTAACCTCGCCAGTGTATGCACCAGACGCCTCGCTGGCAACATTCTGCGCCCCCAACAACACTTTTGTGGAAGTAAGTTTTTGACCAGTAAACATCAAATTCACAAATGATGGACACAAAACAATTTCGTTTTTGCTTGACTCTACCTTTGGCAAAAAGTTTTCTAAATATTCTTCTGTCTGCTTTAGGTTAAAGTGCATTTTTAAATTTCCAAATATATATTTTTTCATAAAAACTCCAAACTACATATTTTGTATAACTTCTACACCAGGAAGTTCTTCGCCAGCCATAAGTTTTAGGCTTGCGCCACCACCAGTGGAAACGTGATAAATTTTGTCGGTATTGCCAACTTTTTTGATGGCTGCAACGCTATCACCGCCACCAACAACTGCCTTGCCTTTAAACTTTAACAACATTTTGGCAATTGCAATTGTGCCTTTATTAAAGTTTTTAAATTCAAACACTCCGAGTGGGCCGTTCCACAAAATTGAATTTGCATTTTTGATTTCTTCTTTAAAAAGTTTGATGGTTTTTTTGCCAATGTCAAGTGCTTGCAAGTCGGTTGGAATGTCACCCTTTACTTTTACCGCTTTTGCTGTTGGACTAAACTCATCAGCACACAAATAGTCCACAGGAAGAACAATTTTTACATTTTTTTCTTTGGCTTGTTGCAAAATTTGTTTTGCCATATCAAGTTTTTCTTCATCAACAAGTGACTTGCCAATTTGCACGCCTTGCGCCTTTAAAAAGGTAAACGCCATACCACCACCAATGAGTAGTGTGTCGCATTTTTCCAAAAGGTGATTTATTAAAACAATTTTGTCGCCAACTTTTGCTCCGCCCAAAATGCCTACAAGTGGACGCTCTGGATCGTTGATTACTGACGAGATTGCATTAATTTCTTTACCCATTAAAAAGCCAACCGCATTTGGCAAAAGTTTTGCCACACCATAAGTGGATGCGTGTTTGCGGTGCGCTGTGCCAAAAGCATCATTTACATAAATGTCGGCAAGTCTTGCAAGTTTTTGTGCAAAGGCAGAATCGTTGCCTTCTTCTTCTTTATAAAATCTTACGTTTTCCAAAACCAAAATTTCACCTGGGTTTAGGCTGTTTGCTTTGGCCTCAACTTCTTCTCCAATGCAATCTTGCGCAAAATATACTTTGCCCAAAAATTCATTAACAAGCGCTTTTGCAACTGGCAAAAGTGAATACTTTTTGTTAACTTCGCCATTTGGCCTGCCAAGGTGTGAACAAATTACAACCTTTGCGCCGTTTTGAACTAAATATCTAATGGTTGGCAATTCCACCAAAATTCTGGTCATGTCGGTAATGTTGCCATGGTCATCTAGCGGCACATTAAAATCAACTCTCAAGAAAACCCTTTTGCCATTTACATCAATCTCTTTTATTGTCCTTTTCATAAAAAATCCCCCCCTACTTTTAATTATAATATATCATATGCTTATATAAAATTCAAACATTTTGAAAATGTTTATATATTATTTGGCGTGCATACAAACTATTAATTCTAATTTTGTTGACATAATCCTATTGCCTAAAAAAAATTTCAAATTCAATTTGAAATAGCAATCTACAACAAATTTAAATTTGAAATTTTTATATTTAATTATTTTTAGTATTGAAAAATATCAACCTCTACACCATCAGCGCAAATAACTTTAGATACAGCATCAGGAAAATTTCCTTCTCCTTGACAAATAGGGAATGCGTACTCTTCAACAACAACATCCGCCCACTGCTCTGAGGTGCCTTTGTAGTAAACAGTCATGTTCTCAAAGTTTGACTTCGACCCATCAGATTCAAACGCACCGTCTTTAATTCTTTTTATGCCGGCAGGAAGAGTGACACTATTGGCACTACCCCAGCGGAATGCACACAAACCAATAACCTCCACGCAATCAGGAATGATCAAATCGCCAAATACCCCTTCAAACATAAAACGATCAGGAATTTCTGTCCAGCCTGGCCACCAGGTGTTAAAGTCGTCATCAACTTCTTCCGAAACATATATGCAACAGTCTTCTGCTGAAGGAGTGTAGCAACCAAGCATTAAATACTGTTCAAGCGATTGAACTTCAACGTACGCAGGTTCTTCATAGTCATAACAAAAAGAATTATATTCCATACTCGTTACAGTTTTTGGAATTGTCACATCCAAGCACACGAAAGCAAAGCAAGCGCGATCTAGTGTTCGCAAACCATTATTAAGATCTACACTGCTTAGCATAGTGTCACCAAAAGCATAGTCGCCTATAGTTATCAAGGTGTTTGGAAGGTCAACATCTGTCAACCAAGAGCAGGCGAATGCGTCACTTAATATTTCCGTAAAGCCATTTTCAAAACTAACCACGTATTCATTTTCATAATAGCCCATTATGCTAGACAAACTTTTTTTAATGCCTGATTTGAAAACAATTGAAGTAGGAGCCTCTTGTCCAGAATCGGGAATAACAGGGCTTCCCCCATTGTTACCAACCCCATTAATTTTGTAAAGAGTTGCGCCGTCTCTTATTATTGCCGGAAAAGTGATTTTTGTATCAGTAATTAGAGGCTCGTCAACATTTGCCTGCGAGGTTGCAGCAGCATCGGCCTTTGCTGTTTGAGTAACACCAGTGATGTTGTACCAATTTGTTGTTGACTCTTCTTGTGGCAAGTCGTTTCCTGTTAATACACTAGACAAAGTAAAAGTGTTTGTATAACTTTCAGAATGAACTACTTTATCCAATATACTAGCTTGCTCTAAAACTAATTTTATATCATCACCGCTTATGGCAATATCATTGGCAAACGAGTCATAAGAGTTGCAAGTTAAGGTAATTCTTATAATTGATGATTCGCCTTCTAAAAGTGTTGTACTAGCGTCATTCCACGTTGTGTCAATGTCTGCATCAATGCCAAGAATATCATCGCCAATCAATACATATGCAACAATTGGAAAATTTGATGTGTTTTCAATTTTAAATGTCATTTTTATTGGGTCTGGATCGTCTTTGTCTGGTAGGTCCGAAAAATACATTTCTTTAAAATCGATTATGCCATCTCCATTTACTGCAAAGGTTGACTCGGTTTTTGCAAGGCCCGAGCCGTTGTTTTGAATGTACCAATCATCTTCGGTTGGTGCGGTTTTGCTTGTGGCTGCTCCATCAACCTCAACGCTTATGTTGGCAGTACAGTTGTTTGCAGTAAAACCAATGTTGCCGCTAACAGAAAGTTCTGCTCTTTTTGCCGACCACACACCAATGGCAATTGCACATACGCATAGGCAAATGGTGGCAATGTTGATAAATAGACTAAATTTCTTTTTCATTTTTTTCTCTCCTTTTTTTAATTACTTAAGTTTTGTTTTGTATTTTTTTAATGAATAATGAATAGTGAATAGTGGCGGATAATTTTAAAATTGTCCTTCACTATTCACGCGATTGCCGACAGGCATATCGCCTTTCACTATTCACTTTTCACTCGTTTCGCAAGAAACACGAGTCCCAAAATCGATTCTCGCTTACAGTTTACCCCCCCCCGCGCTCATGTCAAGCAAATTTTCAAAATTTTTTAAAAAACTTTTGTGGAATGAATTTTGGTGATTTATTTGTACAAAAATCCCAAGCCTTGTATGTTGGAACTCTAAAATAATTTTTGCTATGTTTATTTTTAACAATTCTTGTGTAAGTTTGAATATAATCTATGTGATGTTTGCTTTGCTCATATAATCGCAAATCAAGTTTGCTGTCGCAAACCTCTTGCTACGCAAGACATCACAGATTGAATAAACATCAGTTTTGCTTACAAATGCCTTCGGCGCTTGCAAACAAAACTTCCGATAATATATTTAAACGATGTTAAACTTAAAAGCTGTTTAGCTTAAATTAAAGGAGCAAAAATGATAGATGGCAAAAACAATCAAAATTTAGTTAAATTTATTAAAAAAAGCACTTGTTTTATAGAAAAAACCGTAAAAATTGGTAAAAATGTGGTAATTTTCCCCAACAATGTCATATTGGGCAACACCGTTATTGGCGACAATGTTGTGCTTGGCTGTGGCAATGTAATAAAAAATTGCATCATTGGGAATGACTGTAATGTTGAATATAGCCATATGGAAGATAGCAAAATTGAAAATGACTGTAAGATTGGGCCGTTTAGTCGCTTAAGGCCAAATTCTGTTATAAAAAGCGGTTGTAAAATTGGCAATTTTGTTGAAATTAAAAACTCAACACTAGGCAAAAACACCAAGGCTAGCCACCTTGCATATATTGGTGATGCAGACATTGGTCAAAACTGCAACATTGGCTGTGGTGCAATTTTTGTAAATTATAACGGCAAACAAAAAAACAGGACTATGGTTGAAGATGATTGTTTTATTGGCAGCAATGTCAACATTATTGCACCAGTACACATGAGCAAATGTTCATATATTTGCGCAGGCACAACACTCACTCAAGACACAAATTGTGAGGATTTTGTTATTGGCAGAGCAAGGGAAACAGTAAAACCCTGCCGAGCAAAAAAATATTTAAAGGAGTCGAAATAATGGGCATATTTTTTGGAACAGATGGCATAAGGGGAAGGGTTTGCGAAGAACTTGATTATGACATTGCCTTTAAATGCGGCAATGCGCTTGGCTCTAGCAAAAACAAACCAAAAATTTTGATTGGATGCGACACAAGACTTTCTGCCAGTTATCTTACAGCATCCTTTTCTGCCGGAGCAATGACGGCTGGCGCAACAATTGTTGATGTTGGCATATGCCCTACGCCAGGCATTGCATATTTGACAAAAAAACTAGGCTTTGACTATGGCGTTGTGATCAGCGCATCACATAACCCACCCGAACATAACGGCATAAAAATTTTTGGTGGTGATGGTTATAAACTTGGCGACAAAACCGAAAATGCACTAGAACGCAACTTTTTACATCAAAAATGCCAAAATTTTGAGAATTTGGGCTCATATACGCAGAATTTTTGCCTATTAAAGAAATACATAAACTTCTTGATTGAGTCTTGCCCTTGCAATTTGTTTGGGCTAAAAGTTGTGCTTGATGCAAGCAATGGGGCAAGTTTTAAAACTTGCAAAGCCGCGTTTAAAAAACTTGGCGCAACTGTTTTTGCCATAAATTGCCATAATGATGGCAAAAATATAAACAACAACTGCGGTTCTCTGCATCCAGAAAAATTATGTCAAACCGTTGTCAAGAAAAACGCAGACCTTGGCTTTGCATTTGACGGTGATGCCGACCGCATTATTGCCTGCGACTGTAATGGCAACATTTTGGATGGCGACATTATTTTGTTTATGCTTGCAAAATATTTTAAAAGTTTAGGGCTGCTAAAAAACAACACTGTTGTTGGCACAAGACACACCAATATGGGGCTGGAAAACGCTTTGAACAATTTGGGCATAAAATTATTACGCTCTGACATTGGCGACAAATATGTGATTGAAAAAATGCTGGAAAACAATCTTTCGCTTGGCGGGGAACAATCTGGCCACATAATTTTAAAAGATTACGCCACTACTGGCGACGGAGTGCTTACTGCCATTAAACTTGCACAGATGGTTGTTTCGTTAAAAAAGCCAATTTCACATTTTGCAAAAGTTAAACTTTTTCCACAGGCAAACATTGACTGCCCGGTTAATGACAAAATGAGAGTAATCAACAGCCAAAAATTGGCAAGCGTTGTCAGTGAACAAGAAAGGGTTTTGGGCAGCAATGCCCGCATTATGGTGCGAGTGTCTGGCACAGAAAACAAGGTGCGAATTATGGTTGAATGTAAGAGCTCTCAAAAAGCACTAAAAAGTGCAAAACAAATAGAGTCGGCCGTTTATGAAATTGACAAAGGAGTTTAAATATGTGTGGAATTACTGCTTACATAGGAAAAAACAATGTAAAAAAAGAGTTACTTGATAGTTTAAAACTTTTAGAATATCGCGGTTATGATTCTGCAGGAATGGCACTACAAACTGCTAATCGAATTAAAATTATAAGGTCGGTTGGCAATATTGCAAATTTGGAAAAATCTGTTAACTATAGCATTAAAGCAAATTGTGGTATTGCACATACTCGTTGGGCAACGCATGGCAAGCCCAGCCTAGAAAACACTCATCCCCACACAAGCCACGACAGCACTTGGACTCTTGTTCATAACGGAATAATTGAAAACTATGCTGAACTAAAAAAACAACTATCGCCAAATGTGAAATTTTATGGCGAAACCGACACCGAAGTCATTGCAAATTTGTTGGCAGAAAATAAACAGTCATCTCCAATGCAAACACTTGTTGAAACTTGCAACAAAATGCTTGGAAGTTTTGCCCTTGCATGTATGCACAAAAGCAAAAAGAACACTCTTTTTCTTGCAAGGCGAAAAAGCCCGCTTTATGTTGCAATGCAAAACAACCAAACTTTTGTTGCAAGCGACCCAGCATGTTTTGTTGGAAAAGTTGAAAATTATTATTGCTTAAACGATGACGAATTTTGCGAAGCAACCAACAAAAATTTAACATTTTTTAATAAAAATGGCGAAAAAATCGCTAAAAATTCAACAAAAACCGAAAATATTGATACTTTTTATTCAAAAAATGATTTCTCACACTATATGCTTAAAGAAATAAACGAAGTGCCCGATGTGCTAAACAGAATATGCAAAGCCTATCAAGACAACAACATTTTAAGCAAATTTGATGCCAAGTTTGTAAATAATTTTTCAAGCATAATGCTTGTTGGTTGTGGCACAGCATATCATGCTGCTCTTATGGGCGAAAAATATATTGAGCAACTTGCACGCATAAAATGTTCAAGTTATATTGCAAGCGAGTTTAGATATTCTAACCCCATAATTGATGAAAAAACACTATGCATTTTTGTCAGCCAAAGTGGCGAAACTGCCGACACACTTGCATGTTGCGAGTTGGCAAAAAGTTGTGGTGCAACCACCATTGCACTCACCAACGTTTTGTATAGTTCGCTTGCAAAAATGGCACATATTGTTTTGCCAGTTTGTGCCGGCCCCGAAATTGCAGTTGCTTCAACAAAAGCGTATTCTGCACAAATTGCAATTTTGTATATGTTTGCAAATCACCTTGCCAATATTACTAACAATAAAAAATGCTTAAATTATTTAAACGATATAAATAATTTAAGCAAAAGTTTAAAAATAAATTACAATATTGACAGACTGTCAAAAGAAATTTCTTCGCAAGATAAAGTGTTTTTTATTGGCAGAAACTTTGATTATATAACCTGCAAAGAAGCAAGTTTAAAACTTAAAGAAATAACTTACATTAACACCGCCGAGCATCCAGCCGGTGAACTTAAACATGGCTTTTTGTCGCTTGTTGACAATAGCACAATATTGTTTGTTGTTGCAACAAACAAAGCATTGTTAGACAAAACCTTAAACGGCGCACACGAGGCATATTCACGCGGGGGCAAGATTGTTTTTGTTTCACAATTTGATTTGCCTCAAGAAAAAACCAAAGATTTTTATAAAGTAATCAAACTCAAAAAACATGATGAACTTTTAATGCCAATTGCAAGCATTTCATTTTTTCAACTGCTAGCCTACAAAACAAGCATTGCAAAAAATCTTAATCCCGACCAACCGCGCAACCTTGCAAAAAGCGTAACCGTTGAATAAATAATTTTTAGTTTGCAAAAAAATCAAAACTTTTCATAATTTGCTCTAGGCTGTCTTTTGGGTTGACAGCCTCTTTTAAGTCAAAGCCGGTTTCGTTGGCTTTTGGGGTTACTCTGCATTTTGCTGTAATGTTTGTTGCATAGGCGGAATCTAGACTAGCATCATCACTTAAAAATCTGTCAAGTAGTGTTGCACCTGTTTCACCTTCTGACATTTTTGCCTCATAAATTGGTTTTATCATAACCGCCTTTTCTTCCAATCTGCAAAGCTCGGTTTGTTTTGTTAAAACATCTTTAGAAAGTTGGCGTCTGGTGGTTTTTCTTCTTTGTGGAGTTTTACGCTCTTCTATTTGCCTATCAACAGCGCCATTCATTCTGCTAAGTAGCACCCTCATTGGATCTTGATCTTTTTGAGAATTGTTTGGCACTGCAGTAAATTTAAAGTCTTCTTTTATGTTTGCTTTGATTGTTGCCTTAAAGTCGGTCATAAGTTTTTTTACATTGTCAATTTCGTCAAGGTTTGGATAGTTTGCGATAAGTTCGTTTAAAACGTGCTCCCATCTCGCGTACAAGATTTCAAGCTCCTCAATTTTTAGCCTATATACATTATAACTGCTCTTTTCTATTTGCTTTGCTTTTTCTACGGCTGCGGTTAGAGCAAGCGAAATGCTGTGCTCTTTTTCCAAAACCTCGGCCTGCCTTTCTTTTAAAAGATCCAACTGTTTGGCAAGGTTGAGGTTTTGAACTTTAAGGTCCTCACACTCGGATTCTAGCTCGTCGATATATTCTCTTACTTCTTCTTTTTTATAGCCATTTCTTGAAGTTTGAAAGTCTTTCATTTAATTCTCCTTAAATTTTTCTTGATCCTAAAAATTAAATTTAATAATAACAAAAACAAATATACACCATTTATGACAAACATTTGCCAAAGTTGTAAATATTTTAATTTGTATACTGTAATCAGTATAGCCTCTATTGATAAAAAGGTAAATAGTTTAAAGTGAATGTTTTGTCTAAAAAACACGAATATTGCAAAACTCGCAAAGGCAAAACACAAAATATATATAGAATAATAATCCGCAAAAGCAATTTTGCCAATTTGTCTATAACAACTGCACGCGCCAATCAAAAGCAACAATATTGCATAATAGAGCGATGAATCGTTTTTAAAAATAAAAAAATTCAAAAATGAATACAAACCAATAAACGCAACAGCAAGCCCAAACCAAACTTTGCCAAGATTAAAATCACCAATTTGCAAAAATAACAAAACTGTATACAAAATTAATAAAATTATTGCAAAAACAATTAAAAATTTATGTTTTTTCATAACAAAACCTCTATTTATTAGTATTAACCAATTATAGAGATTATTTCAGTCAAAGTTGGTAAAATGATCAAGCCGACATTATTTTTTTATATTTTGCATTTTTTTGCTTTTGACGCTTTTAATAATAAGCACCACCAAAATGGCAACGCCAATAGCGAGTGCTATGGCACTAGTTAGGCTGCTTAGTTTTACACCAAACAACATAAGGTTATATTCCGCCATACGAAGTGGCTCTAGCAAAAAGCGAATCAAACCATAAGAAATTAAGTAGGTTGCAGTAACATAACCTTTTTGTTTTACTTTTTTTAACATTATAAAAAGGCCAACAAATATGCCAATGTTTAACAAAAATTCATAAAAGAACAGTGCTTGATGCCAGCTTGCCGTTGCATCAATATAAACCGCAAACGGAAACCATTGCCAAGAGGGGTTTGTGATAACTTGCCCATAAACCTCTTGATTAAAAAAGTTTCCCCAACGACCAATTGCCTGCCCCAAGATTAAAGAAACAACCACAACGTCAGTTACATTAAAAAAGTTTTTTTTGTGAATGGCGCAAAAAAGTGCAACACCAATAACGCCACCAATAATGCCACCAAAAATTGACATTCCACCATTCCAAATTTGCAAAATTTCTACAAATGTATAACTCGACTCGCTACCAAGCACAAAAAACAGCCTTGCGCCAATTACTGCAAGGGGCAATATGTAAAGTGCCAAAAGAAAGATGTTGTCGCTTTTAAGACTTCTGTTTTTTGCATTTTTGCACGCAAGAATAACGCCCACCAACATAGCGAGCGCCATTAAAATGCCATAAAATTTGATATTTAAGCCAAAAATTTTAAATCCATCAATAATATTTAACATATTTTGTATTATATTATTATTTATATAAAAAATCAATCCTTTAAAGCAAAATTTAAAACTCCATAGCCTTGTTCAAATTTAGACTTATGTATATTAATTGCATTTGTCAGCAAAAAACGCTTAATTTGTTCCGGCCTTGCCTCAGGAAATCTTTCATAAATAAGTGCACAAACACCAGCAACCATTGGCGTTGCGACGCTTGTGCCACTCATTTGTTTATACCCACCCTTATAACTACATGAACAAATGTTCATACTGGGCGCCAAAATGTCGGGCTTTATTTTGCCAAAAGCAGGGCCTCTGGAAGAAAACTTTGCAACATCAAAATTTTGCCAAGAGTAATCACCCAGTTCGCTGCGTTTGTCATCAAGCCCGCCTACAGTCAAAATTTTTTTGCTAACACCCGGGCTTTTTATGGTTTGGTTTTGCGGGCCAGAATTTCCACCGGCACACACTACGGTTATGCCTGACTCCCACAAACTCTCCGCCCCTTTCATAATGGGGTCGTTATAGCCAAGTGGCTCACTCCCAAAACTCATACAAACAACCCTAATGTTGTATTTTTTACAGTTGTCATAAACCCATTGCATTGCTTCTAAAATTGTTAACGCATTTGCCTCGCCTGCACTGTTTAGCGCTTTTAACGAAATTATATTAGAATTTGGCGCAATTCCAGCATATTTTTTACATGATAAAAAACCACTGCCCGAAGCAACGCCTGCAACAAAAGTGCCATGGCCGTTGTCGTCATAATTGCAATCTATTTTGTTTATAAAATCCACAAATTTTATTATTCTTTTTTTGCCCAAACAAAAATCAAAGTGGCTATTAATGCCAGTGTCGATAAATGCAATTGAAACATTTTTGCCAGTAAGATTGCAGTCTTTTAAGCCAATAATCTTTTTAGACACATCCATTAAGGCTTGCGCACTTGACACTGACGATATGTAAGTAACAAAGTTTTGTGAGGCGGTTTTTAGCATATTATCAGAATTAAAGCAAACCGCAACCGCATATATAAAATCAAAGTCGTTTAATATTTTTATGTTGTTAAGCTTTAAATAATCCAGCAATTTGTTTTTGTTTGAATAATAAACAATGCACTCTAAACTACAATCTTTTTGGCTCAAAATTGCAAAATTTAGCAGTTTTTTATCAATTTTTTTCATTTTTTTGCCTTTTTATTTAATTTTTGCTAATAGCGACTTTATTTTTTGTTGCTGTTCCACGCTTAAAAAAGGTGAAATTTTATCAATCATTGCACAAAGTTTTTGGTAATCAAACGTGCCTTCGCTTTTTTGTTTTTGCACATTTTCAAAAAGCTGCGTTAGCAGTTGGTCTTGATCTTTACCCTTGTATTTGTTGTATAAATCTTCCACCTTTTGTTCTACTTGTTTTGCATTTGTTTGGTCTATATTTGAAAAATTTTGTTGCGATCGTGTGTTTGCTGTGTATTGTTTTTGAAAATCTTTAAACCCCATTTTTTAACTTCCTTTCACTTTTATTAATATGCTGTCATATAAATAAAAGTGAAAGGTTTAACATTAGTGTTTTATGAATAACAACATTTTATCAAACTTGCTTTTGCAGTCTTTAAATGGAAGTGCAAATACTCAAAGTTTAAACAATAATCAAAATAATACTCTCAACAACTCTGACTACCCAGAGTGCTTTTTTACAAACAACAATGTCAAAACCTCAAATTTTAGTGCAAGCCAGTCTGTATTAGCCGACCAGTCGCAAAAATTCGCCCAGCCAATTTTTAGTGGGCTTTTTTCTAGGCTGTTGCCAATGCTTTTGGGCGGGGGTATATCAAGCGACAAAAACAAAATTGATTTTGCTAGTATTTTGTCAAGCATCAATCCAAATTTAAGTCAAATTATTTCTTCTTTAAGCAAAAAGAAAGAAAAAACAGAAGAAAAGGAACAAGACAAAAAACAAACCGACACAAAAATTGATATGAGCGAGTTTGTTGAAATAAGCTAATTTCTTTTTTGACTGTTAAAATTTTTACTTTTTTGTAAAATATATTGAAAATATTTAAAATTTTTACTATACTTGCCATAAGAGGTAATTTATGCAAATTTTTAATTCTTGGTTGGTTAAAGACTACATTGCCCACAGGGGCTTTCATAATGATATATATCCAGAAAATTCGCTTGGAGCGTTTGCAAATGCAATTGAAAATGGCTATGCAATTGAACTTGATGTTCAGCAAATTGCAGACGGCACTCTTATTGTTTTTCATGATTATGTGCTCTCACGCATGACAGGTCGTGATGGTTACACAAAAAATTTAATCGGCCCAGAACTAGATAGTTACAAGCTTTCCGGCACTGATTTTTCAATTCCAACGCTAGAGCAAGTGCTTGCGCTTGTTGACGGTCAAGTTCCGCTACTTATTGAAATAAAAAACGAAAGCAATGTTGGCAGACTTGAACAAACGCTTTATGATTTGTTAAAAAATTATTCTGGCGAATATGCTGTTCAATCGTTCAACCCATATGTTTTGGAGTGGTTTAAACTTAACGCGCCAAACGTTTTGCGTGGACAACTTTCTTCTTTTTTGAAAAATGAAAATTTGTCATGGTTTAAAAAGTTTGTGCTTAAAAGAATGCTACTCAATCGCAAGGTTTCTTGCCCAGACTTTATTTCTTATGATGCAAAAAGTTTGCCAAACCGCTTTGTAAATCGCTTTAAAAAGCTGCCACTTATTGCTTGGACAATTCGCTCACAATCAGAATATATGAAAGTTGTAAAATATTGCGACAACATTATTTTTGAAGGCTTTGAGCCAAAAATTTAATTTAAAATTAAAAAAATCGGGGATTCCCGATTTTTTTATTAAAAGAACTATATTATCCTTTTTTTTAATTTGCAAAAATGCTTTAACTTTTTACATTTTTTAATAAGTCAAACACCCCTTCAGTCTTTTTTTGCCTTCTGCAAAAAAAAGACAGCTCCCCCTTAAAGTAGGGGGAGCCTAAAGCAAGCATGCACAAAACCGAAAGCAAGCCTGCCCTTATTTTCTGCCCGCAATTCTTCTCAAAAGCTCATCCTTGCTAAACTCGCGGTTTGCTACCTTAAAGCCCATTTCTTTGGCTTCTGTATAACATCTAAAATTTTCAAAATGCATACAACAAACTTGTTCTCTTTGTTCTTCGGCAAAAATTTCGGCAAGTTCGTTTAAAGAAATATGCACTCTGCCCTTATATTCTTTTGCTGTGCAGTCTGTATAAACCAAGTCGTTTGGTTTTAATTTTCTTGCAATTGCAGAAACGTATTCAACATCATTTTGGTCACCGGTGTAGTAAATTGTTTTGTCTTCAAAATAAAGTTCTACAGCATAAGATGTGAGTTGTTTTGAGTGTTTTACTTGCACCATTTCAATTTTTTGAAGGCCAGGAATAACATCTTCTATCATATCGCCATAAGAAAAATCATATTCATCTTCAGTAACGCCAACTTTTGTTAAGTAAGAGCGAAGTTCTTGTTCTTGAACTTCAGCATTTTCGCCGTTTGTTAAAATAAAGTTTGGCACAATGCCTCTAAGTATTGACAAATATTGAACCAAAGTTCCAACACTTCCTGCGTGGTCTTGGTGAAAGTGTGTTATTGCAATATATACATTTTCCACATCTTCCAAAAGGCCCATTTGCATAATTCTGCCAAAAGCAGTGCTGCCGCAATCCAATAATATAAGTGTGTCGTTTTCTTTTATATATGCGGCAGTGTTGCCCATTTCTTCATTAAAAGCGCTGCCTATTCCTAAAAATTTTAACATTATTTATTCTCCTTGAATTTTTTTCTTACCAAATTTTTTTCTTTGCCGTTTTGCCCTGGCACATAATAAATTTTGTCTTTTAGTGCGTTTGGCATATATTGTTGTTTTACATAACCGCCATAGTCATGTGGATATTTATATTTTGTTTGCGGACCGTTTATGCTTGGATGATTTTTTAAATGATTAAGCACATTGTCATCTCGCACATTTTCGGCATCGGCACGTGCCGCATTCATTGCAACAATCACCGAGTTTGATTTTTCTGCCTCACAAGCATAAATTATTGCGTGAGTTAGCGGAATCAAGCCTTCGGGGATTCCCATTTTTTCCACCGCATACATTGCACTGGTTGCAAGCAAAAGTGCATTGCTGTCTGCCATGCCAATATCTTCGCTCGCATGGGCTATTAGTCGCCTTGCAATAATTAGTGGATCGCAACCTGCCAAAATTAGCCTTTGGCTGTAATAAATTGCCGCGTCGCTATCACTACCGCGTATGCTTTTACAAAATGAACTGAGCAGTTCATAATACATATTCTCATCTACCGAAAGTGCCTTTTTTTGAATTGACTGCTCTGCGACAGTTAGGTCAACCTCAATTTGCCCGTCTGCATTTTTAGGTGTGGTGTTTACCGCCAAATCAAGAGCATTTAGTGCCATTCGCACATCACCAGCACTTGCCCAAGCAAAGTGTTTCAACGCCTCATCGGCAACTTTTAGGTTAAGTTTGCCAAAACCCCTTACCTCATCATCAATTGCCCTTTGCAAGCATTCGATAATGTCTTTATCTTCAATAAACTTAAATTCAAAAACCCTACATCTAGAAACAATAGCCCTTGTCATATTATAAAAAGGATTTTCTGTTGTTGAGCCTATAAAAATTATGCTGCCATCTTCAATTGCCGCCAAAACCGAATCGCTTTGAGCTTTGTTCCAACGGTGGCATTCATCCAAAAGCAAATATGTTTGAGTGCCATATTGCAATTTATTTTTTCGTGCCTCTGCAATAATTTCTTTAGCCTCCCCAACACCGCTTGAAACAGCGTTGAGCTTTCTAAAATTGCCGTTAAGATTTTTTGCAATAATATTTGCAAGAGTTGTTTTGCCTGTGCCAGGCGGGCCGTAAAAAATGCAACTACCAACTTGCCCCATTTCAATGGCGCGCCAAAGTAGCATATTTTTGCCAACAATATGTTTTTGACCAACAAATTCTGACAAAACTTGTGGCCTCATTCTTTCCGCTAGCGGAATTTGATTTTGCATAACCACATTATACACCACAAATCAATTAATTTCAATATATTTTCTTTTAAAAATTTTTCACAATTGCAATTAATTTGACAATTAATAACAAATTGAGATAATATAAAAATATGGAAAACAAAAAACAAACAGAAGAAGTTGTAATAGGCAGCTATGATGTGTTTAATGCACTAAATTTGGTCAATGAAGAATTGGGGCAAAGTTATTTGCAAAATGGGTTTAATCCGTTTGAATCCAACTTTGTTTTAAGCGAAGATTATGTTGTTGACACATTAAAAAACAAAAAATTGGCTCCAGAGCTACAAACTCCAGATTTTATTGAAAAAGGCACAAAAGCCACAAAAAAGGCTTTTGATTTAAGCAAGCAAAACTGCTTGAACCTGCTAGAGTCTTTGCTTTCACTTCTAAACAATCCAAATTTAACTCCGGAACAAAAAGCCAAACTAGCAAATTTGATTGCACAACTTAAAATGTTTTTGGAGCTTTTGTCCATAAACACCAAAAAGTTGTCAAAAGAAAAAAACGCTTTAAAAATGTATTATGATATGCTTGCAATAAATTGGTATCTTGCTTTTTTGCAACAATCGTTTGTTGATGCTCTTGATGCCAAAGCAATTGCAACAAACCTTTTAGGTAAAATGAGTGTAGCAGAAAAATCAGAAGAAAGCCAAAAACTTCAAGAGCAGGCTCGCCAAATTATTGCCGACAATTTGAAAAAACAAGAACTTTTGGAAAAGGCTCAAGCTGAAAAAGTTATTGAAGAAAATAAACAGCCAACAAAATCACAAATCCCAGCAAAAGAAAAAGCTTCAAAAACTATGGCTCCAGAACCTGTTGAGTTAACCGAGCCACTTTTTGAAGATGCACATAAGCCAACAAGCTTTGATACTGCAGATTTAGAAAAATAATACCCTAAATAAAAAAACACTTCAAAAGAAGTGTTTTTTAATAATTTAATAATTTTTATTCGGCTTGTTCGTTAACATAAGCGTCAACCAACATACAAATTGCATTTGGAAATCTGTTTGCAACATTGACAAATTTGCTTGGAGTAGAAATTTCCATATCATATTTTTTTGCGTAAGAGCAATAAACTTTTAAATAGTCTTTTGCAAACAAAAACGCTTCTACCAAGTTTTTGCCATCTGTAAAAATGTTTAGATCAGGAAAAACAACGGTGTAATCTGTTTCACCGTCTTCTTGAAAAAACACTGCTGGAAAAATATATTGCTCCATAAAAATACCTCTACAATGTATATAATATCACAAATTTTTTATATTGCCAAACAATTTAGTAAATTTGTTACAATCATAAAACGCTCACTTTGCGCATATTGTGCTAGTGAATAAAAAACACCGCAAAGGCATAAATTACCCTTGCGATGTTTGATGATTTATTATCTTTCAACGCCCATATCTTCTTTACATTGATTTTTTAAAACTTTTTTGCTTGCGTATTTTTCAAAAGGTTTAACCTCTTTGGTGATATTTGCGACGGTTGGCTCCTCGCTTATTATTTTTGTAACTTTAACATCTCTTATGATCTCACCATAAGTATTAATTGTGAAACTTGGCATAAAACCCTCCCATTTGTATATTTGTATAATAACATATATTTTTATATTTGTCTATATCTAAAATAAAAATAATTTTTTTATTTTTTCAATATGCCTTTATTATAAAGCACAAAAGCGACATTGTCAATACTAATTTTATTTTTTTATTAATTTTAAATTTTGAATAATGTTTTAAAATTTACACATAATAACTTTGCATAAAGGAGGAATATATATGCGTAAATTAAATCCTGGTGATTTAGCACCACAATCTGGAAGCTATGCCGTATGCGACAAAAATGGTAGACGTATGGCAACTGTAAGTGTAAGAAAGGGCGACCACCTTCCACCAACACAAAGCAGTGAATATTATTATGAATATGCTGAATAATTTTTAGCAATAAAAAATACGGAAAAATTAATATTTTTTCGTATTTTTTTATTAATTTTAATTATTTTTTGGTGTTTTTTAATATTTTTATTTTAGTAATATTTATTTTTTATATGTCAAACACCCCTTCCGAGTTTTGCTTTCGCAAAACCCACCTCCCCCTTAAAGTAGGGGGAGGCTTTTTTGATATGTCCTTATTTTAAGGCTGCCACTACCGATATGGCGAGAAGCTGGCTGTGGAGTGAACATAGTGAGCAAAACAGACTGAAGGGGTGTTTGACATATTTTAACTCAAGCTTTGTGGGTTAATTTGCACAAAAAACTCACTTTTACGTTTTGTTGTTTGGCTTTTTTTAACTCAAGCTTTGTGGATTTATCTCAACAAAAAAGCTCACTTTTGCATTTTGATGTTTGTCGCACTCGTCAAAAATTTTGTCTATTATTTGTCTTTCGTTTTGTTTTTTTATTCTTATCAAAATTTGATAACGATGTTTGTTTTGAATTTTTGTAATTGGTGATTTCATTGCATCAAAATATACAAAATCTTGTTCGAATTCTTTTGATATGTCAAAAATGCCGTTATGGCATTTTTTTGTTATTTCTCGCACCAAATCTTCATTTTCACTTGTAAAAAGCAACCTTATTATTGTCGTAAACGGTGGAAAAAGTGCTGTTTCTCTTAAATTTATTTCTTTGCTATAAAAACCTTTGTAGTTGTAGTTTGCAATAAACTTATATGCATAGTGTCTTGGTGCATAGGTTTGCAAAATCACCTTGCCCTCACTTTCATTTCGCCCTGCCCTGCCCGCCATTTGAGTAATAAGTTCAAACGTACGCTCGGTAGATTTATAGTCGGTTTGATATAAACTTTGGTCGCCATCAACAATTCCAACAAGTGTTACATCTTTAAAATCGTGCCCCTTTGCAATCATTTGCGTTCCAACCAAAACGGCTGGTGTTGTTTTTGCAAACTCACCCAAAATTTTTTGGTGAGCATTTTTAACTTGCGTTGTGTCGTTGTCCATTCTAAACGCTTTGACCTGCGGAAAATATTCTTTTAACGCTTCCACAATTTTTTGCGTGCCAACTGCACCTTGCCTTATTTTTTTACTGTTGCATTCTGGGCATTGAGTTAGTGCCCTATAGCGCTTGCCACAATAATGGCACTTTAGCTTTTCTTCGTCTTTGTGATAAACAAGGCTAACATCACAATCGCTACACTTTGCAATATAACCACATTCCATACAGCGCATAAAAGAAGAAAAACCTCTGCGATTGATAAATAACATTGCTTGTTTGTTGTTTTTAAAGCAATGTTCTAGTTCGTATAAAAGTGTACGAGAGAACATACCATTGTTGCCCGCTCTAATTTCGCCAAGCATATCGACAATTTGAATTTTGGGCATATCTCTACCATTTATTCTAACCGGCATTTCAATAAGTTTATACTCGCCTGTTTCTGCCTTATAAAAACTCTCTAGGCTTGGAGTTGCACTGCCAAGTACAAGCTTGCAGTTGTTGTGATTTTTTCTAAACTCGGCAACGTCTTTTGTAAAATAGCGCGGATTAGACTCGCTGTTGTAACTTTGCTCGTGCTCTTCGTCAATTATAATTATTCCAACATTTGTTATAGGTGCAAAAATGGCAGACCTTGCACCAACGACAATCTTTGCTTCGCCCAATCGAATACGCTTCCACTCGTCAAAGCGCTCGCCAGCAGAAAGCCCACTGTGAAGTATTGCAACTTGCTCGCCAAACCTTGCCTTAAAGTTTGCAAGAACTTGCGGTGTAAGTGAAATTTCTGGCACAAGCATTATGGCAGTTTTGCCTTGACTTATTACATTTTCTATTGTGCTCATATACACTTCGGTTTTACCCGAGCCAGTAACACCAAAAAGTAGCCTTGTTTTGCCATCTTCTTCCAAAATTTGTGTGATTGCCCTTTTTTGAAGATTGGTATGCTCCACAACAAGTTTGTCAATTTTGTTAAAGGCGGGAGTGCGTCTGTTTTGCAATTCACTTTCTTGCAAAACACCCATTTCCACAAACTTGTTTACTGCTACATTTGTAAACTTGTTAAAAAGGTCGGTTTTGTAATATGTTTTATCAGTTTCTAAAAAATTCAACAATCCCCACTGATTTTTTGCATTTTTTCGCAATTTTGCCTCAATTTGTTGTTTGTCGCCAACAAATTCAACAACCTTTTTGCTTAAACTCTTAACCTTGCCGGTGCGCATTTCGCTTGGTATAAACAACCTAAGCGCATCTATATATTTCAAGTGATACAAGTTGCACATGTGGTGCATTAACTCAATCATTTCGCTGGTGATAACTGCAAAATCGTCAACTGCACAAATTATGCTTTTTACTTTTGACTTGTCATAATTAGTGTTTTGTTTAATGCGAATAATAAAGCCCTCGGTTTCAAATTTGCCAAAAGGAACTTTAACCCTTGTTCCCTCGCAAACATCAAACCCAGTTATGTCGTAATCAAAAATTTTATCTACATTACTTGCCGAAATGTCTACAATAACCTCTGCGTACATTAAACCTTTTTACCTTTGCCCTATTATATCAAATCGCCACAAAAAAAGAAATACTTTTAACGGTATTTCTTTTTATATGAGTAATTTGTTAAGACTATTCCTTTGCAATATCACCATCAGTGCAATGGATTGTATAGTCGCCGGTATAATCGTTCCAATCATCTCCAAACTCAATTGCGTTCCACTCGGCTTTTGTGCCTTGGAAGGTGATTGAGGTTAGGCTTTCACAACCGTCAAACGCAGAACCGCCTATGCTTGTTACGCTACTTGGGATGGTGATTATGGTTAGATTTGGGCAGCAATTGAATGCACTCTCCCCTATGCTTGTTACACTAGATGGAATGGTGATTGAGGTTAGGTCGTTGCAATTATCGAAGGCATACCTCCCTATACTTGTTACGTTAGTAGGTATAGTTATCGTTGTTAATTTTTCACAACGTGCAAACGCAAGCTCGCCTATTGTTGTCACACTTGAAGGTATTATGCTGTTGTGACAACCTTGATAAAGTGTACCATCCATTCTAATGATACAATTATTTTTTGAATAACACATAGTATTACCTTCTTCAACATATAAAGCTTCTGAAATACATTCTAAAGAGGCAGTATCTTCGTCGTATATATAATTACGAAAGCTGGCAACATTAGCAGGAATAGTTAGTGAAATTAAGTTATTACAACCCGAAAAAGTAAAACATAATTGATATACACTTTCAGCTAATAAAACCCCTCGTAAAGAGTCAAACGCTAGTTCATATTCTGAGAACGAATCAAAATCTAGACCATCTGACAAAGTGACTGTTGTATAACCAGTGATTCCAGATAGTGTATCATCACTATAAATATAATCCACATCAACCAAATTGCCATCAGAGTCTATCACCTGATTTGGTATTGTAAAATGTTTACTAGAACCGCTTTTCCATGATGGAACTTGGGTTAAAATCATTGTTCCATCTTCGTATAAGTCTTCTACTATATACCCATCCTCAACACTTGGTGTTTCAGTTTGAGCAAACTCTACGCCAAAAGAAAAGGCTTGTAGGTCAAATGATTCTTGGTGGTCTAATAGAGTTATTTCAATAACCATTTGATCTTCAAATGGGGTTATTGTATCTCCACTTTTTGTTGCTGCCCTAATGTAGTCATTATGAAGCGCTACTAGAGCGTAGTTGTCTGTTTCATAAATATTGTCAAAGTCGGCAACTGGTGTACCAGCAACACTTAAAGTTTTTACCCTTGCTGAAACTGGGAAAAGTGAGTAGTTGCTTATCACTACTTTTATTCTTAAAACAGTAGCCACATCTTCAAACCAATCATCAAAATATATCGAACCAAAGGTCCATGTATCGCTATTGGTTACATAGTTGGATGCATTAGTTGCGTCGGTTGCACTTGACCATTGTGCTTGAGTGCCAACTATTTTCTCCCACTCGTCGTTTGCATCTTTTCTTATTGCATTTTGAATGTAAGTGGTTGCAACAACATCACAATTGTGTGCAGTAAAGCCAATGTTACC
>SVIU01000016.1 GCA_015069335.1 Clostridiales bacterium
TTTGCTGTTTGAAAGATTTATTCACAAAGAGCGTGTTTCTATGCCCGACTTTGACGTTGACTTCGACTATGACAAGCGTGCAGATATTATTGAATATGTAAAACAAAAGTATTCGCCAGAAAATGTTGCCTATATTGGTACGTTTGGAACAATGGCTGCAAAAAATGCAATTAGGGATGTTGCCAGGGTTTTAAAAATTCCTTATTCTATGGCGGATAAACTAAGCAAACTTGTTCCGGCAAAACTTCCTGACGGCATCAAAAAACCGCCAGTTTTAAAATACTATTTTGGTACAACGGGCAACCCTGATGATGCAAAATTTATCATTCCAGAATTAAGAAAAATATACGACGAAGATCCTTCACTCAAAAAGGTGATAGATATAGCCATCAAAATGGAGGGTATGCCAAGAAACATCTCAACACACGCTTGCGGTATTTTGATTGCACCGGGCCCAGTTGACGAGTTTGTGCCATTAATGCGCAATGGTGACGATATCTCCACACAGTTTTCTATGACCGAACTTGAGGCGTTAGGACTTTTAAAAATGGACTTTTTGGGGCTAAGAACACTCACCGACATCAACAAGGCTTGCGAGTATGTTAAGCAGACCAAAGGCATAGACATTGACTTTTATTCAAAAGATATGGACTATAACAATCCGGAAGTATACAAAATGCTTGGCGAGGGAAAAACCGAGGCCGTGTTCCAACTAGAAAGTGGTGGTTTTAAAAAGTTTATGAAAGAGTTAAAACCTGACTGCCTAGAAGATATTATTGCGGGCGTGTCGCTTTATCGTCCCGGCCCTATGGCATATATTCCAAAATATGTTCAAAACAAACATAATCCAGAGCTTGTAAGCTTTGCACACCCTTGCTTAGAGCCAATTTTAAACGTAACCTATGGCGTTATTGTTTATCAAGAGCAAGTTATGAAGGTTTGTCAAACAATGGGTGGCTACAATCTAGGGCAAGCCGACAACGTACGTCGTATTATGGGTAAAAAGAAAAAAGACAAAATGGCGTACGAAAAAGAAAAATTCATAAATGGTTGGGAAGATCCAGAGGGCAAAAAATCCATTGCCGGTGCAATTAAGCTTGGCGTTCCAAAAGAAACAGCCGAAGATGTGTTTGGGCAAATGGAAGCTTTTGCGTCTTACGCCTTTAACAAATCGCATGCAGCGGCTTATTCTTTCTTAACTTTCCAAACAGCATATTTAAAATGTTTTCACGAAGTGGAACTTTTGACGGCGGTTATTAACAATCGTATCACCAATGCTGATGAAATAAAGCACTATATCACTTATGCAAAAACAGAAAAATATGAAATTTTGCCACCGCACATAAACAAGTCTGGCACATATTTCCAAGTGGAAAATGGTGGAATAAGATACGGTCTTAGCGGTATGAAAGGTGTGGGCATTGGCGTTATTGATCTGATTGTTGCCGAAAGAGAAAAAAATGGCGAATATAAGTCACTTCAAGATTTTATCACTCGTAGCGAGCAACAGGTTTTAAACAAAAAGTGTTTAGAAAGTTTAATTTTGGGTGGCGCTTTTGATTGCTTTGGTTACGCAAGAAGTGCACTTTGTGCAATTTATGACACCATGATTGACAAGGTTAATCACGATAGAAAATCAAAGGCAAGCGGTCAATTTTCACTTTTTGATGCCTTTGGTGGTGCAGAAGAAGAAAGCGCACTCATGGCTTTTGACGAGGTGAAAATTCCAGACATTAAAGAGTTCAACAAAAACGCCAAATTAAAGTTTGAAAAAGATGTTTTGGGCATATATTTATCAGGACATCCACTTGATGACTATATGGACAACTTTAAGGACTATAACATAACTTCTGATATGTTGGTTGCCGAAACATCCGAAGAAGAAAATCTTGACAACGCTGGTGAAGACGGTGAGCAAGAAGTTGTTTATAACTCTGGCATAACTGACGGAATGTTTGTAACATGTGGCGGTATTGTTCAAGAAATAAAAAAGGTTTACACCAAGGCCGGAAATAAAGAAATGGCAATTTTGCAACTAGAAGACCTTTACGGCAACTTTGAGGCAATGCTTTTTCCTGCAATTTATGATAGGTATAAAGATAGACTGCAAGACGATGTTATGATCACCATAAAGGGTAGGCTGTCAATTAGGGACGGCGAACAACCAATTGTTACGGTTGACAAAATTTTGTTCTGGGAAGATTTGCAAACCGACCAAGAAGAAGTGGAAGACAAGCCAAAGTCAAACAAAACCGTTTACATCAAATTTGACACAACCAACAAGGCTGTTTATAACAAAGTTATGCTGATACTTTCTATGTACAGCGGTGATACACCGGTGGTTTGCAAATGCACAGGCACAAACAAAGCATTTAAAATAAACAAAACGGTAAACCCAAACAACCTTTTAATAAACGAACTTATTGGTGTTTTAGACGACCAATCGGTTGTGGTGAAGGAATCATAAAAAGATTAGATTTTTACAAAGGGGGATAAAAAAAATGAGTATTATAGATTTTTTTACTGATAAAAACAACCCAAAACTTGAAAGCTATTTATACGGCACAAGGCACATAATAATGCTGGTTTGTGTGGCAGTTGCGGCAGTATTGCTCTCGGTTATTTTCAGAAAGAAAAGTGAAAAAGCAAAAAAGGTGCTCTTTAAAGTTTTGGTGGGCATTTTATTGTTTTTTGAAATTTCATCAAGAATTGTAAACTTTGCTATTTTAGAAAATTGGACATTGGCGGAGGTTGCAAAAATTTTGTTGCCTATGCATATTTGTTCTGTTATGGTTTGGATGCTTATTATTTCATCATTTGTAAAAAACAAAACGTTTAACAACTTTGTTGTTACTGGCGGAATTTTGGCAACAATTGCCTTTTTGTTGTACCCAGCAGTTGGCATCAACAAAATGTATATGTCTTTTACGTGCTTGTATAGCACAATAAGTCATTGCGTAGGATTTATAACTGCCATATTAATGATAGTTTTGGGCAGAACAAATTTCAACTTTAAAAAAATTGGTTATTGTTACTTATCATTTGTATTAATGTTTGTCTGGGGGGGGGTAATTAACTGGGTTATTTTCCCTGGATCAGACTATATGTATATGAGAAACGATCCATTAGAATTAAATTTGGGCTTTCCATATCAAATTTTGTATGGCATTATTTTAATCTTTTATGTTTTATTGTATTTTACAATTGCTACCATACACAAAAAAATAAAAAAATCAAAACATGATAAACGTTAAAATGTCAAAACATGCAACTTTTAGGTCAACACAAAAAAGATTTAACAAAATAATTGACAACAAGCAATTATTGTGGTAATTTTAATGTGTTGACTTAAAAAAGGTTGTGCAGGAATACCCAAGAGGTCGAAGGGGCTCCCCTGCTAAGGGAGTAGGTCTGTAACAGGGCGCGAGGGTTCAAATCCCTCTTCCTGCGCCAAAAAACACCCGAAAGGGTGTTTTTTATATGCAGGTCGGGATTTGAACCCCACGGGTTCAACACCTGTCGGTGCCAGACCGCGCTGGCGCGCTCCCGGCTTTGGCATTAAAAATGAAATTTTGCAAGAACATTTATGTTCTTTAAATTTTTATTTTTTCTTAACGCGTCGCCCCTCTTCCTGCGCCAAAAAACACCCGTAAGGGTGTTTTTTTAAATTGTTTTACAATTTGGGTTATATTTGATAAAATACAAGTGTTAAATAAATTTTATTTTGCGAGGCGTTTCTATGGCATATTTAAAAGATATGGTTTTTGAAGATGATGAGCTTGCTATTGGCAAGTGGGAGTTTTGGGATAAAATTGAGAGCGTGGAGCAGTTTAAAGAAGTGCTTCTTGATAAAAAGACTTGCGACTACGATTTCAAAACAATATATTTTTTGCCAAACGGGCAGGGCTATTGGATTTTTGAGGGATGGACAAAGGGCAAGTTGTTTGTTCATTATGGTGGTGATTTGCCCGTGCTTTGTTATGAGTATAAAATCAAACAAACGCACAGTGGCGACTTTATGTTTGTTTTTGTTGAAAACGAAGACGAAAAATTTATATATGTTTTAAAAAGGTCATCTGCCAAAAGGTTTGCTTTTGATGATATACGAAAAATTGAAGACGTTAATCTTCCTTTTGAGTTTGATGAGCAAATTGTTGGCAAATGGAAAAGCATTGCCTATGTTGAAAATATGGATGATTTTGAAAACAAAAATTATGATAAAGATTTGCGCTTGTGGCTTGAGGACATTGAGTTTTTTGAAGATGGCAAGGTTGTAAGAAAATATTTTGATTGTACATGGGAAGATCGTTGGACCAAAGGCAAATTGCTAGACCAAAAAAAGAGTGTTGTTTCTAATTACTATTTTAAAACCATAAATGGCAAACAAATTATGTTTCTCGAATGGAAAATGGGAAATTATGTTTATGGCGGTATGCCGGCAACATTTTATGTTTTTGAAAAGGTGTAATTTTTTATATTATCGGAAGTTTTGTCTGAATGCACACGAGCAAAGCGAAGTGTATATTCAAGCAAAACTGATGTTTATACATACTATTGGAAGTGCAAAATGCCAATTTTGCAAATGCGTTAGCATTAATTTTGAATTTATTCAAAATTACTTCCGATAGTTTATATTATCGGAAGTTTTGTCTGCAAGCAACACGAAGTGGTATTTGCCAGCAACTGATGTTTATTCAAACTGAGGGAGTGCGAGCACAGCGAGCGTGATTGCGTAGCAAGCACATAGTGCTAAAAGCACTACTTCCGATAGTTTATATTATTACAAATAATCAATAAAAAACCACCAAACTTTTTGAGTTGGTGGTTTTTTTATTTGAATTAGCAAAAGCCAAGCGCTTAAAACAAAAATTATATTTATTTATATAATAGGCGATGTCACTTAATATGACTGATTTTTAACACTTTTTGTAGAGAAAAGCGTTAACCCTCCTCTACTCGATAAACTGGAATTTGTCATTATAACTCAACATCAATTTCATAAGTCTCGTCTATAAGTAAATAATTGACTTTGTGTTTTTTAGCAAGAGATAAAACTGTTGCGTTGTCTTTTAAAACAGACTCTATGGTGAAATAAGAATCGTCCAAACGGTCTTCAATAATATTCGCATATTTCTTTATATCCGTAAAATGCTTTCGAATATACTTCTCACTCATCACAAGACAAAAGTGTTTAATGTTATCAAGATATTCTTTTTCAAAATCATTTGACCAATCAAAGGGTATATAGCAACCTTCAATAATAAGATTTTGCTTGTTTTCTATTGCGGTCTTAATCATTTCACAAACAATTGGCCATAAGTATGCTGTGAGGTTGGAATCATCACTCATTGGCGTAAGGGTTGTGTTGCCGCTACGAATTAAACCCATTTTCAAATGGTCTATTGAGATATAGGGAAATTTATATTTTTCAAGTAGTTTTTGTGCAAGTGCGGTTTTTCCTGTATGTGATGCACCGTTAATTAAAATAATCATTACTTACTACCTCACAAATAAGGATTGTTTTAAGATGCTCTTGGTCGGCAGGGATTAATTTATCGATTTTATCTAAAATATCTTTAATAGCAGACATTGAAATCAACTCCTATGTTTTCTCTACTATTATTAGAGCATATTTTTATGAAAAAATCAACCATTTGGTGTGACATAGCCATATAATAAAATTAGTTTCTATAAATTTAAAATAACAAAAACCATTGACAAAAAAGTTTCAACAAAATAATTGACAGAATGCAACAAATGTGATAACTTTAAAGTGTTATAAATTTTGCCCTTATGGTAAAGAGGTTAATACGTCGCCCTCTCACGGCGAAGTCAGCGGTTCGATTCCGCTTAAGGGTACCAAATATTGTGCAAAGGCAACCAATTGTGGTTGCCTTTGTGTTTTAAAACAAACGGGAATCACATTTGTGGTGCACTTTTGCTCAATTTCATGATTTAGGTGCTCTTTGAAGTACATAATGTGATTTCATTAATCATATCCAGGTCTTGATTTAAAAAGTCAAAGAGATATTAATCCATCGGATATATATATTTCTCATATTCTTGACAAAAAAGTGTCATTAACTCATTTCCCTGGCGTTGATAAAGAATTATTGACAGTCAATGGTAATCAATACAAATACAACTTAAAATACTCTGTTCTTGAAGTTTGTAATATGAGTCTTGGAAATGAATATATAATTTCTCGTGAAAATCACTGGAAAGAAGTTTTGATGACAAGACAATTTGGTTTAAATGATAATTAAAACAAAATGCTCTAGATTAAATCTAGGGCTTTTTAAATGTGGTCACTATAATCAATAGTTTGGTAAAAAAAGAAACCGTTTTTTATACTGAAATTTCAGGCAAAAACGGTTTTTTCTCTGGTGTTCCCAAGCTGACTCGAACAGCTGACTATTCCTTAGGAGGGAATTGTAATATCCACTTTACTATGGGAACAAATGGGCTTTTTACAGCCGATTTGTGAACTACCCCCTTTCACAGATTTTTCTCACCTTGGTGGGATTTGGGGCTGGGGTGCTAAAATTTAGCACCTTTTTAGGCGCGCAAGAACAATACGAATGAAATGAGTATTTTCTTTAGGCACGCAAGAATAATACGAAGTATTTTCTTTAGGTTACGCAAGAACAATACGAATGAAATGAGTATTTTCTTACTTTGCTTGGTTTAATTTTTCTAATAATAGGTCGATGTCAATTTCGTGAACTTCGGCTGCTTCTTCTAGTGTTTCGCTTAAAGCGCAAGGGCAAGAAAAGCAGTGCATGCCAAAGCCCATTAAAACTTCTTTTAAGTTTTCGTTTGCATTTAAAACTTCTGCAATTGTCATATCTTTATTAAATTTCATATTAATATTCCTCACTTTCAAAAATTTCTCCACATAAAGTGCAGCGGCTGGCGTTTGGTTGATTTTCGCCACCGCAGCGTAAGCATCTTTTTGTGTTTTTGCTGCTACTATCATACAACCTATTTAAATTTAAGTCAACAAAAGATTTTTCATTATTTATATTTGCTGTTTGATTTATGGTTGCGTTTTTGTGTTCTTCTATAACAATGTTGCCAAATGGAACATATTCAAATGGCTCATTTGATTGTTGGTTTAAAGAATTATCATCTTGTTTGGCAGTCATTTGATTGTCTTCCTGCTCGGCATGAGCATTTGTTTCTTCTTTATCTTCGGCGGCAATGTCGTTTATTACTCCGTTTCTTTGGTCCTCTTGCATTTTTACAATCTTGTCGCTTTCTTCTTGATATTGTTTTGGAAGTTTATATTTATTAATATACAAATCCAAAAGTTCTAGCCCTGCAACCTTAAAAAGTTTTGCAACAGCCCTTTTTAAAGTGTCGGCAATAATTGGGCTGTTTTTTATACAATCGTCAATGATAAAATTATTTTTTTCTAGAGCGTCAACAACAACTTCGCTCACCCAAGCCTCAATCAATTTCTCCGCCTCGCCGGTTTTTATGTAGTCAAACTCGTTGAGTAGCGATTGCATAAATTCTATCTCATTTGCAATTTTATATGTATACACTCCACAAACGCCCGCCTTAAACAAGCCATAAGCTTTTGTGCCCATTTGCACTTTGCGATAAGTTTTAAATTTGCCAGAAAAAACACCTTTGTCAAGAAAATAGTATTCACAAATAAATTTACCCTTTTTGTCACCCTCATATTTATCAATGCCAAACTTACGACAAGAATAAGGTAGGTTGGTATAGTTTAAAAAATATTCACCGGCGTCAAAGCGGTCAGTTGCCTTGCCTTTTTTGCCAATAACAAAGGTATAGTTTTCTGGCACAACAAGCTTGCTATTCATAATCAAAGTGCCATTTCTGCCAGAATAGTTTGTTACCAAAGTTTTAAGTTTGTTTTGCTTTGGTATAATATCGTTGTGTTTTCTTTTAAAAAGCCCCATTTACTGCTTAAACCCCTTGCGTATAATCTGTTTTTATGATACACTAAAACCGAAAAATTTAAAAGTAAAAACAAACATTTTCAAAAAATTAAAAGGTAGAAATATGAAATATATTATCACATACAACGAGCAAGCAAAAGACCTTTGCTTTATGGAATTAAATAAATTAAATAAAAATTTTGACGAAATTCAAGCGCTTTCCAACGAGCAAAGTTTAATTAATATTGATTTAGAATTAAATGAATTTTCTGATATTATTAAAAATATGCCAATAATATTTTTAAGACATATTTTTTTGGTTGATAAAATATTCGCAAAGCCTTTAAATCAAAGCGAAATAATTAATTTAATAATTAATAATTTAAATATTAATAATAGTTATTCTATTCAATATTTAAGCAATATTAATTTTGAAAATAGGGCAATAAATATTGGCGAAATTAGCGAATATTTAAATAATAAAAATTATATTTTAAATGTAAAAAATCCCGAGCAAATTGTTTCGGTTTATGAAACCGAACTTGCACTTATGGTTGGCTTTGGTAGCAGCAAAACAAACCTTTCAAGGTTTAAGGGTGGTATGCCTCACTTTTCAAAAAAGCAACAATTTGTTTCTCGCGCAGAATACAAACTCATTGAAGCGCTAGACCTTTGCGATATTAATTTAGAAAATATGAGTTTTGCTTGCGACCTTGGTGCTGCGCCTGGTGGCTGGACAAAAGTTTTGGCAAGCGCAAATATAAAAACACACGCCATTGACCCAGCAAGTCTTTCGCCAGAGGTTTTAAAAAATGAAAATGTACAACATTTTCGTATGACCACTGAGGAGTATTTAAGAAGGTTTGATCACAGTAATTTTGACATTATTGTTAACGATATGAAAATGGATTGCTCGCTTTCTTCTAAAATTATTTTAGACTTTTACGATAGGCTAAACGCTGGGGGAGTTGTTGTTACAACATTTAAACTTGCAAAAAACTTTTCGTATAAAAAAGTAAGCGAAGCATTAGCCCAGCTTACTTCAAAATATTCGCTTGTTTTGGCAAGACAACTTTTTCACAACCGTAGTGAAATAACCGTTGTTTTAAAAAAGTAATTAATTTATTTTTTGCTTGACGTTAAAAAAGTCTTTCCAAGGATTATGATTTTTAATACGCTTTAAGGCATCAAACATTGTAATTTTGTTTGGTGCTATTTTATTTAATTCTTCCCACGCAATTGGCATTGACACGCACGGATGTTCCCTTGCCCTAAGTGAAAAAGGTGCTACGCAGGTTGAGCCTTTGTTGTTTCGCATATAGTCAATAAAAATTTTGCCTTTTCGCTCAGACTTGCGAATATTGGTGGTGTATTTATCACTCCACTTTTGCTCCATAAGAGTTGCAACTTGCTCAGAAAAAGCATAAAACTTTTTCCACGTGCAACTTGGCTCAAAAGGTATGCAAATATGATATCCCTTGCCACCGCTTGTTTTTAAAAAACTCACAAGCCCAAGTTCGTCTAACAAACTTTTTAAATGCAAAACCCCTTGCCTTAATTGTTTTAAGTTTATGCTTTCGTCTGGATCTAAATCAAAAGTCATAATGTTTGGCTTATTAAAATTTTTTACATCGCTTGCCCAAGTATGAAATTCTAGCGTTCCCATTTGCGCTTCGTAAACAATTCCACTAGGAGTTTTTAAATAATAATATTCTTCGCCATTAACTTTGTGCGTTTTAATAAACTCGCTTTTTTGTGCTGGATGCTTTTTAAAAAACTTTTCGCCTAGAGAGTCGCCATGACACCTAATAACGCTAAGTAGCCTATCTTGCAAATATGGAAACATAAACTCAGCAACGGAGTTGTAATATTCCACCACTTGCAACTTTGTTATTTTGTCAGCCTTAAAAATTATTCTATCTGGATTGGTGATTTCAATTGTCTTGTTCATTAGCCATCTCCAATTTTACATCTTTAGGCGGTTTGTCATCTCTTATGTCAACAAAACTGCCTTGTCGAATGTTGCCACTTTTGGTTATTTCAGCAAATTGAATTTCGGCAACAAGTTTTGGTTTTAAATAGGTTATTTTTTCATTGCTTTTTATTGAATCGGAAAAATAGCTTTTGTCTGACTTATGTTTTTCAAACAACTGCCTTAATTCTTGCCTTTTGCTTTGGTTAAAGCCTGTGCCTACCTTACCCACATAAATCAATTTGTTTTGGTCGTAGTAGCCAAGTAGTAAAGCGCTCAAATTTTCATTTTTATCGGTAGTGGTGTAGCCACCAATTACAAACTCTTGCCGTTTGTAGCACTTTATTTTAAGCCAATTTCCACTGCGAGTGCCAGTGTAAGTTGAATCAATCTTTTTTGCAATAACACCTTCCAGCCCCAACTTTTTTGCTAAAGCAAACGTTTGCTTACCCTTGCCAATTACATAATCGCTAAAAATCAAATTGTCGGGGCAGCCACGCAAACATTTTCTTAGCAGTTCTTTGCGGATTTGCAATTTTTCTTGGCGTAAATCTTCGCCACCAAAGGCAAGCAAATCAAATATGCAATAAACAAAATCTTGTTTGCCCGTTTTTATCGAGTTTTGAAGTGCAGAAAAATCCGACCTGCCACTAGAGTCAACCACAACAATTTCGCCATCAAGCACAACTGCCGAGTCTTTAAAATGCCTTTTTAACGCTTTTTCAATGCTAGCAAACTTTTGGGTGTAGTCGTTGTTGTTTCTTGTAGCCAATTTCACCCTGCCATTTTCCACAAAGGCAACAATTCTATAACCGTCATACTTTGTTTCAAAAAGCCAGTCTTTGCCACTTGGAATTGTGTTAGAAAGTTCGGCTAGTTCCACGCTCACCTTATCAAAGGGATTTTTGCTTTGTTTTGTTTTTGATTTTTTGTTGGTGGGAGTTTCGTTTTCGCTAAATTGGTCTTTGCTTTTAAAAATTAGCCACTGGTTATCTTTGGTTCTAATCAAATGAAATTCGCCCTTTAGTTTTTTGCCGTTTAGCACAATTTTAAGTTCGCCATTTTTTAAACCTTTTGAAAAATCTTTTAATGAATAATAATTGCCACTGTCCCAAATTTGAACAGTGCCAGCACCATATTCGCCTTTTGGAATCACGCCTTCAAAATTGGCATAGTCAAGCGGGTGGTCCTCTACGTGTACGGCAAGCCTTTTTACCTTTGGATCAAGCGAAATACCTTTTGGCACAGCCCAACTAACCAGCACGCCTTTGTGTTCCAGCCTAAAATCATAATGCAAATTTCTTGCATTGTGTTTTTGCATAACAAACTTTAAGTTTTGTATTTTTGTTTTTGCCATTTTGCCTTTTGGCTCGGTTGATATGTCAAAATCTCGCTTTTTGTTATATTCAGTTAGCCGCATCTTTCACCTTCTTTTTAGTTGGTTTTGTGTTTAAACTTTTTTGAAGCGCCTCCATAATGTTAATAACTTTTGTTGGTTTTGTGTCATTTTTGGCTTGAATAATCTCTTTGCCAGCAATTTTGCTCTTTATGGCTTTTTTAACTTTTTCAATGTATTCATCTTTGTATTTGCTTGGCTCAAACTTGGCTGTCATTTGTGTAATTAATGAGTTTGCAAGGTCGGACTCTTTTTTTGTTACGGCAACTTTTTTAACTTGTGGGGCTTCTACAATTTCGTCATTAAAAAATAGCGAAGTTGCAATCATTTTGCCACCCAATATGCTTAAAATCAGCAAGGTTTCTTTTGTGCCAATAACAGTTTTTGCAAGCGCAACCTTTTTTTGTTTTTGCATGGCATTTAAAAGCACAAAATATGCCTTTTCTCCGCCAGCGGGTTTTACATAATAGGTTTTGTCAAAAAAAATTGGGCTAACTTCGCTCTGCGACAAAAAACTTTCTATGCAAATGTTTTTGTCTTTTTCGGTTTTTAGTTTTTCAAAATCTTTGTCATCAAAAACAACATATTTGTCTTTTTCGTATTGATAGCCTTTTACAATGTCCTCGTTTTTGACCTCTCTGCCACCACAATCAACGCAAGTTTTTTTGTATTTAACACGGCTCATTGTTTTTTTGTCTAACATATTAAAACCAATGTCGTTTTGCTTTATGCTGGATGACAGTGTTACAGGAATATATACTAGTCCAAATTCAATCGCACCCTTATATGAATAAGCCATTTTTACCACCTTTTTTAGTTAGTATGGCTTAAAATGTTGTTATTATGAGGAGTTTGCTTGAAATTATTTTTTTGATTATATATAATACCAGTATGGATTTAATAACAATAAATTTAAAAGACGATATGCCGCCAGTGGACATTGCTCTTTGTAATATGGAGTTGGAAATTGAAGTTGCAAAAGTGAGTGGTGTTAAGGCAATCAAGTTTATTCATGGCTATGGAAGTAGTGGGGCAGGCGGGGCAATTTGCCAAGCAGTTAGAGAACGTTTATTTTCTTTAAAAAAGCAAAAAATAATAAAGGACTACATTTTTGGCGAGGATTGGGATTTAAACAATCCAAAATGTTTTAAACTCATAACAACACTAAAAAGCGGTTATGACGGCGAGGACTTGAACTACAGCAATGCAGGAATGACGATTGTGTTTGTGAAGTAGGCGTTTACTGGCGTAAACGAGTGAACAGTGAAAAGTGAAAGGCGATATGCCTATCGGCAATCGCGTGAATAGTGAAGGGTAATTTAAAAATTGACTACAAACAACCGCAGGTTGAATTTTGTTTTTGTTAAAAAAACTTGTAATTTTAGTGTTATTCATTAAAAATTATCATCCATTATTCATTATTCACTATTCATTATTCATTAAAAACCACTAAAAGCCAAGCTTAAAATAATATCCCCAAGAATATACATACCAAAAGGAGCAATTTATGTATTTAGATTATTACATTATGGGCATTATACTTTTGCCGGCATTAATTTTTGCGTCTTATGCGCAATTTAAAGTAAACAGCACTTACAATAAATATAGTGTACTTTTTAATTCTTCCAACATAACAGCTGGTGAGCTTGTAAAAAGGTTGCTTGGCGCAAATGGAATGAATTATATTTCGGTTACCACCACACCTGGCAAACTAACCGACCATTTTAATCCAAGAACAAACCAAATTTGCCTGTCGCAAGAAGTTTATTCTTCTAGTTCGGTTGCGGCGCTTGGTGTTGCATGCCACGAACTTGGCCACGCTATGCAAGCAAAAGAGCATTACGGCCCTTACACATTTAGAAAAATTTTAATACCAATCAGCAACATTGCCTCAACACTACTTTGGCCACTTGTGATTTTGGGTTTGATTTTTAACTTTGGTGTTGCGTCTGGTGGGGTTGCGGGCAACGTTATGCTTTGGTCCGGCATTGGCTTTTTTGGAATTGCAGTGCTTTTAAATTTGGCAACCTTACCTGTGGAATACAACGCTTCAAACAGAGCAATTTCAATGTTAAGAGCCGAGGGCATTTTAACAGAAGAAGAACTTTCAGGCACAAAAAAAGTATTAAACGCCGCGGCATTAACTTATGTCGCAGCGCTTGTGGTTTCGGTTATGAACCTATTAAGGTTTTTGATTGTTATTTTTGCAAGACGGAGAGATGATTAAAACTTTTATTTTTTAATAAAATACGCCAAAAATTCCTTGTTACCAGCCGTGCCTAAAATTGGCGAGTCACACGAGTCAACAAAATCAAAGTTGTGATTGATAAAAAAGTCAATCACTTCTTTTTTTAAACTTTGTTGCAATAATTGGTCTTTTAAAAC
The DNA here is from genome assembly GCA_015069335.1 of Clostridiales bacterium. Lineage (GTDB taxonomy): Bacteria > Bacillota > Clostridia > Christensenellales > UBA1242 > HGM11367. Next base: position 13,667 of record SVIU01000016.1, read on the forward strand.
GCCCTTTGTTTTTTGTGCAATTTCTTTGCCACATTCAAACTGTGGTTTTATTAGAGTTATAAGCAAGGCTCCACTTTGCAAAACTTCGCCAAATTTTGGAGCAAGCAGTTTGAGTGATATAAACGAGCAGTCACAAACAGCAATGTCAATTTTGTCAGCAAGAGGTGGTAGGGTTCTAAAATCGGTTTTTTCTAAATTGACAACCCTTGGGTTGTTTTTTATTTTGTCGTGCAGTTGATTTGTTCCAACATCCACTGCATAAACTTTTAATGCGCCGTTTTGAAGTGCATAATCACTAAAGCCACCGGTTGACGCACCAACATCCAAAACAACTTTGTTGCAAAAATCAATATTCCACTCTTGTTTTGCTTTTTCCAACTTTAAGCCCGCACGAGAAACATATTTTAGCACTTCGCCCACAACTTCAATTTGCACATCATCGCCAAATTTTTCCCCCGGCCTTGTGGCAATTTTTCCGTTTGCCATTATGTTGCCATTGCAAATTGCTTCTTTTGCCTTTTCTCTGGTTGCAAACAAACCTTTTTCAAAAACAATAACATCTAATCTTTTCATGTTCATATTGTACCATACATTTTTATAAAATTGTAAACCTATAAAATGTAAAATTAAAAAAACTTTTAAATTTTTAGGTTTTTAATACAACTCTTAATTAATCGTCCAAATCTAACGTTTTAAACAAATTGTCATTAAAGAAATCAAACAATGTAATTTTTAAACCATCACAAAGGCTTTTTATTGTTACGATACCCGGGTTTTTACTTTTGCCATAAAAAATACTTGTAATAGTACTTGGCTCCACGCCAGATAAAGTCCCTAATTTGTTTGGTGTAATATCTTTTTCTTTACATAAATTTAAAATTCTTTGTGTTACAGCTTCCCTAGTGTTCATACTAAACTCCACGATATATCCTCTATATAATCTTAACATTTGGACTTTTAATTATTCGGGGATATATCCTTGACTTTTAGTAAATGGTGTGTCACAATAAACGACATATCGTTGATTGCATTGAGGGGGATTTATGGTAATATCAGACAAATCATGTTCCGTTTTTGGACATAGAGATATTGAAGAAGATAATAAAGATTTAAAAGAAAAACTGTATTTGGTTTTTGAAGATTTAATTACCAACAAAAATGTTAAATATTTTTATTTTGGTGGGTTTGGTGATTTTGACTATTTATGTAATATGGTGGTTGCTGATTTACAAAAAAAATACCCATTTATAAAAAGGTATTATGTTTGTGATGACTATAAATATATTGATAGACCACGCAAAAGACCATTATGGCTAAAAGAAGAAGATTATGACGAGTTGATTTATTTTGAAATGCGTTACAAGGGTTTTTATAAAAGAATTTACTTTAGAAACTGTGAAATTATTGAGCATAGTGATTATGTTGTTTTTCATATTCGTCATCAAAATTCAAGTGGAACATTTAAAGCCTTTGAATACGCACAAAGAAGTAAAAAAGAAATATTGCAAGTTTGATTTTAATAAATATTGGACAAATCACATTCAGTCTGTTCACTTACTTTTGTTCGTTCAACATCAAACTCATTGCCATAGAAGTATGGGGGAGCCTATCGTAAGGGCAATTTTTTAATACATAAGCAAGGCGGGTATATTACTAGGTGCACGCACTTAAAAATAAAAATATTAAAATATTATTAACAATTATTCATTATTCATTATTCATTATTCATTTAAAAGTGCTATAATGTTTGCAACAGATACAAATTTTGGGGGGTTGTTTATGGTTACATTGGTTATTATGGACGGGCTGGGAATAAACAAAAGCAAACATGGCAATGCGGTAAAACTTCAGGGTATGCCAAATTTAAAAAAACTAAAGGCACTTTTTCCACATACAGAGCTGCAGGCAAGTGGCGAGTTTGTTGGCCTAACCAAAGGTCAAATGGGCAATAGCGAAGTTGGGCATTTAAATCTTGGTGCGGGCAGAGTTGTTTATCAAGACTTGCCAAGAATAGATAGAGCCATTGCCGACAAAAGTTTTTTTGAAAATAAGGCTCTTATGGGTGCGGTTGAACACGCAAAACAAAACGGCTCGGCGCTTCACATTATGGGGCTCTGCTCAAATGGTGGGGTGCATTCGCATATTAACCATTTAAAAGCACTTGTGGATTTGGCAAATAGTTACAACTTGCAAAAAGTTTATTTGCATTTGTTTTTGGATGGCAGAGATACTTTGGTTACAAGCGGTGTAAATTTTGTTGGAGAGATAGAAAGACACATCAAAAACACAAATGTAAAAATCGCCTCACTTTGTGGCAGGGTTTTTGCAATGGATAGAGAAAAGCGTTATGACAGAGTGCAAAAGGCATACGATATGCTTACAAAAGGCATTGCTGAAGAGCCAGCCAAAACCATTGAAGATGCTTTTGCAGACAGTTATGGCAACAAAGTTTATGACGAGTTTTTTAGGCCAACCATCACAAACGATTTTGAAGCAATAAAAGACGGCGACTCGGTTATTTTCTTTAATTTTAGAACTGACAGGGCAAGAGAAATCACACAGGCGTTTACTCAAAAAGATTTTAAAGAATTTAAGGTGGTTGATTTTAAAAATTTATACTTTGCAACCATGACAGAATATGATGCAACTTTTAACAATGTTCACATTGCTTTTGGGCCGGAAAAAATTGAAGATAATTTAAGTGCGATAATTTCAAAAAATGGCTTAAAACAATTTCATATAAGCGAAACAACCAAGTATGCTCATGTTACTTTTTTCTTTAATGGTGGAATAGAAAAACCATATAAAAATGAAGATAGAAAACTAATAGAAAGCGAAGACGTTTTGGATTTTGCAATCACTCCAAAAATGAAAGCGTTTGAAATAACTGAAGAAGTTTTAAATGCAATTTGCAGTCAAAAATATGACTTTATTTTGGTAAACCTTAGCAATGCAGATATGATTGGGCATACTGGCAATTTGGAGTCAGCCATTGAGGCCATTGAAGCGGTTGACAAATGCGCCTATGCAATAGCACTTGCGACAATAACTGCAGGTGGTGATTGCATAATAACAGCCGACCATGGCAATGCCGAGCAAATGCTTGGTGCAAAGGGCGAGAAATTAACGGCGCACACTACAAACAAAGTGCCATTTATGCTGGTTTCTGAAAAACACGAAAAGGCAAAATTGATGAAGGGCGGCAAACTGGCAAATGTTGCACCAACTGTGCTACAATTATTAAAAATAGCCATTCCAGAAAATATGGAAAGGGGCTTGATTAAATAAACAAAATAACATCTGTATAATTTATAAGAAAAATCCCTATACTAAACCAAAAGTATAGGGTTTTTATGATTATTACAATAGTCTGTGATGTTTTGGGCAAAGAAAACAATGGAACAACCGTTGCAACAACAAATTTAATAAATTACTTAAAAGCCAAAGGTCATACTGTGCGAATTTTGTGTGCAGACCAAGACAAAATTGGCAAAAAAAATATTTTTGTTGTACCAAATATGAACTTTGGAAAAATTTTAAACAACTATGTAAAAAAAGTTGGCGTTGCGCTAGCAAAACCACAAAAAGATATAATTGCAAAAGCGCTTGACGGCACCGACCATGTGCATATTATGTTGCCCTTAAGCCTTGGCGTTGCAACCATAAAAATTGCCAACCAAATGGGGATTTCTAGTACTGCAGGTTTTCATATGCAAGCAGAAAATTTAACCAGTTATATAAAGTTAAACAGATTTAAATTTGTTAATAAATTGGTGTATAAAATAATATATAAAAAATTATATAAAAATGTTGATGCAATTCATTATCCAACACAATTTATTAGAGATATTTTTGAAAAAACAATAAAAACAAAAACAAATGGCTATGTAATTTCCAACGGCGTAAACAAAGCTGTCAAGAAAAAACAAGTTCAAAAACCAAATAATTTAAAAAATAAAATTGTTATTTTGTCAACTGGGCGCTATGCAAGAGAAAAAAGACAAGACTTGCTTATTAAAGCAATAAACATTTCAAAATTTAAAGATAAAATTCAATTAATTCTCGCAGGTGTTGGTATAAAAGAAAAAAAATATAAAAAACTTGCAAAAAACCTGAAAGTTCAGTCAATTTTTAAATATTTTAATCGCCAGCAAATTATTGACGTTATTAATTATAGCGACATATATGTTCACCCAGCAGAAACCGAACTCGAAGGCATTGCATGTTTAGAGGCAATCACGTGTGGCAAACTAACAATTGTTTCAGACAGCAAAAATGCAGCAACCAGCGGCTTTGCAGTTGATGAAAAATGTATTTTTAAAAATGGGAGCTATAAAGACCTTGCAAGAGTTTTGGACTATTGGATAGAACATAAAGAACAAAGAAAAATTTATGCCCAAAAATATTTAAATTCGGCAGTTGCATACAATCAAGACGAGTGTATGCAAAAAATGGAAGATATGCTTGTTGAAGTGCATAATTTAAAAAAATAGTTAAAAAAAACACTTTTAATTATTTTTTTTAATAAATATTATCATCAATTTAAAATAAATATTGTTATCAAACCATCAATGTGCTATACTAAATTGAAAAATTTGGAGAAAAGTTATGAACAACAAGTTTGATGCAATAGTTATTGGTGCGGGTCATGCGGGAATTGAAGCATGCCTTGCGCTTGCAAGAAAAGGTTTTAAAACAATGCTACTTACAATATCATTAGATAGCATTGGTTTTTTGGCATGCAATCCGTCAATTGGTGGCACAGCCAAAGGACATTTGGTTTGCGAAATTGATGCACTTGGCGGTCAAATGGGCATCAACACTGACGCAACAAGTATTCAAATAAGAATGTTAAATGCGGGCAAAGGCCCAGCAGTTTACAGCCTAAGGGCGCAAGTTGATAAAAAACAATATCACAACAAAATGAAAAAAGTGCTAGAGGATACCCAAAATTTGTTTATAAAACAAGCCGAAGCTAAAGAAATTTTAGTGGAAAACGGCAAAGTTTGCGGCGTTTTAACTTCGCAAGGCGAAACATATTTTGCTGACGCTGTTATTGTTGCAACAGGCGTTTATTTAAAAAGCCGTATTATTGTTGGAGAATACAGCAAAAATGTTGGCCCAAACGGCTTTGCAAGGGCGGAAGATTTAACCGATTCCATAGCGCAACTTGGCCACACAATTTTAAGGTTTAAAACAGGAACCCCGGCAAGACTAAACGGCAGAACAATAGATTTTTCACAAATGGAAGAGCAAAAAGGCGACTGCGACATTCAAAGTTTTAGTTTTTTAAGCGACAAAACTCCAGAAAATGTTACCAGTTGCTATTTGACTTACACAAATTTAGATACTCATAAAATCATTTTGGAAAACTTGGATCGCGCGCCAATGTTCAATGGTGAAATTTCTTCCACCGGTCCACGCTATTGCCCAAGTATCGAAAGTAAAATTGTTAGGTTTGCCGATAAAGACCGTCATCAATTATTCTTAGAGCCAGAAGCAATGGATACGAATGAGTATTATGTGCAAGGCGTGTCAACTTCGCTTCCTGTGGATGTGCAAAATGCAATGTATCACAGCATAAAAGGCTTAGAAAATTCTATGATTATGCGTGATGCCTATGCAATTGAATATGACGCAATTGACTCAACCGAACTTAAGCCAAGTTTAGAAAGTAAGTTTGTTAAAAACCTCTTTTTTGCTGGGCAAGTAAACGGAACAAGCGGTTATGAAGAGGCGGCGGCGCAAGGCATTATTGCCGGCATTAATGCAGGACTTGTGCTAGAAAATAAAGAACCACTAATTTTAAAAAGAAATCAAGCATATATTGGCGTGCTTATTGACGACTTGGTTACAAAAGGCACAAACGAGCCATACAGAATGATGACATCTCGCGCCGAGCATAGATTGGTGCTTAGGCAAGACAACGCCGATGTTCGCTTAACTGAAATTGGCAGAAAAATTGGTCTTGTGGATGATGAAAGATACAATAAGTTTTTGAAAAAACAAGAACAAGTTAAAAAGGCTTATGAACTACTCGAAACAAAACTAAAAGTTGACGACACCATGATTGCTTTGTTTGCCGAAAAGGGCGAAAGTTTGCCTACGGCAAGTATGCCAGTTAAAAGAGTTCTTAAAAGAAGCAATATAAACATTTTTGACGTGAATAAATATTATCACTTGTTTGACGAGTTTGATAAAAGAGTTTTGGAATATGTAAACACCGAAGTAAAATATGAAGGCTATATTGCGCAAGAAGACGAAGACATTGCAAAACTTTTAAAACAAGAAGCAATTTTAATTCCGGACGATATTGATTTTATGCAACTAAAAGGATTAAGAATTGAAGCAAGAGAAAAGCTTAACAAAATTCGCCCAATAAACGTAGGTCAAGCGTCAAGAATTTCTGGTGTTAGCCCAGCAGATATTTCTGTGTTGATTGTATATTTAAAATCATTAAAAGGTTAATAACAATATGAAACAATATTTAAAAGAGTTGTTTGACAAATATGACATTGAGCATACAGAGCAAATGCTTGATTGTTTTGTTATGTATTACAACATTGTGATAGAAGAAAACAAAAAGTTTAATTTGACTGCAATAACCGAAAAAAATGACTTTGCCCTAAAGCACTTTTTGGATTGCTGTTTACCATACAAAATTTTGCCACAAAACGCAAGTGTAATTGACATAGGTGCCGGCGCAGGTTTTCCTAGCATTCCGCTAAAAATAATAAGGCCAGATTTAAAAATTACAATGCTAGACAGCTTAAACAAAAGAGTCAACTTTTTAAATAACACTGTGGCACAACTTGGGTTAAAAGAAATTTTTGCCGTTCATTCAAGGGCCGAAGACTATGCTCAAAAAAATAGAGAAGTTTTTGATATTGCAATTGCAAGGGCGGTTGCAAATTTAAACACATTAAGCGAATATTGCTTGCCATTTGTTAAAGCTGGAGGCAAGTTTATTGCTCTTAAAGGCAGTAGTTTTCAAGAAGAATTAAACATTAGTAATAATGCCATTAAACTACTTGGTGGAAATGTTCAAGATATTCAAATTGTTGAACTAACAGAAAACGACTCAACTAGAGCAAATATTGTTGTGGAAAAGGTTTCTGCGACTCCAAACAAATATCCAAGAGGCAAAAATTTGCCAAAAGACAAGCCATTAATGTAAAAAAAGTGAACAAAAATGATGTGTCAAAAAAAGGCAAAAATCGACAATCACCACAACATATTGTGTTGTCAACTAAAATACAATACTATTTCAAAAAATTTTTTTAAAATATTGTGGAAATGTGGATAACTTTTGGGGGTTTATCCACATACGCCCGATTATGCATAAAAACTGCATAAATATTAATCAAAATGTATAAACATTAATGTGTGGAAATGTGGATAACTTGTGAAACTTTTTCACATTGGCTTTATTTTAAAGATATTCAAAAATGTTTTTCAACAAAATATAGCAAAAAAAAGAGTATAGACTTTATATGTCTATACTCTTTTCAGCGTGCAGACAATAAAAAAATTTTACTAGAAATGTCAAAGTGTTGCCTGCTTAGGCTCCCCCTACCTTAAGGGGGAGCTGTCGGCAATTAGCCGACTGAAGGGGTGTTTGTCC
>SVIU01000017.1 GCA_015069335.1 Clostridiales bacterium
AGTATTTTTAGAATACATAGCATAAAAAAGTTAAGGTTATCCTTGACAACCTTAACTACAAAATGCTACACATTTTACAACTAAACATATTAAACCTAGTTTGTTGCATTTAATTTTTCACTACGTGAGCGATTTTTGCTGGTTTTTTTCTACTATATATATTTTTCATATATCCCGCGTTAGCGGACCGACACTGTTCACTTTTCACTATTCACTTTTCACTATTTAAAGATATTTCTTTAAATACCTTCCCGTATAACTGCCATCAACTTTTGCAACCTGCTCTGGAGTTCCACTTGCAATAACTTTGCCACCTTTGTCGCCACCTTCTGGGCCAAGGTCAATTACATAATCCACTGATTTTATAACATCCAAATTATGCTCAATAACAATTACGGTATTGCCACCTTCAACAAGCCTTTGTAAAATTGTTATAAGTTTTTTAACATCATAACTATGAAGCCCGGTTGTTGGCTCGTCTAAAATATAAACTGTTTTGCCGGTTGATTTTCTTGCAAGTTCGGTTGCTAGTTTAACCCTTTGTGCCTCACCACCAGAAAGCTCTGTTGCCGATTGACCAAGTTTGATATAGCCAAGACCAACATCATATAGTGCTTGAATTTTTGAAGTGATTGCTGGGATGTTTTCAAAAAAGCCAAGTGCTTCTTCAACCGTCATATCAAGTACATCTGCAATGGACTTGCCTTTGTATTTAACTTCTAGAGTTTCTCTTGTATATCTTGCACCTTTACAAACTTCGCAAGGAACAGTTATGTCTGGCAAAAAGTACATTTCTATATTTTTCACGCCAGCACCGTCACACGCATCACATCTTCCGCCAGCAATATTAAAACTAAAATGTCCCGGCTCATAACCACGCATTTTTGCGTCTTGCGTGCTTGCAAAAAGTTCTCTAATTGGAGTCCAAACGCCAGTGTAAGTTGCGGGATTACTGCGTGGAGTTCTGCCAATTGGTGCTTGGTCAATATTGATAACCTTGTCAAACTGCTCCAAGCCCTCAATTTTTTCAAACTTGCCAAGTGTCAAGTTTGCTCTATTTAAATTGTTGGCAAAATATGGATAAAGCACGCCATTAACAAGGCTGCTCTTTCCACTTCCACTAACACCAGTAACGGCGACAAAAATACCTGTTGGAATTTCAATTGTCATATTTTTTAAGTTGTTTTGTTTTGCACCAACAACTTTAAACCAATTTTTTGGTTGGCGTCTTGCAACCGGCACTTCAATTTTTTGCTCACCGCTTAAAAATTGTCCGGTTAATGACTCTTTGCAATTTTTAACATCTTCCACACTGCCAAGTGCAACCACCTCGCCACCATTTATGCCAGCTTTTGGGCCAATATCCACAATAAAATCTGCCGAGCGAATTGTATCTTCGTCATGTTCAACAACTATTAAAGAATTGCCTAAATCTCTTAATTTAAAGAGTGTTGCAAGAAGCCTGTCGTTATCTCTTTGGTGCAAGCCAATGCTTGGCTCGTCCAAAATGTAAACAACGCCCATTAAGCCACTACCAATTTGTGTTGCAAGTCTAATACGTTGACTCTCGCCACCACTCAAACTTTCGGCACTACGGTTAAGAGTTAAATAACCAAGACCAACATCTGTTAAAAAGGTAAGCCTTGCTTTTATTTCTTTTAAAATTGTTTCACTAATTTCACTATCTGTTTTGTCAAATTTTAAACCGTTTACATAAACTTTTAAATCTTCCACCGCCAAATCGCAAATTTCGGTGATGTCTTTGCTGTCAATCTTTATGCTAAGTGCGGCAGGATTAAGCCTTTTGCCCTTACACATACGACATTTTTGTTCTTTAATAAACTTTGAAATTTCAAACTTGATATAGTCGCTGGAACTTTCTTTATATCTTCTTGAAAGGTTGTTTATAATGCCCTCAAAAGCCGAATTTATTTGTCCATTAAAGCGGTTTGATTTCATATCCATTTGCAACTTTTCGCCGTTGTTGCCATAAAGCAAAATGTCAAGGTGTTCTTTTGGCAAATCTTTAACTGGGCAGTCTAAATCTATGCCATAATTTTTTGAAAGCATATTAAAATACATGCCAGCCATTGTGCCTGTTGCACCATTCCAGCCGGTCATATTAAACGCACCTTGCCTTATGCTTAAATGACTGTTTTTTAACACCAATTCTTCGTCTATGTCTTGCGTATAACCAAGGCCAGTACAATTAGGACATGCACCAAACGGATTGTTAAACGAGAACATTCTTGGAGTGATTTCGCCAACTGTCCAGCCACAATATGGGCAGGCATAATTGGTGCTGTACAACTTTTGCTCTAACGTTGTTGCATCAGTAACAACCACCAATCCGTCTGCAAGACGCAAACATGTATCTATGCTCTCGGTGAGTCTTGATTTTATCTCATCCTTAATAGCAAGCCTATCTACCACTACCGAAATGTTGTGCTTTTTGTTTTTGTCCAAATCAAAATTTTCGCCTATGAATACACAGTGCCGTCAATGCAAACTCTTGCATATCCCGATTTTCTGAAGCCTTCAATAAGTTTTTCATAAGTGCCCTTTTTACCCCTTACAACTGGAGCTTCAACATAAATTTTTGTACCTTCGGACATGCTCATAACTTGGTCAACAATTTGATCCACTGATTGCTTTTTAATTTCTTTATCACAATTTGGGCAAATTGGTTTGCCTACCCTTGAATAAAGCAGCCTAACGTAGTCATAAATTTCAGTAACCGTTCCAACAGTTGAACGAGGGTTGTGATTGGTTGTTTTTTGGTCTATTGAAATGGCAGGGCTAAGGCCGTCAATGCTTTCAACATCTGGCTTGCTGGCTTGACCTAAAAACATTCTGGCATAAGAAGAAAGCGACTCAATATATCGCCTTTGACCTTCTGCAAAAATGGTTTTAAAAGCAAGTGTACTCTTTCCACTTCCGCTCACACCGGTAAACACAACCAATTTATTACGGGGAAACTTAACATCAATGTTTTTTAAGTTATTTTCTTTTGCCCCTTTAACGACAATAAAATCTTCCATAAAATTTAGTATACCACATTTTTTTCAGTTTGTAACATTAAATTTTTAAAAATAAATATTGACAAATTTTGTTATCATAATATAAAATAACGGAAGTAGTGCTGACGCACTTTGTGCTTGCTTTGCAAGCACGCTCGCCAAGCTCGCACTTCCTCATTTTGTATAAACAGCAGTTACTGGATCTAAACTAAAGGAGAGAAAAATGATTATAGAAGAAGACGAAGATTATTTAAATAATAAAGATTATTCTTTGCCTTTAGAGCAATTTTTTTATCAAGATATATTTCCAAATTCTGATAATGAAACAATTGATCGTGTATACGCATTTAGCAATGAATGTCTTGATGATTTTTTTGTACACTTTATCTTTAAAGACAAAAGAGTTTTGACTGTTGGCTCTAGTGGAGATCAAGCTATTAATGCAATTTCTAGAGGAGCAAAAGATGTCACAATTATAGATGCAAATATATTTACACAAGCATATACTGAATATAAAATTAGTGCCATAAAAAATTTAACATTTGAAGAATTCAAAAAGGCATTTTTGGAAGATCAAAATCCTTTTGATTGGCAAATTTATGCAAAAATATCTCACGATTTAAGCTCAGATTCGCAAATGATATGGGATGTTATTGTCCTAAATCAAGATAACCCACTAGAAACTCATGCTACTTTGATTCATCAAACATATAGGGGTGTAATGGCCACAAGCAGATTTTATAAATCCGAAAAAGAATACAAGCGCTTACAAAAAAAATTAATAGATTGTAAAATAAAATATATTTGTTCAGAATTTACAAAATTTCCCGAATATGTCGATGGTAAATATGACATTGTGTTATTTTCCAACATTTTTGCATATTTTAGCAAAAGACCAAAAGCCTTTAAAAAAGTTATAGACGAATTCTATGAAAACCACTTAAGCACAGGTGGCAAAATGCAAATAAATTATTCATTTGACCAAAATTCAGAAATAGTAAAAAAACTATTTAAGAATATGTTTCCAAATAAAAATGTCATTTGCGAATTAGTTGGCGGTCATTATGTTTATTATATTTCTAAATCCAGCAGACAAATAGCAAATAGCCCTAAACAAGATGATTTTGATCGAATTAAGTAAGTTTGTTGCCCTCAATTTCAACCTTTGCAGTTTTATGCCAAGTAATAAACTTTTCTAGTGATGAAGTTTTGGGTGTGTAAAAATTAATAATAATTAAAACACCATTGCAATCTCTTGCGAGATTGCAATGGTGTTTTATTTTAACAAATTTTTAATTTTCTTTACAACACTTTGAACAGTAAAACCATAGTGTCGGTCTAAATCGCTTATGCTTGCGCTTGAGCCAAAATTTTCTACGCCAATAAACAAGTCGTTTTGGTCTAAATATTTATACCATGAAGTGTCGTTTGATGCTTCTAGCACAACTCTGTGTTTTGAACCGTCTAACACTGACTTTTTGTAGGCTTCGGTTTGTTTATTGAACACTTCTAGGCAAGGGAACGAGCAAACTTCACACTTTATATTTTGCTGTTTTAATTCTTCCGCAACTTGCAGTGCAAGAGCGACTTCACTGCCAGTGGCAAAAATTGAAACATCACCTTTGTTGCCAAAAAGTGAATAACCTCCTTTTGTAATGTTTTTTGCACCGTAACTCACGTTTATCAAGTTTTGACGAGTTAGTGCAAAGGCACAAGGACTTTCGTTTGCCAATGCAACTTTGTAGCAATGCAAAAGCTCATTAAAGTCTGCCGGTCTAAAAACATTTAGGTTTGGTATTAGTCTAAGTTGACCTAATTGCTCAACGCATTGGTGCGTTGGCCCATCTTGCCCAACCTTATAACTATCATGCGAGAACATATACATAACCGGCACATTCATCATTGCGCTCATTCTTATTGGTGGCAACATATAGTTGCTAAACGCCATAAAAGTTGAGCAGAAAACTGGATTTTCTAAATAAAGGCTTAAACCATTGCAAATTGCGCCCATGGCATGTTCTCTAATTCCAAAATGGATGTTTCTACCACGCCTGTTTGTTGACGAAAAGTCGCCTGCATCTTTTACATATGCCTTTACAGAAGAAGCGAGGTCGGCAGTGCCACCAACAAATCTTGGAAGTTTGCTGATAAGTTCTTTCAAAATTAGCTGATTGGCGTTTCTGCCACTGATTTCTTCTTGCAAAACGTCTGGTTTGAAAAATTTCAAAACGTCAACTTCGTGCTCAGAAATATAGCTTTCAAACTGTCTGCTTAGATCTGGATGTGTTTGTTCGTATATACAGAACATTCTTTTCCATTTTTCCATAAGAATTTTGTTCATTCTTACCGTGCGATTGCAATAATCCTTTACTTCTTTTGTATATTTTGTAAAGTTTGGCATTAATAAGTCGTTTTTGTACTCGATTAATTCTTTATCAGAAAGTGGCACTCCGTGAATTTTTTCACTGCCGGCATAGCCTGTGCCATAACCAATGGTTGTGTTGAAAATTATTATTGTTGGCTTGTTGGATTTTTTAGCCCTTGCAATGGCGCGTGTATTCCAAAAATAACTATTTCCGTTTTTAACTTTAATAACATTCCACTTCATTGCAGAAAACTTTTTTGCTACGTCTTCGGTATTTGCAATTGATACTTTTCCGTCAATGGTTATGTTGTTTGCATCATAGAGCAGAATTAATTTGTTGAGTTTTAGCGTGCCTGCCAAACTGCAAGCTTCCATTGCAACGCCCTCTTGCAAACAACCATCGCCGCAATAACAATAGGTATAATTGTCAATTATGTTGGCTTTTTGTACATTAAATCTTGCCCCCACCATACTTTGCCCAATTGCCATACCAACCGCATTGGCAACGCCTTGACCAAGTGGGCCGGTGCTTGTTTCTACAAATTTTGTTACATTAAACTCTGGATGCCCCGGAGTGATTGAGCCATATTTTCTAAACTTTGCCAAGTCTTCGTCACTTACGCCCATATTAAAAAGGTTTAGCAAGCTATAGTACAAAGCACTAATATGTCCCGCCGAAACAACAAGCCTGTCTCTAGCAAAAAATTTGCTATCGTTTGGGTTGAAAAAATAGTGATCTTTAAAAAGTGCAAACAAAATTGGTGCAGCACCAACGCTTGAGCCAGTGTGTCCCGACTTTGCATTTGTAATTGCCCCCGCTGCCGTAAGCCTTAATTCGTTTATACATTTTTGATTTATGTTCATAAATACCCCGCTATTGATTTTTTAATGACTCTTTAATTTGCTCAGCCAAATTGCACATTGTTTGACCGTTGTATTCAATATTGACATTTGCTGCATTTTTTAATAATTGAATATATTCGTCAAAAGCTATTTTTGGAATTTTGTCAATATTTATATTGCTTTTTTTATCTTGTAAACATTGTTTGTCAATTTCTATATGAAAAATAATACTATTGCTATTTAAAACAATTTTTTGTATGTCTGGTTTTAAAAAAAACTCAAAAGGTAAATTAATTACTGTATTTTCATAAGTGCAAGAATTTTTGATTAAACCTTTAATTTGACTATTCAAATATTTTATGCCAATTTTTTGTTTTATAGCACTAACCTGCAAATTATAATTTATTGAATCGTTAATGTCTAAAAAATACATATCAAGGCTATCCGCAAGCAAATTTGCTGCAGATTTTGCCAATGCACCATCAAGACATAACACAATCAAATTTTTTTCCATTTTTTATTATCATAACAAATTTTTTAAAATTAATCAAAAAATTCCAGCACAAAGTCTGGAATTTTATGTTATTTTTTATGAAATTGTGGATTATTTGTAAATTTTATCCATTTTTCTCTTAGAAACAATAAAGTATACAACTACGCCAGCAAGAACAACAACTGAAACTGCAATTAAAATTGCGCCAATTTTTTCTTGAGTTGACATGCTCTCTTTTGTTTCTTCTTTGATTGTTAAAGTTTTTACAACTTCTGTTTTGTTGTTTGCATCATCTTCCAATATGAATTTAAGTTCATATTCGCCAGCTTTGTCAAATTTGTAAGTTACACTAGTGTCAGTGCTTGCAACTTTGTCTTGTTTTACACCAGCAAGCCATAATTCAACTCTAACATCAGCTTTTGTTAATTCTGTATCTTTTTCGTCATGAGCAGTGATATATTTTGCTGATTCTGACAAATCAATTGTGAATTCTGAATTTAATTTTAATTCGATATTGTTTGTAATATCGTCATCAACAACCAATACTGGAGCAACTAAGTCACCAATTTTGATAGTTTTTACAATTTTGCTTGAATTGCCTTCTAGGTCATATGCAGTGTAAGTGATTGTGTATTCTGCATTGTAGTTGAAGGTATATTCCATATTTGGAACATCATTTTTGTCCTTGCCATTCATATCTTTATATTTAATTGTTTTGTTTGTTTTGTTTGAAGATATGTTGATGTTTGATTTTTCTGTGTCAATGCCAGAAACATCACTTGCTGAGAATTTTGGAAGTAAAAGTTTTGTGCCTTTTGCATATGCTGGGCGGATTACTTTTCCTTCTGACATCCATTGAAGGTTTAGTTGTGGACCTTTTGTATCTTTTACTGTAATTGTAAATTCTTTTGCTTCTGATTCTACTTCGGTAGCGTCTGCCTTTTTTAACATTACATATCTAAGTTTGTATGTTCCAACTTTGGTTGGTTTAAACTCTGAATTTGTTAAATATGCACCTGTTGGACCTTCTACACATCTTACTTCATAAGTATAATCGCCGCTGTTTTCACCAGTGATTTGTGCGATTACCAATTTGTAAGTGTCGCCAAGTTCCATATCGGTGTCAGAAAGTCCTAGGTTTGCAAATCTTAATGCTGCTGTATAGTTTGCTGAGTTTACTGTGTAGTTAAAGAACTTAATTACAACGTTTCCAGCTGCGTCAGTTGCTTTAACTGCAACTTGATATTCACCAGCAGTTGCTGCAACAAATTTTGCACCTGAATAATAGTAATAGTTGCCTGTTCTAATAGCAACAGCGTTTCTTGCTTCGTAAGAAATTGTTTCGCCGTCTGCGGTTTTGCAAGTAACTGTAATGCTTGCGTTTAAGCCGTTTAAATCGTCAGCCCCATCTTGGAAAACAACTTCTGGAATTTGAATTTCTTGACCTTGAACAAGGTTGTTTGTAACAGTGCCAACGCTGTAAATTGTTGGAGTTGCTTCGCCCGTTTTTTCAGAATATATTTCAATTTCTTCAGAAACTTCAGTAAATTTTCCGCCGTCATTTGTTGCTTTTGCTGTGATTTTTACAGCTTCAACGCCTTCAGGTACTACAACGCCAGCTTCTTTTGCTTCTTCATTGTTTTTTGTATAGATAACATATTTGTCATCTTCGTTAAGTTCTAATATTACGGCTTCTTGATAAGTGCCGCCAACTTTGTATTGATAGAAAACTTCAGTTAAAGGTCTAGCGTCTTTTTCGTCAGATGCAGTAACTTTTCCAAAAGTGATCTTTTCACCAGCTTCCATACTTGAATAGAAAGTGTCGTTGAATTCTACTGTTGGTTTAATTTCGTTATCGTTTTCACCTTTCCAGTCAAAATCGTCATCAACAACAAATTTATATGATACTGATTGTTTGTTGTTTTGAGCGTCAGTAACTGTGTAATATACATAATATGTTCCGTCAGACAATTTTTTCTCGTCTTGTGAAACTGTGATATATTTTTCAGCGTCTAAAGCATCACCAGTGTAGTTGAATACGATTTCTTTGTTTGCATCGCCAACATGTTTGTAAATTTCTTCACGGCTTGAGTTTTCGATTCTTCTTTCAAAAGTATAGTCTGCGTAATCTTTTGTGCCCAAATCTTCAGCATACATAGCTTTGATGTAAACACCGTTGTCGTTCATACCAAAAATTGATTTTAATGCGTGAGATTCGTCTTTTAAACCTGCGGCATTTGCAATGTCATATGCACCAACAACAATTGGAGTTGGAGCAAGGTTGTCAACAACGTTGTCAATGATAAAGCTTGCAGCCTGTTGTGGCTGATTGCCCAATGCATCTTTAACAATATATTCAACTCTGTATGAGCCACCGATTTGTTTTGCTGTAAATTCATAAACGCCGTCAACTTTTTCAAGAGTTGCAACTTCTGGATCTGTGATTGCTTCGTCACTAGAGTTTCTATAAACTTTAACTTCGTAAGTTACAGGAACGCTTTCGTTTGTGGTTTTGTTTTTTGCTGTTACTGCTGGGAGTTTAACTGTTTTGCCAACGTTTACTGTTGCTGGTTTTTCTGATGAGTAAGAAACAACCAAATCAAATTCGTTTTCGTAAACTTCTGCGTCTACTGCTTGAAATTCTACTTGTGTAGAAGCCAAATAAATTTCTTGACCACCAACTGTTTGATATGCTGTGTAAGAAACAATGTAATAACCAACCTCAAGATCGCCTTCTGCAAAAGTGATTTTGCGGTCAGCACCAATTGTTTGTGGTTCTGCTTCTGCATCTGGTGTTGTTAATGTCATAACAACTGAAATGTCTTTTTCTTCTAATTCTTCAGCGGTTAAATCATTAATATTCCATTCTGGAACATACAAATCACCAACAAAATCTACTGCAACTTTGTTTGGTAAAACGCTGGTTGAGTTTTGTTCGATTGCAATGTTGTATTCATCTGCAACAACTTCAAAAGTAACTTCACCAACATAAGTGCCTGATGTGTAAGCAATTTTGTAAGTGCCAAGTTCTGTAACTGTAAATTGTTTGTTTGAAATTCTTGGGTCTTCTTGATTAAAAGTTTCGCCAGTTGGTGTTGTAACAGTAAAGTTTTCAACTTCTGTTGTGCCATCTAATAATGCTGTTGGCAAAGTAAATGGATTAAAAAGTTTAACTGTTTTAGCGTAGTTTGAAATTGTTAAGTAGCCATTTACTGCTTGTTCTGCGTATGCAACTTTTTGAGTACCCGCGCTAGTATAAACAGCATCATTAGTAAGTGCAGCACCACCTGCAACGCCGGCTGTTGTTGCAACTGCTAATACCATTGCTGCTGTTTGTTTGATTGATTTTTTCATTTTGTCGCTCCTAAAAATAGTTTTATAACGACATAAGTTTATACTATAACAACCCCAATTGTCAACGAAAATTTACATTTTAATTTGTTAAATACTCTTATTTTTTAAATTACTTCAAAAATGTCAATTTTTATGACGATTTTTAAGGCAAGAACCATAATCCCCTTATATCGTTGCACAGTTATTTTGTGAAGCCAAAACAAAATTATGTTGACTCAAAATGTCGTCTTTTGGCTTTTTTAGAAACAAAATAGTTAATTTGTCCGCAACTATCGCTATTCACTTTTCACTTTTCACTATTCACTACAAAAAACGCCATCAGTAATGATGACGTTTTTTATATGTACTTCTTAGCCTCTGCAGCCGCCCATATCTTTTGAGCCATTGCAGTTGCATAAAATAAGTAGTAAAACAATAATTCCAAGCCAGTCGCCGCCCAAGCAGTCGCAAATGTTAAAGCCGTTTCCGCAGATTGACAATAAAAGAATTATCCAAATTATATCGCAAAGACAATCGTTTTCGCCATGGTCGCAACCGCCACCACGTCTGCCAAACAAGTTACCAAAATTCATATATGTTGCCTCCTTTAAAATTTTGACCTTTATGCCAAAAATCCGCCGGCAAATTTAAAGCATATGGGAATTTTGCTTTTGTGTTTTTCTTCCTCTTTTGTTTTACATATCATACTATTAAGCACTCAGCAAAAATGTTACATTAATTTTAAAAAATGTAGCAAAGAGCTTGCTACATTTTTTGATCCATAAATTCCATAATTTTTTGTTTTAGTTCAGCAATACCAATGTTTTGTTTGGCACTGATATATATTCCATCAGTGTCGGTTTGAGTTTCTAATTTATCACATTTGTTATAAACTTTTAAAACTGGCGCAGTTATGCCTGTTTTTTCCAAAACTTCGTCAACCACTTCTATATGTTTTTTATAGTCAACATTTGATGCGTCAATAACGTGCAAAATTAAGTTTGCATCAACTGCTTCTTCTAAGGTTGAAGAAAAAGCGTCAACCAAGTTGTGTGGAAGTTTGCTAATAAAGCCAACCGTATCAGTAAGCACCATTTTGTGTTGATAATCTAAAAACACATTACGGCTGGTTGTGTCAAGCGTTGCAAAAAGTTTGTCGTCGGCATAAATGCCTGCCTTGCTAATTAAATTTAACAAAGTGCTTTTGCCAGCGTTTGTGTAACCAACAATGGCAACTTTAAAAACACCACTTGTGTTGCGATTCTTTTTTTGCACTTCGCGGTTTTGCTTTATTTTGGCAATTTCTTTTTCTAACTTATATATGTTTTCTTGTGCAATACGCTTGTCTAGTTCCAACTTTGTTTCGCCTGGGCCACGCATACCAACACCACCACCAAATCTGCCTGATGTGCCTTTTATGCTTGAAAGCCTTGGCAAGTTGTATTTTAATTGTGCAAGTTCAACTTGCAACTTGCCCTCGCCTGAAATTGCCCTGCCTGCAAATATGTCCAAAATTAAAGTTATTCGGTCAATAACCTTAACTTCCAAAATGTCGCTCAAGTTTTTGCATTGAGAGCCAGAAAGTTCGTAGTCCACAATAACCAAGTTTGCACCTGTTTCGGCGAGCAAGGTTTTAACTTCTTCCACCTTGCCTTCACCTATAAGCGTTGCGGGTGTAACCTCTCTAATAAGTTGATGAGTTTGTCCAACAACTTGCACACCTGCTGTTTCCGCCAACCTTTCTAATTCTTTAAGTTGAGAAGCAACATCTTCTTTATTTCTAAAAATAATGCCAACAAGCACAGCTTTTTCTATTTGTTTTTCGTTTGAATAAGCCATTTGCCACCTGCCTTTTAATTTCTTTGCAAGTATACAATTATTAATTAGATAAAGTCAAGAATTATTAAATTTGTTTGTTGTTTATATTTTTGGCAAATGTTATTTCGTCAACTCATCTGGAGCATTGTTTTTTTGTTTTGTTTTGCCAATAATCCACAACTCGTCATCAATGCCCCTATGCTCATAAACTCTAACAACATGCTTTGTTTCAACCTTTTCTCCACAAATTTTACTTGGTTTTGTACTGCGCATACAAAAGTTGTAGTTAACAACAATTTTGCCACCAACTTTTAATCGGTTTTTGTATAGTGCTTGTACAGTTCTGTAAAATTTTTCTTTGTTGTCTTGGTCGTAATAATCAAAAATATTTGAAAGATAAATTAAATCATATTTTTCTTTTAGTACTTTTGGAAATCTTGAAAACTCAGCTATCAAATATTGAATATTTACTTCACCACTGTTTAAAATTTGTTGCAATTTTAAATATGTTTTTTCTTCATAATAAAAAGCACTATCCCTATCTCTATGATCGATTATCATCATATTATCTTTTATGGACATCGGATGAAAAATACTGCCATATTCTTCACTTTGTTCCAACATAACGCTATCCCAAAACAACCTTGCATTATCGCTTAAAAGGTGAGAAATTTTTGCATAAACTCGCCAACTAAAAAAGTCGCGCTTTATAAATGTTTGTTTAAACTCTTTAAAGTCAAAAGTTTTTATAAATGCAAGTTTATATTCAATAAATGCTTCAGCATAATTGTTTCCATCAATTATTGTAACATCCCTACAGCCGTTAAGTATTGCATTTATTGCTTGATCGCCACTTGAGCCAACAGTTGCAACTTTTTTGTTTGTTAAATCCATGCCGTCAAAAACAAAACTTAACCCCTCATTGCTTATTGCGTATGCTTTGTTTAAGGTTGCATTGGAGCCCTTATAATTTTTGCTATTGATAAATTTTTCCAACAAAACGTTGTATTCCCCAAAAAGTTTTTTTGCCATTCTACATCCTCTTGCATTTTATTATAAAAATTTTTATACAACTTGTCAATATTAGAATAAATACCATTGCAATCTCTTGCGAGATTATGCACTTTGCTTTGCAAAGTTCACTTTTGCTGTTCGCAAAAGCAATGGTTTTTGGTACGGGCGGAAACCCTGCCAAATGCTTCGCTTTGCTCGCGCTTGGAGATATTTTTTTACTACATAAAATAACATCGAAACTTTAAGCAAGTTAAAGTTTTGTACTTGTGTAAAACACAAGCACCCTTTTGATTGCTCAAAAGCGATGTGTTTTGGTACGGGCGGAAATCCTGCCAAATGCTTCGCTTTGCTCGCGCTTGGCGATATTTCCTACTACATAAAAAAATTGTAGACAAAAGGTTGCCAGCTTTTGAAACTAGTGTAATAATTTTATAAAAGGAAATACTTTATCATTAATTTGGTAAAGTGTTTTTTATTAAAAAACTTTTAAAATATAATACAAATAAAGAAAGTTTATGTTATAATAACATTAAAGGAGTAAAGATTATGAAAACTATTGAAGAACAATTAAATATTATACAATCATTAATTGGTAATAATCATAAAATAAAAGTTAAAGAAGACGGATTTATTAGTCGTGGTTTTGTTGTAGATAATGGCAAATTAGTTTTTAAATTTCCAAGACGAGCAGACGTTAGTTATGAAACTGAAATTGATAACTTAAATTATATTAATTCTCTTGAACTTGATGTGAATTTGCAAAAGGTTGCATATTCATCTAAAAGTAACGAATATTTAGGCATTTATGGTGTTATTGGAAATTCATTAGAAGAAGTTAAATTAAGCGAAGATGAACAACGAAAAGTTGGCAAGCAATTAGGATTATTTTTAAAAAAATTACATCAAATAAAAGAACACAACGGAATACCTTGCACTTTGAAAGCTGAAATTGAAGCTTGGCAAAATAGAGTTAAATTTGTTAATGATTTTATTGCGAAAACCTTTAGTTGTAAAGAGCAAGAAATTATCAATGTTTTAATGTTTGAATATATGCCAAGTAAACTAAATGGATTGGGCGAAAATTTAGTTTTTTCACATGGTGATTTGGGCGATGGAAATGTTTTTGTCGATGAAAACCTTAAAGTTGGTGTTATTGATTTTAACGAATCTGGCTTACTTGATGAAGCTGGCGATTTTATGGATATTTCCAGTGATATAATAAGAGAAGAAATGTTAAATGCTTATGGCGCAACCCAAGATTTAAGAGAAAAGGTTGAAATCCGAAGAGACATACGCTCTCTTATAGTATTAAAGCCATATTTAACAAGAAATAATCCACAAGTAATTAATGAATTGGTTGGAAGTATACGACAAACATTAACCAAATACGAGTACTTGTTAGATAAAGAAAATGTAAAAAGGTAAAAATATGATTACAACAAGAAAATATAATGATAGAGATTACGACAAGGTTATAAAATTTTTACAAAAACAATACCACCTAAATAAAAATGAAGATAGTTGGCTACCACAACGCTGGGAAGATATGGAATATAGGGTTGGCGTTATGGTTGTTGACCGCGGTGGTGAAGACTGGCATGACGGTATATATCTTTGGGAAGAAAATGATAAACTTGTTGCTGTTATGAATAGCGAGGGTAAAAAGGAAGCTTTTATGCACATATCTAAAGGATACGAATATCTATTCCCAGAAATGCTGAATATTGCAGAACAAATTTATCCCAATGCTAAATATAAAGATGATGGCATTAAAAAGTTGTCTGTTTATGCTGTTGATAGCAATAAATATAAAACAGAAGAACTTACAAAAAGAAGTTATGAAAAAGAAGAAGAACATTCTTACTTTAAAAAAGTTGAATGTAATAGAATGAATAAAATCGAACTTCCACAGGGCTTTGAAGTTATAAACGGAAGTCTTGAAGATAACAGCATTGCTTACGATGCTTGCCATTGGGGATTTCATCCGGAAACCGAAGATGAAAAATCTACTGTTATCCCACATGATTGGAAAATAAGAGAACAAGCACCAATGTTTGATTATAAATTCCAAATAATGATTAGAAATAAAGAAAACAATGACATTTGCTCGTATCTTTATGTTTGGGTTGATAAAGTAACTAAAACTGCTTATGTTGAACCTATGAGCACAAGAGAAAAATATAGAAAAAAAGGTTTTGGTAAGGCAATGTTATTACATGCTCAAAACTTATTGTTTGAAGATGGTATAAAATATTGTTTTGTTAATCCTTTTGCAGAACACAGAGATAGAGTTTATTCAAGTGCTGGTTTTACTACTTTTGACGAAAAATTTGTTTGGACGAAAAAACTTTAATCAAAAATCAATTTGGCACTTAGACGTGTGCTTGTCATATACAAGTGTTCTCGCTTCGCTCGAACAGACAAGCACACGCCAGTAAACTAAATTAAGGCAGACAAAAAGCGAAAGTGTTGGTGAACGTAACACACTTTCGCTTTTTGCTGTTGTATATATAATGGCTAATTTATTCCATGGTATACTTGACAAGAGTCTCTGAAATGAGTTTTTCTTTTTTGCTGGTTAAGACAGAGAAACGATATTTATGCTTATGGCTTCGCCTTTTTGTTTCTCTGCCTTTTTATATTGTGTTTTCATTTCTTCTCTTGTCAAGTACCTTTCACGGCATAAAGTAGCCGTTAAAAAAAGAGTTAAGATATTTATATCCTAACTCTAATTATTACACTAGTTTCAAAATACAGTGACTAAAATCTACAATTTTTTTTGATAACTAAATAAAGCTTTTAACCATGCCTCCGTCAACATTGATTGCAACACCTGTAATATAGTGAGCTGGCTCACTAGATAGAAATAAAACTGCACTTGCAATTTCTTCTGGCTTTGCATATCTGCCCATAGGAATATTTGCTTTTGCAAACCAATCAATAGCATCTGCTTTTGCCATGCCTGTTGCACCGGCAAGTTGATCACCCAATTGACCTTTTGCATGCCAAAGTGGAGTATCTACTGGGCCTGGGCAAACCGCATTAACGTTAACGTTGAATGGTGCGCAGTAGTTTGAATAATCTTTTGTGATCATAATGTCTGCCGCTTTGATTGAGTCGTAGCTGATTAAACCGCCTGGTTGTTTGCCAAACACAGAAGCCGTGTTAACAACACTTCCCCAACCGTTCTTTTTAAAGTGTGGTATACATAAGTTAGTTAATCTAACTGGTGCATACATCATAAGTTCTGCATGAGCGCGGAATGTTGCTTCTGGGAAAGTTTCCATATCTCCCATTTTTGCAGTGCCTGCATTGTTAACCAATATGTCAATTTTGCCAAATTTTTTTGCAACATTGTTTACAAATTTTTTGCAAGCTTTTGCATCGGTAATATCAACTTGTTCAACATAAACTTCTGTACCTTTTAATGCTTTTTGCAATTTTGTCAATCCTGTCAAATTGATGTCTGCAAGAGCAAGTTTTGCCCCTTCTGCAGCGTATGCTTCTGTAATGGCTTTGCCAATACCAGAAGCTGCTCCGGTTACGATAACAACCTTATCTTTTAAACCTAAATCCATATTTCCCTCCTAATTATGATATTGTTATTATATTATCCTTTTTTTTATTTTGCAAACGAATTAACCTAATTGAGATTTTCTTTTTAAGAAAATGGATATGTTTTATTGTCCTAATATCAAAATTTCTTTCTTTTTATCGTTTACAATACCAGTCTTCATTTTATATATTTTCTTCTACTTTTTTTACCAGTTCAAGTGTTGGCTCCCAAAGCCCTAATTCTTCAAGTTCTTTTAAGGTGCACCATTTAATAGATGTACTTTTATCAAATTCCCCATCTACCCCTTGAGCTTTAAAATCACCATCTTCAACTTCGCAAAGATAAGTATATACAACTCTTTTATTTGGGAATGTAACACCCTCAAACTCCCAATCAACTGTATAGTATTTTCTAGCTAGGTATTTAAGTTTGGTAACTTTTGCCCCTGTTTCTTCTAAAACTTCTCTTACAATTGCTTGTCTTGTGGTTTCGCCTTCATCAACGCTTCCACCTGCAAACATTGGTCTTTTACCAGCTCGCAATATTGTAAGATATTTATCGCCGTTTTTTATTATACTGCCAACTTTCTTTGTTAGTTTACCTGCTTTATAATTTTCATAATACATTTTAGATTTTTCATAGAAA
Organism: Clostridiales bacterium; assembly: GCA_015069335.1. Classification (GTDB taxonomy): domain Bacteria; phylum Bacillota; class Clostridia; order Christensenellales; family UBA1242; genus HGM11367. The sequence goes on from SVIU01000017.1 coordinate 17,088, forward strand.
TAATCACTCATAGATGTCTCCTTTAAAAACAACTTTTATCTATTTCAAATCCTATTGGTGAACACTTGGAACCCCAAGGAAATAGAATATTTTAACTAACAAGAATTTTCAGTGGAACTTAAGTCGATCACCATCTATTAAAATAAAAGAAAATATCAAAAAATTTAATCATTTATTTTTTTATTTTCTTGTTATTGTGTATAAGAAATCTGGTAGAACAAAGTTTACAAAATTTGTTGTTTCAATATCTTGTAATGTTTGGGTTGTTGAACCATTTTTTATTTTATTACAAGTATAGTGAAGATTGTCAGTTGTTTCATTATAAAAAAATTTATATATTTCGTACGAGTATGTTTTAAAGTAATCCCCATTATAAGTTTTTTTATAATATTGAATAAACACACCTTCGCTAAAGGCATAAATGTCCAAATAGTATTTTTTTTCCTCATAAAAACTTTCGTCTTCGTTTTCATAACAAATTGATATATGGTCGGTAGAAAATCTAATGTCGTAATTTCGTATTATTCTATATGCCGAACTTGTAGGATTTAAATCATTGTTTTGATATGTATGTTTAACTGTGCATTGTCTCCCATTAAATTCAATAGCATAAGTATTTGTGATGTTGCCATTTGTGTCTGTATAACTATAACCACCATTAGCACAATAAGTCCAAAATTCATAACATTTTGAAATTAACGAGGAGCAATCTTCGTTTCCGCTATCATATAAACAATCTGAAGCATCAATTGTTGAATTATCTTCATTCTTTATTATTGAATAATCAGTAGAATAAAAATCAAGAATTTCGCAACCATCGTACATAAGAGTTGATGCTGTATAGACAAAAGGTATGTTATTGTTTGGTGTATTATTATTCTTACAAGCCGACAGTACACAACAACATAGTATCATACAAATTAAGTTTAGACTTAAGATGGTTTTGTGTTTCATGCTTAATCCTTTTAGAATTATATCACAATAATTATATATAAAAAATGAGTTTAAGTCAATCAAATAAAAACCACCCGTTAATCTGGGTGATTAATTATGATTAAGATTACGTGTTTCCTAATAAGATATGCTCTATCTATATCAGGTTCGAATAATAATGCATATGGTAGTCCCAAGGGGTTCTACTAAATATCAACTACGATTTGATAAAAAGTTATCAAAGTTTGAAATTTGGTGTAAGTTTTGCAATTTAAAAGTGTAAAGCTTTACGATTTTAAAACTTTCAAAAATTCAAAGTTTTGAGGGCATAAAGGTTGAATAATTATGATTTAATGCATTTTTTAATTGTATCATTGTAAAGCTTTAAATCATTTTCATCTTTGTTAATAAACCCTAAGAAATTTTCATTATTTTTGACATCAAGATAAGCAAAATCATTATTAAACACCAACACACCTGGATGAATTTTTTTGAACTCGTTGGAATAGCAATTTCTAAACTCTTTTAATGATATGAACTGTACCTTTAAATTTTTATAGTTGTTGTTCAATAAATATTTCAATAATGGTTTTTGCTTAATGGTATTCTCTTTTGATGTATTATATATAAGAATAATTTGTATGTTTACACCTCTTGCCGCTGCATTTAGCAAACAGTTTAACCATTGTTTTTCTTCTGGCGAATCTATCCATTCGTGCTCTCTACAAAAAGAAATTTCATTAAATGTTTCACATGCACTTAATTTGTTTAATGAATCAAATAAAAAATCATATCCGTTGTCAGAAGTTTTTGTGTTTGTAATAGGTTTAAATTTATCATTTGCAAAATTATCATTATATAGTTTATGATAAACTTTTAATTCTTTTTCAATTAATTCTTCAAGCCCAAGAGATTTAATTTCTTGTTTTATTTTTGAAAATTCAGACTTATTTGATAACTCTGCTCGAATAAACCAGCCATCAAGTTCAGACCAGTTGAATACAGGGGTATTTAAAAGTCCTTTTTGTTCAATAAAAGATAAACCTCGTCTTCCCAAATTCAAAAAGTAATTATTTTCATCAGAATCGATATTTTTGCACACTTTATAATAATTGGCAATAAGCACGTGAATTGCATGTTGAACGGCAACTGCAGAAGGATAGTAATTATATTCCATTATGTGAGCCCTATATAAGATATATGAAACTATTTTTAAGTATTTAGCATATTTGCTTGCAGTAATATTTTTGGTCATTAGGCTATCACAACCAAATATTGCTATATCTACAAAATTTAAAGCTACACTTGATACTGAAAAATCTATGTAATGTGGTTTTTGATTCTCGTCTATTAAAATATTTGTTGAGATAAAGTCGTTGTGTGCTGACATATAAGGAGGAATAACTCCTTTGTTTGCAAAATACTTATCATAAGTGGCGTATCTTAATTGCATGGCATTAAAATAGTTTACTGCTTTTGTTAATAATTTTTTATCTTCTTCCTGCAAATATTTACCTTTTTTCTTATATTCTTTTGCGAAATTTTCATATCCCCACATATCATATTGCTTATACTTTTGGGCTTCATTAGAAGATAAATATTTTTGTAGTTCAATATTGACGCAATTGTATTTCAATATGTCAAAAATTATTTTAATTAAAGTTTTTAAACTAATATCTTTTTTTAAATCATAAATTGTTTTACCATTAATAAAATCCATAACAAAGTAGTAAATATTTTTTGAATTAATTGTTTGTTGTCCTAGAACTTTATTATTACATTTGTAAACTTTGGGACACGATAAAATTGTATTGTTTTTATCAATTATTTCGATTATTTTAATATAATGATTAATATTATCTAAAGTTCTATTTTTTGCAAAGAATTTTATTACATAGTTATTTTTGTTAGTTTTTATTTTAACATTAAAGTCTTCATATCCTGTTTCAATAATGTTAAAATTTATTAAATCTCCCAATTCGTAATCTGTGCAAATTTTTTGACATATTAATAATAAATCTGATTTTTTAAAATTTACTCTTGTAAAATAATTAAATATATTCTCGCTCATTAACATTTCTCCTATACCTAAATTATAACACACTTTTTTCATTTTGCATCATTTATTTTCATTTATTATCATTTTTTTCTTGATTTTGCGTGCATTATATACCAATCGAAACATTTTTTGACACCTACAGACACCTACAAACACTACCCTTCATTTGTAGAGCGTGGACATTTCGTGGACACGTTTTTTTTTGCAAAAGTGTCCA
>SVIU01000018.1 GCA_015069335.1 Clostridiales bacterium
TATTAACGCGACGCAAGTAAAGCGAGTGTCGCTTATTAAAGGGAGAGAAAATTATGAAAAAAAAGTTTAGCTTATTACTCAACATCGCCACCATTTGCCTATGTGTATGTGCCATTGCCATAGGTGTATGGTCAGCAAAAAGTGCTCAGTTGGCAGTAAGTGGTAACATTGGCTTTACCGCACACAATTGTGATGTTGTTGCAACCACTTACATTCAAAATGCAATGAAGAAAGATGCTAACGACAATTGGGAAGAAATTAGCGCTACTCAAGTACAATGGTCAAGCGAAACAGACAATACAAATGCGTCAATATATGTATCAAACAATGACTCATATACCTTTGGTTCGATATATTTTGATGATTGGTTTGAAGATGTGGCAACTACCATAAGAATAAAAATAAAAGTAGCAAATTACTCACTTTTTCCAATCTCAGCAAGGTTAGAAACTTTAAAAGTAAATAATACACCAGTAGCAGATTTTGATAATATTTACGAAACAGAAAATTACGCACTAGTAGCGCTTCATAATGACTATATTAAAGCAGCAACAAAAAATGGTGACACAATAACCCCATTTGAAGACCAAATGGTAATAGAAATAACTTTATTAGACCACCAAGCAGCATTTAACCTCCAAGCCTTTTCATTTGGAATAGAGTTTGCTCAAACTGAAACACCGAGTGTTGAGGATGGCTATATAGTAGAAGACTTATACGAAGATGGAACAATGATTTTAACCCAAGTTCCATCATGGGAAAGCGGTTCTAGTAAACATTTTACAATACCAAATCAGGTGATAGACTATGATGGCAGTTTGGTTAATGTGGATTATATTTATAGTGATGGTACACTATCTGGAATCGCTGGTTATACAACAGTCACTTTGTCAGATGGTCTAGATTTTGATTCGTACTCAGAATGGGAACTAGGGTTTCTCTCTTTACGAGGGGTTTTATTAGGTGAAAGTGTAAGCCAATTATGTTACACTTTTGCGGGTTCTGATAACTTAATTTCACTAACTATCCCTGCTAATGTTGTCAGCTTTAGTAATGAAAGAACCAACGTAGATTCTGACTCTTTAGAATGTATATCAGAAGCTTTATATGTTGAAGAAGGTAATACTATGTGTTATTCAAAAAATAATTGTATCATTAAAATGGATGGTACACTTTATCAAGGTTGTCACAACAGCATAATACCTTCAAGTGTGATTACAATAGGCTTTAAAGCGTTTATTGCTAACGAGAGATTAACAACAATAACTATGCCAAGTAGCGTAACAAGCATATTGTGTTATGCGTTCTCTGTTTGCACAAACCTAACCTCAATCACCTTCCAAGGCACAAAAGCACAGTGGAATGCTATAGACTTAGATGAGGAATGGGACTATCAAACCGGCGACTACACAATTCACTGCACAGATGGAGATATTGCAAAGGGTTAATAAAGTTACAAAAATTGACCAGTTGTAATAAAGGTATATATAAAAGAAAGAGTGATTTTAACCATAACGGTTAATTTCACTCTTTTTTAAACGATTTTTAATTTAATTTACTTTTAATACACCCACAACATGGCTAATTTTCTTTAGTTGTGGTTTTGTGTTTTGCAGTTTATAAAATGTAGGGTTATATAAAGAAAAATATTACGATGCTTTAAGTTGTTTATATATAAAGTTTTATCCCAAAAATTCGTGAAGTAGAGAATTTTCTGGAAGCAATGAACTATCAAGTTTTTCGCATTTTTCTAGCATATTGATAAGTTTATCACCCATTTTGCTTTGAGGCTGAGCCTTAAGCATTGGAAGTAAGTGCTTAGCATACATAAGTGGTTCGTATGCGTGAGTTGAATTTATTAAGTAGTTTGCGGTGTTTTTGTAAGGTTTAATATATAATTCTTCGCCATCCAACACATTTTTCCAAATTTTTAACGTTGCTTCTAGCGTCATGCCTCTAGTGCGATAATCGCGTATAAGCCTACGCATTAATCTAAGTGTTTTTGCAGGAATTAATAGTTGATAATCATATTCAAAGTTTGTGTTTACGCAAATGTATATGCGATACATAGCGTCCTCATGTTTTCTGAACAAGATAGGGTTTAAGGCGTGTATACCTTCCATAATTACTATAGTGTTTTCATTTAGCACTATTTTTTTATAATCTTTTTCCCTTTCACCAGTAATGAAATTGAAGACTGGCATAAGTGCTTCGCCTTTATTAAACATATCATCAACAAATTGATTTAAATATGGCAAATCCAAAGCGGTAACATTTTCATAATCATAATCGCCATTAGGAAGGCGAGGCGTTTGTTCTCTGTTTAAGAAAAAGTCGTCAGTAGAAACAACCAAAGATTCATAACCGTGTTCTGCCAATTTTTCACGAAGTAAGTTGGATGATGTTGTTTTGCCTGAAGAAGATGGACCGGCGAGCAAAATTATTTTGTATTTTCCGTTTAAAACAATGTCATTAGTAATGTCGTCAATTTGTTTGTGATAAAGCTCTTCTGAGTCATTAATCAAATTTTTTAAATTTGTTTTTGACAAATTGTTTATTCTTGGCAAAATAAAAGTCTCTTTTTTGCAGTCAAGTAAAATGTTCATATTGTAATTCCTTTTTATGTATTATTTTGTCGAATATGTCAACAAGGTGCTAGTAGTATATCATAAAAATTTATTTAATTCAAGTTTTTGCATTATCTTTTTATTTACAGCATTTAAATAGTATATGCAAGAAAATTTTTATTAGTTAAAAGGGGCGCATTATGAAATTAAACAAACTTTTAAAAGGCGTAAGAGTGCTAAATAAAAGTATGTTAAAAAACATTGAAATAAATTCAATCGGAATAAACTCAAAGCAAATTGTTTCTAGTGGTTTGTATATTTGTTTAAAAGGTCAAAATGTGGATGGGCATAATTTTATGCAAGAGGCATATCAAAATGGCGCTGTTGCTTTTGTTGTGGAAGATTATAACTATGACTTTGATGGCATGCAAATTGTTGTAAAAGATTCAAGACTAGCGTTATCAAAAATAGCAAAAAACTTTTATAGCGAACAGCTAAAAGTAGATGAGCAAACTGACATAAAAATATGTTTCCCAAAAGTTATTGGCATAACTGGCACAAACGGCAAAACAACAACCACCAATATGGTGGCACACATTTTAAAAGAGCAAGGCAAAAGCGTAGGCATTATTGGAACGCAAGGCATTTTTTGGAACGGTAAGCAAGTGAATTTAAATATGACAACACCTGACCCCATTGACCTTTTTAAATATTTACTAGTTATGGCAAATGACGGAGTGGAGTATGTGGTTATGGAAGTTAGCGCGCATGCTATTGCGTTAAAAAAAGTTGAGGCACTTGATTTTTACATTAAAGCACTAACCAACATAACGCAAGACCATTTGGACTTTTTTGAAAGTTTAAAACAATATCAAAAAACAAAAATGGAATTTATAAAAAACGGCAAATGTGTAAAGGTTGTAAACATAGATGATAGGTCTGGATATGAGTTATCCACAAAAGATGCCAAGTTATCCACATTTTCTACAAAACAAAATGCAGATTTAATGGCAAAAAACATCGACAAAACTTGCAGTAATTATGATCTTGTGGAAAACGGCAATACTTATAGAGTGTCAACAAATTTAATGGGGCTTTTTAATGTAGAAAATGCACTCTGCGCAAGTTTAATTTGTAACAAGCTTGGAATAAGTTATGAAGATATTTCCAAATCCTTAAAAACATTTAAGTCGGTGGCTGGCAGGCTTAATGTTTACAAAAAAGGCAACAAATCGATTGTTGTTGATTTTGCACATACACCAGATGCTCTTGAAAAAATTTTAAAAACTTTAAAACCATGTTGCAAGAGGCTTTTTTGTGTGTTTGGTTGTGGTGGCAATAGAGATAGCAACAAGCGTCCACAAATGGGCGAAATTGCAACAAGAATTTGCGATTATGTTGTTGTTTCCAGTGATAATCCCCGCTTTGAAGAACCAGCGCAAATTGCAAAAGAGATTGCTAGTGGAATAAAAACCAAAAATTATGAAATAATTTTGGATAGAACTCAAGCCATTAAGTCAATAATTAACAAAATGGCCGACGGCGATTTGCTTGCCATATGTGGAAAAGGTGATGAAAATTATTTGGATATTAAGGGCAAAAAATATGACTACAGCGACAGGGCGGTGGTGGAAGAGTGTGGGTTTGTTGAAATATAATCAAACACCCCTTCAGTCTGTTTCGCTCACTTTGTTCGCTACACAGCCAGCTCCCCCTTAAGGTAGGGGGAGCCTAATATAAAAATTGCGTGAAAAACGAATGCAATTAAAAATTGCACTTAAAAGGAATTTTATGTTTCTAAAATATATTTTTGCATTTTTGGTGTCGTTTGGGCTTAGTATGTTGTTTTCTAAGTTTGTTTTTATGTTTGTAAACAAAATCAAGGCAAAGCAGACAATACTTCACTATGTGAAAGAACACGAGCAAAAGCAAGGCACACCAACGCTTGGTGGACTTATGTTTATTTTGCCAACAATTGTTACAGCGCTAATTTTTTATACGCAAGACTACATGTTTGGAATTATTAGTTTGGCAGTTTTTTTTGCTTATGGACTTCTTGGCTTTTTGGATGATTTTATCAAAGTACATTACAAACAAAATTTAGGGCTTAGGGCATATCAAAAAATTCTTGGCCAACTTGGCATTGCTCTAGTGATTGCAATATTTGTTTATAAGGTTGTTGGCTCTGAAATTTTAATTCCTTTTAGTAACACATCTTTTGATATTGGTTTTTGGATTATTCCGCTGGTTGTGTTTGTGTATATTGCAACGGTAAATAGTGTTAATTTAATCGATGGCCTTGACGGGCTTTGCTCAGCATCATCAATTAATTTTGTGTTTTTCTTTTCGATAATTTTAACGCTATCAATGGCAAATATGGTAAGCACCAATTTGGCAGAAATGCAAAACTTACTCATAACCAACTATTGTTTGCTGGGTGGCCTTTTTGCCTTTTTGTTTTTTAACAGTTTTCCAGCAAAAATTTTTATGGGCGACACAGGCTCTCTGGCGCTCGGTGGCTACATTGCAAGCATAAGCATTTTAACAAAAAACATTTTGCTTATTCCATTGCTTGGATTCGTGTTTGTTATTACGACCATAAGTGACATTTTGCAAGTTTTATATTACAAAAAAACAAAAAAAAGAATTTTTAAAATGGCACCACTTCATCATCATTTTCAAATGAGTGGCGTTCATGAAAACAAGGTTGTTTTTTCATACTTTTTGGTGGGTTTTATTCTAAATTTAGTTATTACTGCATTGTATATAATATGATAATTGAAAATAAACGGTTTTTGGTTTATGGCTCAGGTGTGAGTGGACTATCTGCCTATGAGTTTTTAAAAAATAAGGGTGGTGAAGTGTATATCTACACCGACAAAAAAAATGACAACCTAAATGGCTATAATCAAATAGAAAAATTTGCCGAAGTTTTAAAAATCAAATTTGATTATGTTATTGTCAGCCCTGGAATTAACATTTTGGGTAATAAAAATCTAAAAAGGTTAAGAAAGCAAGGCTGTTTGCTAATGTCGGAATTGGAACTTGGCTATTTGTTTTGCAAAGGTAAGTTTGTGGCAGTAACAGGCACAAATGGTAAGACAACTTGCGTGCATTTAATCAATCACGTTATGCAAAATTACACGCAGACTTTTTTGTGTGGAAATATTGGTATACCAATAACAAGCATTTGCGACAAAACTAGTGAAAATTGTGTGGTTGTTTGTGAGATTTCAAGTTTTATGCTAGAACTTATGTCTCAAAACTTTAAGCCCGACGTTGCAGTAATTTTAAACATAACTCCAGACCATATTTCAAGGCACAAGACTTTTGAAAATTATCAGATGGTAAAGGAAAGCATAACATCAAATCAAGATAAAAATGACTATTTATTGTTGCCTAAAGAGCTAAAAAGTTTGCAGACAAACGCAAACAAAATTGTAATAGAAATCAAAAAATACAAAAGCAATTTGCTAGGCGAGTTTAATCGGCAAAACATTGCTTTTTGTGAAATGGCTTGCGAGCTTTTGGGTGTTGACAATAAAAAGTTTAAAAAGCATTTAAAAACTTTTTTGCCAATAAATTTTAGGTTGCAAAATGTTGGCAAAAAAAAGGGCATTACATACATAAATGATAGCAAGTCAACAAATCCAGATTCGTGCATAAAGGCGTTAGAGGGATTTTCAAAACCGGTTGTTTTGCTTCTTGGGGGCAGCGATAAGGGAACAAATTTTAAACAAATTTTTTCGCATAGTAACAAAATTAAATTAGCAATAATTTATGGTGAAACAGCAAACAAATTGGAGCAAGATGCACTTTTTTGTGGCTTTTCAAAAACTGCCCGTTTTGCAAGTTTAAAAGAAAGTTTGGTTTGTTTGCATAACTTTGTAAGGCGAGGCGATATCGTGTTGTTTTCACCTGCATGTGCAAGTTTTGATGAGTTTAAAAACTATATTGAACGTGGTAAATTTTTTAATGAATATGTAAACAGGTTGTAAAATTTTTAATTTTATAAAATTGTGTAATTTAATAAAAATATTAAAAATTAATAAAAAATCACATAAAAATAAACAAAAAACGCATTTTTACGCATTTTTTTGTTAATTTTTCAATAAAAAGTGCAAATTTTAATTTAGTGATTTTTATTTAAAAGTCGAAATATTAAAAATTAATTTATGAAAAAAATAAATATCAAACAATTTTTTATTGGCGCAAAAAACAAAAGGTTAGACGGGCTAAGTTTGGCAGTTATTTGTCTAACTGTTTTTCTGTGCGTGGTTGGTTGTGTGATGGTTTATAGTGCAAGTTGCTATTCAGCAAACAAAAATTATGGCAATCCATACTTTTTTTTAACCAAACAAATTATTGGTGTTTTGATTGGTCTAGTTGGAATGGCTTTCTTTTATTTTTTTGATTATCACAAACTCAAAAAATTAAAATGGGCATTGCTAATATTTTCAATAATTTCGCTTGCTTTGGTTTTTGTGCCGGGCGTGGGTTTTGAAAAATATGGGGCAAGAAGGTGGATTAAATTCTTTGGATTTTCATTTCAGCCAAGCGAGTTTGCTAAATTTGCTCTTGTGTTATTTTGTGCAAGTTATTTAAGTGAAAAAAGCAAGTCAATTAAAAAATTTGCAAGCCTACTTCCGCCGCTTGCTGTTGGTGGCGTGCTATGTTTGCTTGTTATTTTAGAGCCAAATATGAGTGTAACAATGTGTATAGGTCTTACCCTTATAACAATGTTGATAATAGGTGGTATTTCTAAAAAACACTTTTTGCTTATGAGTGTTCCGGCAGTCGCTCTTGTTCCAACATTAATTTTGATTGAGCCATATAGGGTTAAACGGCTTATGGCTTTTATTGATCCTTGGGCAAATCCAAAAGGCGAGGGCTTCCAACTTATTCAATCACTTTATGCCCTAGGCAACGGTGGCCTTTTTGGGGTAGGGCTTTTTAATAGCCGTCAAAAATATTTGTTTTTGCCGTTTAGTGAATCGGACTTTATTTTTGCAATAATTGGTGAAGAACTCGGGCTTTTTGGCTCGCTGATTATTATTGGCGTTTTTGTTGCACTTGTGATTTGCTTAATAAAAATTGCATTAAGAGCAGGCAACCGTTTTGGCGCACTCCTTTCCGCCGGCATAGCCTCACTTATTGCCATCCAAGTTGCCATCAACATTGCTGTTGTAACAGGTTCAATCCCGCCTACAGGTTTACCGCTTCCGTTCATCTCAGCCGGAAGCACAAGTTTGCTGGTCTTTATGAGTGCGGTAGGCGTTGTTTTGAATGTTGATAGGCAGAGCAAGAAAAGCAAAATTTAATTTTTTGAAAAGTGTATACAAATTATTTTCAAAATGTATACATTTTTTTGGTTTTGTGTTATAATGCAAGCATAGGAGAAAAATATGAAAGTTATTTTTGCAACTACCAATAATAGAAAGTTAGAAGATTTAAATAATATTATTTTTGAAAATAATTTAGATTTACAAGTTTTATCATTGGCAGATATAGGTTGGGATAGAGGAGAAATAGAAGAAAATGGAAACTCTATTTATGAAAACTCATTAATAAAAGCAAATGCAGTTTTGGACTTTTGTAAAGAAAACAATATAACATATCCAATTATCACTGATGACGCTGGACTATTTGTTGATGCTTTAAATGGAGAACCTGGAATTTATACTGCAAGATATGCAGATGCTGAATTAAAACAAAATCCAGATTTACCAAAACATTATGTCATAATAAAAATGCTTAATAATATGTTAGAGCAAACCAATAGGGAATGTGAATATAGATGTGCAATAACGGTTATGTTTAGTGATGGGAATTATGAAGTTTTTGATGGAATAACAAAGGGATTGATTGATACTAAAATTAACGAGCCAATTAAAAAGCCATATTTCTATTCATTATTTATAGATGCTGAATGTCAAATACCATTCAATCATCTAACAACAGAACAATTAAAAACTACATATCGATATACGGCACTTTCTAAGGCTTTAAAATTTTTGGATTTAGAAAAGAAAAAAAGAGAAGAAATTGAAAATATTGTTAATCAAAAAGAGCAATAAATTTGCTCTTTTTTGTTGAAAAATATTTATAATGCAATAACTGATGTTAATAGGCTCAATTCCACCAACAGGACTTCCGCTTCCATTTATCTCTGCCGGCTCAACTTCGCTCCTTGTTTTTTAGCGAAGCGCAAGAATTTTGCAAAAATTCTTTTGTAGTGCTATCGGGTTGTTCTCAATGTAGATAGACAGAGTAATAAAGATAAAATTTGTAATTAAGTATTGCAATTAGATATGATATATGTTATACTCCAAGCAATTAGAGGAGGTTGTATGTCACAAATTACATTAAAAAATATTTGGGATTTAAGAGGTAAGTTGGATAATATAATTTGTAGTAAAGATTATAAACTAATACAAGGTGTTAAAGACCAATACAAAAGTTTGCTTGACAATGATTTGTCTTACAATCATATATTCTCTCCCTATTGGCACTTTATGTTTCCAACTTATCAAGCAGAAAATATTGATAATAACAAGAGAAAAAGGTATATTTTAAGCAATATTGAAGATTTTGAGAAAAAATATTTATATGGAGAAGATATTTCAATCAAATTTAAAAAGCCATCGAGTTTAGCCGAAGATGTTTGGATACTTCGTGCTATGTTTGACAAATTTATGTTACGCGGTTCAACATGTAAAGATACTCAAACGATACAAGAAAACATGATTTTAGGAAAGGCAATAATTGAAAAAATAGAAACATTAATGGATAGAGCAACAGAGGTAGAATTAGACGAATTATCTTTAATCGAGAGTGAAATACAAAAAGGTTATAAATGTTTGTATGGGGATAATAAGGTAAACGTGGATTATGATAGTTTAGTCGATGAATTTTTAGAAAAATAGAGCAATAAGTTTGCTCTTTTTTATTGCAAAATTTATAATACAATAACTCGTGTTAAGAGAGCAATCCCTCCAACAGGGCTTGCCGTTGCCGTTCATAAGTGCGGGCTCAACTTCGCTCCTTGTTTTTTAGCGAAGCGCAAGAATTTTGAAAAAATTCTTTTGTAGTGCAATCGGTGTGGTGCTCAATGTAGATAGGCAATCTCGAAAGAGTAAAATTTAATTTTTTTATGAAAGTGTATACAAATTGAAATCAATGTGTATACATTTTTTTATTTTTGTGTTATAATTAGGCAATTAAAAATTAAAGGAGAGGTTTGTGATTTATCAAATAGGGATGCTTTGCAAACATTTTAAAGGTAAAGGATTAGAAGATAAAAATATTTATAGAATAATTAAATTGGGTGTTGAAGGAAAAGATATTAATCCAAATGAAATTACCTACACTGGTGATGGAGAATTAATGACTGCTAGTAACTTGGTTGTTTATGCTAATATATTTCAAAATAATAAATTGTTTGCAAGGGAGTATGAAGATATTTCTGGTGAATTATCTCCAGAAAAGCAACAACAATTTAATCAAATTATAAAGGTTCAACCTTTAAATGAAGACGAAATAGAAATTGTTAATTCTCCAAAATTTATTGAAATAAAAGAAATGCATACTAGAGAAAAGTTTCAATAAATTTTATAATACAATAACTGATGTTAACAGGCTCAATCCCGCCAACAGGTTTGCCGTTGCCGTTCATTAGTGCTGGTTCCACTTCGTTGCTTGTTTTCATGAGTGTGATAGGGGTTGTTTTGAATGTGGATAGACAGAGTAGAAAAAAGTAAAATTTAGTAATTAAGTATTGAAAAATTTTCTCTTTCGTGTTATACTACAAATATAGTAGGAGCAGATATGAAAAATTTTACATTAAATGAACTTTGGGATTTAAGAGCGGAGTTGGATGATGCAATTATAAGCAAAGATTATGACAGAATAAAAGCAGTAAAAGTTAAATATCAAAATTTGATAGAAGGCGAAATGTGGTTTAGTAGAGCATTTATTTGTTATAATCATGGGTTTTATACAGATAGCGAAAGAGGTATTCACAATTATTTAAATATTAACTCAATCTTGAGAAACATCGAAGATTATGAGAGAAAATATATTGATAACGAACAAGTGTCTGTTAAATTAAAAACTCAATCAACAACTCCTTTTTTGGCTGGTGAAATTTGGGTGCTGAGAGCAATGTATGATAAATTTTTGATTCAAAGTCTAAGAGTTCTAGACGAATTACAAACTGAACAAAATATGATTTTGGGTAAAGCAGTGCATGATAGATTGTTTACATTGGTTCATATGGAACAAACGGAGGGCTATCACGGCCAAATAGGATCAATAATAAAAGAAGTTAGAGAGGGTTATGAAAGTATATACGGAAAACAACAACCTAAAATTGATTATTATCAAATAGCAGAGGAATATTTAGAAAAATAGAGCAATAGATATGCTCTTTTTTCTTGTAAAAATTTATTACAAGGAGAAGGGGAGAAAACACAAATTTATTTGCAGATTTTCGCAGATTCGACGCAGTAACAACCCAACACTGTTGTTGGGTTATAATACAATAACTCGTGTTAACCGGCTCAATCCCTCCAACAGGTTTGCCGTTACCTTTCATAAGTGCGGGCTCAACTTCGTTGCTTGTTTTTTAGCATATGCAAGAATGTTGACTACAACCTCAAAGAACTAAAATTTAATATTTTGTTTTTGTGATTAAATATTGCCTGCCTTTTTGGAAATGGGAATTCATATTATCGGAAGTTTTGTCTGCAAGCGCCGTAGGCATTTGCAAGCAAAACTGATGTTTATTCAAAATGAGGAAGTGCGAGCTCGGCGAGCGTGATTGCAATGCAAGCACAAAGTGCGTTAGCACTACTTCCGATATTTTATATTAAAGATTAATGATATCATTGCCGTTAAAATTATAAATTTTTGCAAGTATTGAATATACATCCAACCAATTTTCGGCAAAAATATTCAAACTGTTAGCATAGTTTTTATTGTAAGTGGTTTTTAACAAAATGGACTTAATGCCAGTGTTGTTAATATTGATAACATTGTGATGATTATCCTCAATCATTAAGTCTATTTTTTCTTGTAGACAAACTTGAGATTTATCAACAACATCAGTATAAATTTTATTATAAGGAATTTTATATTTCCTTAACCATTTTTTTGCGAAACGTTTAGAATTCCCATTCCAAAACTTGTCTGCTCTAGAAGTTATTATAACTATTTCAAAACCTTTTTTAATAAGTTTTTTCAAAACCTCAGCAACAAACACTTTAGGATACATGCAATCATTATGTTTCATAATGTATTGCTTTTCTTTTATAAAAAATTGGTCGCCGTTTTCTATGTTAAAACTTTTAGTAACATCAAAATATGTCTTATCTATATCATCGTGTAACTTATTTAATTTTTTATACTTATAGTACGCACAGCAAAAGTCCATTTCTAAAGTATTACACATACAATCATCAATATCAACGCCAATCCTTATAGAGTTTTTCATTTTAGTAACTCCTTTATGTTTTACATTCGAATCATACATTCTTAATATCATAGATTTTAATCATATTGACTAAATTTTAATAGAAGTTTTTTATAATGTCAATATTTAGCAAGATTTATTTTTAGTAGTCGTCTTAATTTTTACATAAAAAGTTGTTAAATTCATAAAAATGCAATTTTTGCAAATTTTGTATTGCAAAAATTAAATATCTATGATATATTTTAATTATAAAGTAATAAATAGGAGAGTATTATGAAAAAACCTTTATTTGACAAAATTCAAATTTTGGGCGGAGAAATATATTTTCACGCATCAAAAAATTTTCAATTAAGAAACATGTTGTCGTTGCCATATGATACAACTTCTACATTATTTTTAGAAGATTTGTATAGACCATGCAAAACCTACAAAAGTTTTATATATTTTTTATCAAGAACAGAATGCACAACAACTGGCTATAAAATAACCGGCCTAAGCGTTGATGGTTTGAGCGATGACGAAAAATTTAGTCAAGCAATAAAGACATTTATTGAAAGTATGCCAGAAGATAAAAAGGCAGATGTGGTTAAAAAGGGCAAGTTTATCGATGCTGTTTACAAACTTAGAAGTGAAACAATTTTACGCAAAGGCATTCAGAGTTGTGCCCAAGATGGCCTTTCGAGATAACTGTAAAAATATTTATTTAACAAGCAAAGCAAAAATGCGTTGCTTGTTTTTTTTATGTAGTAGGAAAAAATCGCCAAGCGCGAGCAAAGCGAAGCATTTGGCAGGATTTCTGCCCGTACCAAAAGCCATTGCTTTTGCGAACAGCAAAAGTGAACTTTGCAAAGCAAAGTGCATAATCTCGCAAGAGATTGCTTAAGTATTTTATGTAGTAGGAAAAATCGCCAAGCGCGAGCAAAGCGAAGCATTTGGCAGGGTTTCCGCCCGTACCAAAAACCATTGCTTTTGCGAATAGCAAAAGTGAACTTTGCAAAGCAAAGTGCATAATCTCGTAAGAGATTGCTTAGGTATTTTATGTAGTAGGAAAAATCGCCAAGCGCGAGCAAAGCGAAGCATTTGGCAGGGTTTCCGCCCGTACCAAAAACCATTGCTTTTGCGAACAGCAAAAGTGAACTTTGCAAAGCAAAGTGCATAATCTCGTAAGAGATTGCTTAGGTATTTTATGTAGTAGGAAAAATCGCCAAGCGCGAGCAAAGCGAAGCATTTGGCAGGGTTTCCGCCCGTACCAAAAACCATTGCTTTTGCGAACAGCAAAAGTGAACTTTGCAAAGCAAAGTGCATAATCTCGTAAGAGATTGCAATGGTATTTTATATTATTGGTTTATAAAAATTTAAAAAAATGTATTTTTATGCATAAAAATTTGACTTTATAAAAAAAATATGTATAAAATTAACATAGCAATTAAATATAGGAGGGATAAAATATGAAAAAACTTAAAGTTTTATTAGTGCTATTGCTTGTTGCTTTTGCAGGCGTTACCTTTGCTGCTTGTGGACACAAACATGAGTATTCAGCAGAATGGTCTTATGATAGCACACAACACTGGCACGAGTGTGATTGTGGCGAAAAAGCAGATCTTGCATACCACACTTTTGATGCATCTGGAAAATGTCCAACATGCGAAAACGAGGGATACTTTGTTTCTTCAAAAGCAGATTTAGTGGCTTTCCGTAATGCTGTAAATGAAGGAAATACATTTGCACAAAAAGAAATAACATTAATTGAAGATATTGATCTAGCTGGCGAAAATTGGGCACCAATTGGAACTGCAGAAAATCCATTTATGGGAACATTTAATGGTGGCAATTTTACCATTGCAAATTTAACAATTGAAAATGAAACCGCAACCGCAGAAAATATGTCAGGTTTGTTTGGCTGCGTAAAAAATGCAACCATCAAAAACTTCAAATTAACAGGTGTAGACATTGACACTGCTTGCCAAATAACAGGTGCTGTTGTTGCTCGTGTTATTGCACAAGAAGGCAACGCTTTGGTTGAGGGTATCACAACTGCTGGTACACTTGTTGGACAAAGAGTTTCTGGTGTTGTTTTTGAAGCAATTGGCTGGGAAACAACCGACAAAGTAGAAATCAAGAACTGTACAAACAATATTACAATCACTGGTGCAGACCAAAGAGCAACTGGTATTGTTGGTACTGTAAAAACATATGGAATTTTAAATGTAGAAGATTGTACAAATAAAGCCGACATTACATTAATCTCATCAACAAGTGAAGCTCATGCTGCTGGTATCGCTGGCTATGTTATGAGAAACAATGATGTTTCTTCAACTGCATATCCACAAATGGTTACTATTGACAATTGTGTTAACGAAGGCGATATTTACGCAGAAACTCCTGCGCTCAAACAAAACAATGTTGGTGGAATATTAACTTCTGCACACGAAGGTTTGGTGTATGTTGTTAGCAATTGTACAAATAAGGGAGACCTTGTAGGCAAAATCACATGCACAGACTCAACCAATAGTGGATTACATAGTAAAATCGGTGGAATTGTGGGATCTTTATCAAATGCCTCATCATTAACAGTTTCTGATTGCACCAACTTGGGAGATATTTCTTCAACATGTAATATACCAAGCAAAAAAGCGGCTGCTGGCGGAATTGTTGGTTATGTAACAAAAAATCGTGAGGTGGTTATTGAAGACTGTCAAGTTGGCAATGCTACAACAAATGTAACATTACAAAGCAATACAGATTCAACTGACTACTTCTGTGCAGTTGTTGAAAGTGGAGCTACAGTAACAAAAACAGATTGCGTATACTATGTTGACGGAACTTTAAACCAAGCTGAATAATTTTAATATTTAAAATGCACTCAAACGACAACGTTTGGTGCATTTTTTATGTGTTAATGAAAATTTGAACTTGTTTATAATAAAAAATGATAAATTTTAACGCAAAAGAATATTGCTTTATTCTTAATTTTGTGATATTAATAAGATATAGTATTAAAAAAGGAGTCGCAATGAAAATTAGCAGTGATTGGCAAGATTACAAAGTTCTTGCAACTGGTGATGGTGAAAAGTTGGAAGTTTGGGGCAATGTCAAACTTCTTAGGCCAGACCCACAAGTTATTTGGCATTCAAAACGCAAACTTTGCAAAGAGCCAAACCTAAATGCACATTATATTCGTGAAAGCACTGGCGGTGGCCATTGGGACAACCTTAAACCAATGCCAAGCGAGTGGCAAGTTTCTTACAAAAATTTAAAGTTTTTGGTTAAGCCAATGGGCTTTAAACACACTGGTTTGTTTCCAGAACAAGCAGTCAATTGGGACTATATGATTGACCTTATTAAAAAAGCAAATAGACCTATAAAAGTATTAAATTTGTTTGGCTATACAGGTGGGGCAACAGTTGCCTGCACTTATGCAGGTGCAGAAGTAACTCACGTTGACGCCTCAAAAGGTATGGTAGACAGATGTAAGCAAAACATCAAACTTTCTGGTTTGCAAGATAAGCCAATAAGATATATTGTTGACGACTGCAAAAAGTTTGTAGAAAGAGAAATCAAGCGTGGCAAATTTTATGACGCAATCATAATGGATCCACCAAGTTATGGTCGTGGTCCAAGTGGCGAAATGTGGAAAATAGAAGACAACCTATACGATTTTGTGGAACTTTGCAAAAACGTGCTTTCTGACAAGCCATTGTTTGTGCTTATTAATTCTTATACTACAGGTTTGCAGCCAATGGTGCTTAGAAATTTATTAAATTCAATATTTGAAGGTGGCGAAACAGACGCCTACGAAGTTGGTTTAAAAACCGAAGAGGCAGATATCCTGCTTCCATGTGGCGCGAGCGGAATAAAAGTTTGGAAAAATTAATGGAGAAAAAAATGGAAGAACTAAAAGTTATTTACGAGGATAATCATATTATTGTTGTGCTTAAACCTCAAAATGTTTTAAGCCAAGGTGACGAAACCAAAGACACCTCAATTTTTGATATGGTTAAAGAATACATTAAGGTTAAATATGAAAAGCCGGGCAATGTTTTTCTTGGTCTTGTGCATAGGCTCGACCGCCCAACCGGTGGGGTAATGGTTTTTGCAAAAACCAGCAAGGCGGCAAGCAGATTAACCGAGCAAATGAAAAATAAAAAGTTTGTTAAAAAATATTTAACCGTGGTTGTTGGTGCCCCAAGATACAAAGCCTCTCGCCTTGAACACTTTTTAAAAAAGGACGAAAAAACCAATATTGTAACAGTTGTTCCAAGGGGCGAAGATGGTGCCAAACAAGCAATTTTGGAGTATAACACAGTAAAAACAGTAGACAAGGTGAGTTTGTTAGAAGTGCAAATTTTAACTGGCAGAAGTCATCAAATTAGGGTTCAAATGTCACAAATTGGCACTCCCGTTTTTGGCGATAGCAAATATGGCGGAGATGTGCTTGCAAAAGGTCACAATATGGCACTTTGGGCATATGAACTTTCGTTTGAACATCCAACCACAAAAAAGACAATGAAGTTTAAATGTATGCCACCAATTGCAAAAGCACCATGGAATGTTTTTGAAAAAGAAATAAACTTAAAAGAACAAATATAAGGAAATTTTAAAAGCAAAAAGTTTATGAACTTTAAAATAGCCTAAATTGTTTGACGAATAAAAAAGGATATGATATATTAAAGCTATGAAAAAAATATATGTGGTGGTCGTGAATAAATTTTAGTGTGAGTTATCTTGCACAGTTTATTTATGTGCCATTTTAAATATCGCAAATTAAAAGTGGCATAATGTGTGTGCTACTTTTTTATTGATTATAAAGTAAAATTTAAATTTACATCAATTATTTTAACTGTATTTTTAATATTATAATCCGGCGTAAGCCGTCCATCATTATTCTTTATTCACTATTCATTATTCATTAAAAAATTACAATTGCGTGCTAAAGCAACCACCATAAAGGAGAAAATTATGTTAGAAAACAAATATGATTACAAAAATAAAGAAAAACATTGGCAAGCCTATTGGCAAGAAAAGGGTGTTTATGCCTTTGACAAAAATGACAAGGTTAAACCAATATATTCAATTGACACTCCACCTCCAACAGTAAGTGGAAAAATTCATATTGGCCATATTTTTAGTTATAGCCAAGCGGAGTTTGTTGCAAGATATAAAAGAATGAGAGGCTACAATGTTTTTTATCCTTTTGGTTTTGACGACAACGGCCTTCCAACCGAACTTTTGGTTGAAAAAGAGCGTGGCGTAAAAGCATATTCAATGCCAAGAGAAGAGTTTACAAAAACTTGTATGGAAGTTGTAGAAAAGTATATCGAGGAGTTTAAAAACCTATTTATTAGTGTGGGCAATAGTGCCGACTGGAGTTTAAGATATCACACAGTTAGCCCAGATGTTCAACGCACAAGCCAGCTTTCTTTCTTAGACTTATACAAAAAGAACAAAGTATATTATGCCGAAGCGCCAGCACTATGGTGCACAAAATGTCGCACTGCCATTGCTCAAAGCGAGCTGGAAACAAAAGAGATTGAAACAACTTTCAATCACTTAAAATTTTTTGTTGAAGGCAGTAGCGAATATTTAGAAATTGCAACCACAAGACCAGAATTTTTGTGTGCTTGCGATTGTGTGTTTGTAAACCCTAACGACACAAGATATGCTCACCTAGTTGGCAAAAATGTAAAAGTTCCACTTTATGACTTTTATGTGCCAATTATGACTGACGACAAAGCCGATATGGAAAAAGGCACTGGTGCTGTTATGTGCTGTACTTTTGGTGACCAAACCGACACTCAATGGTTCAAAAAATATAATTTGGAATATAAGGTTGCCATTGATGACGCCGGCAGAATGACCGAAAGAGCAGGCAAATATGCAGGCTTAAAATGCAAAGAAGCAAGGGTGCAAATAATTGAAGATTTAAAAGAGCAAGACTTATTAATAAAGCAAGACGCTCTTGTTCACCAAGTTTCTGTGCACGAAAGATGTGGAACAGAAATGGAAATAAACCTTAAAAAACAATGGTTTATTAAAACCCTAGAAAACAAAGAAGAGTGGCGTAAAAAAGGTGATGAAATAACTTGGTACCCTTCATTTATGCAAGCAAGATACAATGACTGGGTAGAAAACTTGATGATGGACTGGTGCATAAGTCGTCAAAAATATTTTGGTATTCCTTTCCCTGTTTGGTACTGCGCTGATTGTGGAGAAATTATTGTTGCAACCGAAGAAGATTTGCCGGTTAATCCACTTTCTTCAATGCCAAAACATGCTTGTCCAAAGTGTGGCGGCAATAACTTTACACCAGAAACAGACATTTTGGACACTTGGGCAACAAGCTCGGTTACTCCACAAATAAACTGCAAGTGGCAAGTTGATGACGAAATGTACAAACGCTTAATGCCAATGAGCCTTAGACCAAACGCTCACGACATTATTAGAACATGGGATTTTTACACAATTGTTAAAGGTTTTTATCATAGCCAAATGAAGCCTTGGGAAAATGTTATGATTTCAGGCTTTGTTATGGCTGGTCAAGGCGAAAAAATTTCCAAGAGCAAGGGTAATGCAAAGGCAGATCCATTGCAACTTTTAAACGACTTTGGTGCTGACGTAACACGTTATTGGACGGCAACCGGTAGCCTTGGCAGAGATATAATTTTTGGTGATGAACAATTTAAAAACGGCCAAAAACTTTTAAACAAATTATACAACGCAAGCAAATTTGTATGGCAGTTTGTTGAAGGTTACACTCCAAAAACAGTTGAACTTTTGCCAATGGACAAATGGCTCTTAGCCAAATTTAATGCAATGCAAGATAATTTTGTTAGATATTTTGAAAAATATGAAGTCGGTCTTGCAATGGGCGAGTTAGAAAGCT
The DNA here is from genome assembly GCA_015069335.1 of Clostridiales bacterium. Lineage (GTDB taxonomy): Bacteria > Bacillota > Clostridia > Christensenellales > UBA1242 > HGM11367. The sequence goes on from SVIU01000018.1 coordinate 18,923, forward strand.
TCTTCTGGAATTTCTGCGACAACTATGTAGAACTTGTAAAAAACAGACTCTACAAGCCAGAAATTTATGGCGAGCAAGCCAAAGAGTCAGCGCAATATGTTTGCTATAATGCACTACTTGGCATGCTTAAAATGTTTGCAATTTATATGCCACACGTAACCGAAGAAATTTATCAAAATACTTTTGCAGGTCATGTTGGCGAAGTTTCTATTCACAAATTGCAAATTGAAAAAATTCCAGTTGAATGCGAAGAAAATATTTTGCCAATGGGTGATGAAGTTATAAACATTGTTTCACGCGTTCGTCAAAGCAAGTCCGAAAACAAAGTTTCATTAAAAACAATAATTAAAGAAGTAAAAGTAGGCACAAAGTACGCCACTTTTGTAAACGCTTGCGATTACGATATTAAAGCAGTTATGAGCATACAAAACCTAATTGTTCAAGACGGCGACTTTGTTGAAGTTGGCGAGTTTGTGATGGAGTAAGAATAGAAAATAAATCAAAAAAATACGAGAACAAAATTCTCGTATTTTCAGACTGAAGACAAACTATGGTTTTTACCTAGTTTGTCTTTTTCTTTTGGCATTTTTTAGAAAAGCCTCCCCCTACCTTAAGGGGGAGGTGGCAGCCGTATGGCTGACGGTAGGGGTGTTTGACTGCTTGAAAATAAAGGAATTTTTA
>SVIU01000019.1 GCA_015069335.1 Clostridiales bacterium
AAGGTCCAAGCATCGCAAAAGGTTATTACAAAGATCCAGAAACAACCGCAAAAGTTTTTGCAGAGGACGGATTCTTCTATACTGGCGACTATGCTAGCATAGACAAAAAAGGAAGAATTTTCTTGGCTGGCAGAAAGAAAAACACCATTGTTTTAGAAAATGGAAAAAATGTTTATCCAGAAGAAGTAGAAAGAGAATTCGAAAATACTCTTGACTACATTAAGGAACTTGTGGTATACCAAGGAGATGTCAAATTTGATAAAGAAACAAGAACTGTTTTGTGTATGGGCGTTTATTTAGATCCAGAACAAAACATCGATCAAGCAAAAATCAAAGCCGACATCTTGGCAATAAACAAAACATTGCCAGTTTATAAACGTATTGCATATGTTGATTTTGTTGATAGCGAATATGAAAAAACTTCTACAAGAAAAATCAAAAGAGAACAAGCTGCAACAAGACACACTAAAGATAAAGGTATGATTATTTAGGAGGTAAAAAATGGCAAAGGAAAAAATTATTGGTGATTTAAAAGACATCATTAGTGATTACATTGAATTAGACGACAATTTTGACGCTCACATGAGCCTTGGTGGCGATATGGGCCTTGATTCTTTTGGTCTTATTTCTATGGTTTCTAACATTGAAGATCACTTTAATATTAGAATTCCAGATTATGAACTTGCTAATTTTGTAACTGTAGAAGACCTTGTTGGCTATATCCAAACAAATCAATTTTAAGAATATAGCATTAAAAAATTAAATAACAAACTCAGCCATATAATAATATGGTTGGGTTTGTTATACATTAAAGACAAACTTTTTTTCACAAAGTTTGTCTTTTTTTATGGGTAATGTTTAGATAAGGCTTCCCCTACTGATATAGCGAGAAGCTGTCGGCGATTAGCCGACTGAAGGTATGTTTGACCGCTGTGAATTTTTTATAAAATAATAATTTTAAATAATTTTAAAAAAAATGCTTTACAAATTGTTTTTTTTGATATATATTATTTAAGTATTTAATTTTGGGGTGTAGCCAAGCGGTAAGGCATCAGACTTTGACTCTGACATGCGTAAGTTCGAATCTTGCCACCCCAGCCAAAGCAATTGCTTTAAAATAAAGGGAATGAGAGTTCTCTTTATTTTTTTTGTTTTTGTTTAATAATAGCTGTTTTTAATATAAAAATAAGGGTCAAAACAAGGGTCAACTTTGCAATTGTATATAATATTTATTATATACTTGCTTAATCTTGTCAATTATTTCATTTTTGTTTTGAGCTATTTCTATATTTGTGTATACGTCTAGCGTTATGTTTATTTCACTGTGGCCCATTAAAATTTGTACTTCTTTTGCCGGTGTCCCTAAGTAGTATTGATTTGTTGCATAACTGTGTCTTAATGAGTGGAGCGTTCCGCTTAGTCCAATTTCATTAATGTATGTTTTAAATTTTTTTGTTACAAAATTTTCTTTGTAATTAAAAATATATTTGTTTTCGTTGTATATAACTTTTTTGAGGTCTTCAGTGATTGTTATATTTCTATCGGCTTTGATTGTCTTTGTGCCGTTAATGTGCAACTTTAGCCCATCGAAATCATTTGGTGTTATTGTAAGAGCTTCACTTCTTCTTACTCCGGTTGATAAATAAAATAAGATTATTTTGTAAAAATCACAGTCTTTGCTTTTTATGTGGTTTAATATTTTTTCTTGTTCAAAAATATTAAATGCTGGGCGCACATTTTTTATCTTTTTATCTTTAACAATCAATCAAATGGGTTTTTTGTTATATAGTCAAGTTTCTTTGCCTTTTCTAAACAAGCACTAAAATATAACATGATTAATTCTTTAGTTCGAGATTTTTCTATTTTGTTGAAATATTGTTGTAATGACTCTGCTGTTATATTTTTTAGTTTTAAACTTCCAAAGTTTGGAAGTATATGTTTGTTGAAGTAAACGTATATGTTTTCAATTGAGCCTTGTGTTACAAATGGTTTTTTATATGTTTCAATCCATACCTTTGACCATTCATTAAGGTTATACTTGCTTGGTAAAATTTCTTTTTTTAATTTCTTAACTTCAGCAAGTTTGTTTTTATATTTCTTTTGTAGTTTTGTTTTATCTTTATCGTAAACTGAATATTGTATACCGTTTACGTAAAACCTTAGTTCATATCTGTTGTCTTTTCTAAATCTTATAGTTGGCATTTCTGATTCTCCTTTAATATTTGAATTTGAAATGCCTTCATTGTTAAACACAATAACATTGAGATTGTTTTTTATATCAATCTCATTTTTTTTTATTCTACCATCTACCCAGTCTAAAAAACGCTGTTGAGATATGGTTAGATATTCAGTGATCCCTTCTTGTAATTGATTTAAAATTTTTTAAATCTTCTTCAGTAATATAGTTATACAAATTTTAAATCTCCTTCTTTAGTTTAAATGGCTCGCCGGTAATTCCTGCGATAAAATCTTCAACACGTTGAAGTTCATCAGGCGCAAGTTGTTTAATTTTTTCAACAATTGCTTTCTGTTTGTCTGATAAAAAACCAAACGAGTTTGCAAAATTTTTTTCGTTATCTAACAAATAATCAACAGAAACGCGAAGACAATTTGCTATTGTTTTTAGCATTTCTGGAGTTGGTTTTCTTTTTCCCAGCTCATAGTTTTGATATCTTTGTGTATCAATATTCAATAATTTTGCAAGTTCACTTTGTGTTAGGTTTTGTTGCTCTCTTGCCTCTTTTAATTTCATATGCCCCCCTTTATTAACTATTTTGCATAAAAATATTCAATTTGTATATGTTTTTTTGAAAAAACAGTTGACAAATGTTCAAAATGTATATTAACATAATCTCGAACATATACATATTGTATATATAAAAAAGGGGGATAATATGAAAATGGTGAAAAGAATTTACACACCGGTAAAGCGCAATCGAGACGGCACTTATTCTTACATAAACGATTCAAGGGGTAAACCGCGAATGTATTTGAGTGAATCGTCTTGTATAAAGTTTTGTCCAGATAAGTTTGACTTTATTGTTAGCTATACTGGGGAAAATATAGTTCCTAGAGAATGCTTTCTTGGGGGTGAATTATGAAATTAAGAGAGGGTGAAGTTTTAGTTTTAAAAAATCTTTATAAAAAAGGTTACAGGTTTTTGTGTAAAGATAGTGACTTTTTAACTGCATTTGTTGATGTTCCAATTAGACACTACGAGCAGAAGTTGGGTTTTGTTTGGTGGAGCAAATCAAAGCAAGACAAAAATCTGGTTATGTTTCTGCAAGATGAGTTGTTTGATTTTATTCCGGAAAATCACGAGAAACCATACAAAATTACACAAAATGGAAATTTGGTTGTTTATCGTGCAGATAGAGATACAACAAAAAGAAAGGAGGCAGTATGTCAATAGTAGAAAGAGATGAGTTTATAGAATTTTGTAAAGCATTCGATTATGACTATACAGCGCCAGGTATTGCAAAAATTTGTTTTATGAAGGCATATCAAGATTTTAAGGAATCGGGGTTGACTCTATAAACCTACAAACAAAAGATGGTGGAAAGATACTATCCACTACCAATCCTTGAGCATTGGCAAGGGTAAAACACAAATTATAAACATCTGAAACAAAAAACTAAATTTTTTTTCAATTGGTAAAATTTTAGATTTTAAATTCAAACACTCTTATTTTAATAGATTATTAAACAAATAACTTTACTGCCAATGCACTGTTATTTGTTGGCTAATGAAAAAAGAAAAACAAGGAGGAATAATGATGAAATCATATTATAGATGTATCTGTTGCAGGCAAATATGTGATGAAGAAAATACAGTGACAGTTGTAGAACGAGTTGCGGGTGAATATAAACAACTCTTTTATTGTGAAGATTGTTATCATGAGATATTTTCTAAAGAAAAAGATTATTGTGATTGCCAAAACTGATTGGGCTTAGCAAAGCCCCTTTATGCTGGGTATTGGTATTGGTTATTAATTTTTAAGGTGTCAGTTTTTCAGCACCCCCTCCTTGATTAATAACTGCGGGTTCGAATCCTGCACCCGGCTTGACGTGTCGCCTTAGCGAAACTCTTTGGCTGTGGGAGTTGTTGCAAATTGCTGGTCGCGCCAGCGGGCGACTCCATTGCTCCGTTGCGAGCTGAATCCTCTTTTAATACTCCAGAAAACAAGCTGGAGTATATACACCTAAAGGTGATAATTCAAGTTCGATTCTTGAAGGGTGGAAACATTATGAAAAAGAAACAGCAAAAAAAAGATGAAAGAAAAGTCGTATTACAAAATCAAATAGGAGTTGATAATGACGGTCGCTTACTCATATATAGACAACTCAATAGAAAAACAAAATCAAAAGCCTTACGCACTGGTTGATTGTCATATGTTGCAAAAATACATTTGCAACATAGAATCACAACGTGAAGGCTTTTTTGATACGTCAAACATCTTGAAAAAGATGTTGACAATAAAAGGGGGTGATATATGTTAAATTTTCACTAATACTAATGCGATAAATTTTTACAGCCTTAAAAGGAAGGAAATTTTTGAGTAAATTTTTTAAAGTGGTAATTGTTATTGCTTGTATTGTTTGCATAGGTTTTGATATTGGCTATTTTTATATCAAAAAGAACTTAGATAAGCATTTTACACTCAGTACGCAATTTGTTACAGGTAACCATTTTGCAACAGAAGAAGATCTTGAAAATGACAAAGACATTTTCTATAACTTTGTAGTTAACTATTATGCAAACAAGGATAATTCCGGAGAAGAGTTGTTTGAATTGAAAATTAATTCGTATACCGACAAAGATTTTAAAGGTATGACAAGTTATGGGATACAAGTAGTTAATCCTTCATCAATGGTACTTATGCCGTCAATTAAAATGGATTCAAATTTTACAAGCTCGACTGCATATTATTCATTTGATATTGCTTATAACAAATCTCCAACATTCTTTAATCAAACAGATGGAATTGCATATAAGGCTTCACAATCAATACCAGAGAATGACGCAAGCAAATGGCCTGCATATGTTTGTAATATTGACAAGGTTCCATATGCTTACGATTTTAAATTTGAATATAAAGAAAAAGTAAGTCAATTCCTTTGGGTTTCAAGTTATGATGTGTATACATCTAATTATAAATATTTTATGTATCAAGTATTTGAAGCTGCAAAATCTGCAATAACAAAGGATGGTAAAACTGAAGGTATATTTACAGATTTAAACTTAGAGTTTAACGATGTTTTTAATTTCTATAAATACAATTCAGCAACTGGTAAATTTGATTATGCAAATTCAGCCTTTGGTTATGACAAACGCTTTTTTGCCTTTAAAATTTACAAATACAACACTGGAGCAAAAGTACATACACAATCAATGTTTGGATCTATTGGCTCAGCTGATGAATCACAAGGAGGTTTAATATGGGAAAGTATGAAATAATAGGAAAATTTGTTTTTGTATTGTTAATGTTTGGCATATTGATTTCTGGTATATATACAGCACCATTCGTTATTGAATACATAATGGCAAAAAGTGAAGTAACCGGAGAGCCAACAAATGCAACTTATACAGAAATTCCAGAAGAATTCAAGGATTATTACACCATAACCTACAATCTCAACGGTGGTACATTAGAAAAAGAAAATCCAACAAAATACAATTTGTTTACAGTAGATTTTACTTTAAACAATCCAACAATTGATGATATGGAATTTGTCGGCTGGACATGGGAAGGACAATCAGAGCCAGTTAAAAATTTAGTAATAAAACAAGGCTCTAGTGGTGATGTGGAGTTTACAGCTAATTATGCAAAAGTCTTGTTGCTAACACCAACTTTTGCTGAGGTTACTGAATATCAAATCAACTGGACATATCCAGAAGAAGTTGACGGATGTGAGTTGGTTATTAATGACCATGTAATTGAATTGCAACATCCTACAACCTTTGTTAGATGTTCTGATTATTTAGAATATTTTATGGATGTTGATGTACATACAGTAAAACTTAGAACATTCGTTGATTATAGCAGAAGATATTACAGCGATTATGCTGTTACAACATTAGACAATGGCGGCAAGCCAATTAAACCATAAGGAGTAAAAATATGGCAACATTTGTTGATCAAAGTGTATATGAAGAAGATTTGACAATTCTAACAATTTGCAAGACATATCATTCAATTTTATAACATCAGTACAAACTGGTGTGTTGAAATAAAAAAAACACAGATACACGGCAACACAGTTAATTTAAAAAATAAAAGGAAGAATTAATTATGAAATTTTTAGAATTTTTAAAATTTACAGTATTGGCCGTAGGTGGTGCAATACTAACTTGGGGTTTACTATACCTCACCATTCCAGGTGTAAAAGACAACACCGACCAAATTTTCAAATGGGGTGAATACAAAATTGTAGAGGAATTGCCTGACGAAACTCCAGAGGACGAAACTCCAACAGAAGATCCAACCGAAGATGAGACTCCAGTTGAGGATGAAACAAATACTCCAACACCAACAGCAACATACAAATTTGGAAACGAATTAATCAGCATTACAGTTTGTTAAAAGGTAGGTGCTTATGACTAATATATTAAAGACGGCATTCTTTGTGCTTTTTTGTGTTTTTGGTATATCAGCAATTGTGATTAATGAACTACGTGTGGAAAACACAAATTTAAACACTGAAGTAACAGAATTGCAAGAATTAAAAGATAGAATATTATTAGAGCATGAAAACATAAAACTCGAGCTTGCACAAGTAAGCGCTGAATTGGCAGAACTTAAAGAAAATGCCGGTGATTGTCCAGAAATGGTTGCAACGCTACAGGCTCGTGTTGATATTTTAGAGTATGACAATGAGTCGTATAACATGTTATGTCAGGTATTATTTGATAAAGATGTTGCACATATAACTGCTAGACATCTTGAGAAAATTGGCGATACCATACCTGAAAGATTATATGGTGGTGCTGCTTCTGAAGGAAGTAAGATACTTTTATCAGTTGAATTCCCAAGTAATATTAAACATATAGGTACATCTGCTTTTGGATATTGTAGTAATTTGGAATCAGTAGTTTTTAATGAAGGTTTAGAAACTATCGATGGTTATGCATTCCGTAATTGTCAAAAACTTAAAATGAATGGTTTGCCTTCAACATTAACATCAATAGGTGATTATGCTTTTTACAATTGTAATAAGATGTCAGGCTTAGTTTTGCCTTCTGGCTTAACTAGTATAGGTACAGCTGCTTTTTCTGGCTGTACAAATATGTTTACTAATATTGTTATACCAGTTGGTGTTGTTGAGTTAACGAGTCAAGTTTTTTATGGCTGTAAAACATTAGAATCAGTAGTAATTCACACTGGTGTTACAACAATCGGCTCATCCGCCTTTTACGGTTGTTCTGCATTAGCAACTATATATTATGAAGGGACAGTAGCAGAATGGAATAATATAACGCTTGACATTGACTGGGACAGAAATTGTGGTTCAGGTACAGAGTCGGGATGTTACACAATCGTATACGATTATATGTTTGAAATAGCGGCATAAATAAGGACAAAATATGTTTAAGTTTTTAAAAGACTTTAGGTGGGATAAACTAAAGTTTGATGTAACCAGATTGCTTGGTAGGTTGTATTACTTCAACGGCGCGCTATTCTGGTGGATTATAGATATAATCGTATTTGTTGCTATGGGGGTTAAACTTGAAACTTTTCTTGTTTCAATCCCCTTAGCAATAATTACTGTAATAATGACAATCAACTGGATTAGAACGCTAGTGTATGCAACCTTAAGCCAAAATACCTATTCAAAACTAACGGACTTGTTAGATCGCTCAAACGCACTCCAGGGCGTGCCTGGTTGCGGCAAAACCTCAACCATTAACCAAATGGGGTACGTATTAGCAAAAAAACAATGGGAAACGTTACGCTATGAATATTGGCAAATAAGACATCTGGATTTTAGATTGCTCTCAAAAAAGCAACAAGACAAGTACAACGAAATTATCAGAGCATACAACTTTTACAAAAAGTATGAAGAAACACATATTCCTTGCTTGCATAGTTTTGTAACTATCGAAGTTAAAGGAAGAAAAAGTCATTCACTATTAAAAGGGCATATGCTCCAAACAATACCTTTGCCTTATCGCAGTGTTTGGGTTGGTGATGAAATATCTTCAATGTTTCCAAACTCTGTGAGGGGTGAAGATAAAAAGAGAAACAGCAAGCTTGCAGAACAATGTCGCTGGATCAGACACTTCACAGATTCATATGCACTATTTGCAGATATTCGTTTTGGTGACGCTTTTCTCGCTATTAGATCCGGATGTGGTTGTATTCTCACTTTAGAGAAAAAACAAAAATGGATTTTAAAGCCAGGATTTTTGATTGCGGTTAAAAAATTCTTTATGTCATTTGTAGATTATTACTATTGGTTAATAGGGATGACAAAAGACGGTTCAGCCTCACAAAACAAGGCTAAGAATTCACTAAGAAAATCGTCAAAGAGAATGGCTCGCTTTATATCTTGGCTAAACAAATTAATCTCATGTGTAGGTTATCGTGAATACTATTACTCTAAGTCGGGCTCTAAAGAGCAAGGCGAGGAGCAAATAGAAACAACGCATGGCCGTTATTGGTTTAAGTCATGTCTTGATGTTACATATAACGATAGGGCTTTTAAGAACTTATATTCATGCAAAGATGAGGATTTCTTGGAACCAGATAATGTCTCAATAGACATGTCTAAGGAAGAACTAGAAAAAATGCTAGGTAGAGATGAATAGCATAATACAATATATTTTTCCCGAAATAATAATTTCCGCTTTTAATTGATTTTAAAATGATATAGGCTTTAGCCTATACATTAAATCAAAAAAGCGGAAATTATCGGGAAAAATGTTGTTAAGCTTTCACACAATTATAAAAATAAAGAAATCCGCATTAAAAAATTGCTTTAGCAATTTTATTAAAATAAAAAACTGCTTGCAAAAATTCGTAAGAATTTTTGCTTTAAAAAGTGGCAAAAAAACCACAAAAAACAATAAAAAAGGACAGCAAAGGTCTAAAAAAACAAAATTTACAAAAAGGAGAAATTTCAAATGCAAAAAAATTTACTAATGCAATATTACGAAAATAACTGTTTAACATATCGAGATTTCGCAGACTTGGTAAATGATGTGCTTATAAGAGAGCAGTCAAAAGACCGAGTCTCACATGAGAGTATGGAAGACTATTGCAAGGGTCAAAAAAAGTGCAAAAGACAAGCAGTTGCAAGAGCAATGGCAATTGTTATTGGCGTTGAATTAAAAGACCTTATGCAGAGCCTATTAGAAAGCACAAACAATAAAATAAGAAGGGTAGGTTAATATGTTATTAAAAAAAAGAATATTTGCACCGTTTACAAGTAAGCAAGAAAAGAAAGCTTGTCGTATTGCCAAGAAAAAAGAGCGTCTGTTTATGCGAAATGTTGGCTATATGCGTAAAATAATAAACGGGCTGGTGTTTCAGCTAAGCGGAGCAAATAAGGAATTGCAAACTGATAACTTTAAATTGATTGATCAACTTAACGTTGTGCCTTCAGACTTTAAAAAACTATCTGATGAAGAGGTGAAGTATGGCCTTCAGTTAATGGTTAAATATAACTTTTTAAAGTCATATAGGCCAACAAAACTCGATGAAGAAGACGGGTATTTACTCATTTTCAATCACGAAAATCGCTCACAGGAAAGATTTTCAAACAATAAAAAACCAAATATCAATCGAATTCCAGAAACAATTGATTTAAACAGTGTAGAAGTTGAACCAGTAATAACAAATCAATCAATTGAAACAAAAACTGCAACTTCTGATAATGAAGAGCAAGCAAAGAAACAAACACAAACAACCTATGTTTCACCATGGTGACATAGCGCAATAAGTATATACACATCTCCAGGTGTTGTATATACACAAGCTGCAGATGATATGCAGATAAATAAAAGGGGAAAAACAAATGAATTATTCATTAAAGTATTTCTCCCGACCAGTACACTTTACACAAGGTGAAGAACTGTTTATAAATCGATATTCAAATCGACCATTCAACAATAGAAACTTTAAGCTCGAGGCAATAGGTTTGATAACTTATCTTCAAATGATATTGCACTCTGATTCTGATACAGGCTTCTATTACGATGTGTCGGGTAACAGGTTCCAACTTTTGGCTAGTAAAATGGGAATAACAAACAAATCCCTTAAGCAAACTTTGGACTGGTGCTTCGAGTATAATCTTCTTGACGGTAATATGTTCAACAAATATGAAATATTGACCTCAATAAAAATGCAAGACGATTATGCTAACGCAGGACTTGAAAGACGTAAACAAAATATTTGTATGGACTACGTTTATCAAGGTTGTTCTTTCACACAAAAATATAAAATTGCATTACAAAAATACGAAAATGCAATACAAAATTCAAAAAATGTACAACAAAATTCGGGAGATGAGACAAGACAAAATGAAATTGATAATAAAACAATAGAGAGAAACATAACTACAGTAGAAGTGCAAGAGTTTAATTCTTCTCTCTCAAATTTTAAAAAATTATTTCCAAATAAGAAATGTGATGTTGATATACCTTTCAGAAAAAACACAGACTTCAACTTGCTAATTAAAGCAATAGAAGAATCACCACAATTCTTAAAAGAGTTTAACAACTTAAACTGGAAATGGTGTCTTGACCACTATGATGAAATTATTACTGGAAAATATAAAGGCTACGTCAAGAAAGACGAAAACAAACAAAACTATAAATACCGAGATTATTCAAATGTTGCCTTGAATAAGTTAGTGTTTGATGATTTGAGCAGTATTGAGTTATAAAGGAGAAAATATGGTATACGAAGAAAAAGACAAAGCAATAAGCGTTAGAGTTAATGAGCGTCGTTACAAAAAGATACAAGAGTTTATACGCGCCAATTCCGGCTATGGCAAAAAATTGGGCTGGCACTTCACATTTGCAGATCTGGTAACACAAGCAATGCAAGACTTTTGCAAAAAATATAAAATAGATTAACCAGCTGTTGTATATACAATCTCGATCTGAATTGTATATACAACAGCTGCAAATTGATCATATACACGTGCATGTATATACTCCGGACTTTGGCGCCGTTAGTATATACAATGCCTGGTATAATAAAATAAAAACTTGACTTAGTGTAGTCAAGTTTTTAATTATATTCTTTGATTCCAAAGTTTAACAACATACTTTGGTATATCCTTTGAATAACCACAGTGTATAGACAGAAAAATTGTTATAGTTTCTCGAGGTTTGACTGAAAAATGAACTACTTCGTTTTTTCTATTGCTGTAGCTATGTAAAAACATACATGTTTTGTAAACAGTAATATTTTGAGTCAAATAAAAATCAAAATCTTGCAAATCGATAGCGAAAGCTAATCCGCCTTCAGCAAGATACTTAATGTCAACAACCACATCCAAAACACCATATCCTAATCCATTATCATAGATAAAACCATAATTAGCCTCTTTAACAAAAACTTCAAATTGATACCTTTCATCATTTGGATTGATTGCAACCTTAGTGTGAGTGAAATTGCCAAAACTACAAGCGGACAATAATATACAATTAAATATTAGAATTGCAGATAAAAAATACTTACTAACTTTTTTCATATCATACAGTGTAATAAAAAATGAACCAATTGTCAACTTATAAATAAAAGCCCAGCAATAATTTTGCAAGGCTTGTTATACTATGAATTCAAAAAGTTGGTTGTTTTTGTAAGGGTCAAACAGGGGTCAAATGTTGTTAATGTGTTTAAAATAAAGGCATTGTGTTTGACTTTGACTCTGACATGCGTAAGTTCGAATCTTGCCACCCCAGCCAAAAAGTATCATTTTTAAAAATGGTATTTTTTTTTGACAAAACTGTGTTTTAGTGCTAAAATCTCTTTGTTTTATTGGGGTGTCGCCAAGCGGTAAGGCATTGGACTCTGACTCCAACATTCGTAGGTTCGAATCCTACTACCCCAGCCATTACAAAATCAGGAGATAAGTATGGAGCACAATTCAAATTTTGATTTTGATATAAAAAATCCAAAAATATTTTTAAAAATTCTTTTGATTCTTATGATTTTTTTAGCTGTCTGCTTTTTAGGTTTGATAATTTTGAATTTAACAGGTGTAATAAATTTTTGGGGATGTTTGCTTATCCCAGCGATATGCATGCTTTTGGTTGGGCTTGGTCTTTTTGTATATTTTAGAGAAAGGTTTATTTATAAAAACGGAATATATAAATATATAAAGCCTTTTAAAAAAAGCCAATCTGCATATTATGAAGATGTTGAATTTGTCGAAGTAAAAGGCAAGGGTATATTAATAGATGTCATTTTTTGGGGAAAAGACGGGACAAAATTAATAAGTTTTTATGATGACGGAACGGCATTTAGAAGCGGTGAATTTGAAAGGTCGCTAATAGCAAATAAAATTTCAATAAGATATTAATAAAATATAACCAAAAAATATGGATGATTTAACATTCATATTTTTTTGTGGAAATTGTCTTACCCCTTTAAATATTTTTTTAGTTCGTTAAAATGGTCTTCTTCAAGTTGTTCTAGCTGGTCAAGTAGGGCAATTACATCTTGTTCGGCTCTGCCAAAGTCAATGCGGTTTTTATATAGGGTGAGTGTGCCCATAACTGTGCCCATTAGCATAAGTTCTGCCAAATGCCTTGTTGAGTTGTCTGTAAGTGTGCTCATTTGTATACTTGACCATAACTTTGCTTTTTCAAACCAGTTGTTGTCTTTTAGGTTTACATCTTTTGCTTGTGCAACTTTTTCAATTTTGGCTTGCATTTTGTCATAGCGGTCATATTGCGCTTTTAAAAGGCTGTTAAATGTTTTATCTTCGGTTTTTTTAATGAGTTCGTCAATGGATTGTAGAGAGGTTGACGTGTTTTGATATAGTGCTATTAATAATTGTTTGTTATGCATTTTAAAAATCTCCTTAAAATATGTTGTGTTTATTTTAAAAAAATATTAAAATATATTGAACTATTTTAAAATGCATACTTTTTTGTTGTAATATAGAATAAAATTATGTTTATATGTAAACAAATTGTATGTAATTAAATATATACTTACATTAAGGAGAAAAAATGAAAAAGTTTTTTAAATATTTTTTGGTGGCTTTAATAATTTTGCCTTGTATGTTTATGTTTGTGGGCTGCAATAAATCACCAACCGTTGTGGGCTTTGAAAAAACTGCAACAAATGGCTTGTATGATACTTATACAATAACCTATAGTGATGGCACTGCTGATGCCATAACAATCAAAAATGGCGAGGACGCAAATGATGTTACCGTTCAACAACTTTACGAAGCTGCAAAACAAGCCGGCAATTATGGTGATGAATACACAATGCAAGATTTCTTGGAGGAGTATTTAAACTTTGATGTAGAAATAAACAATCAAGACAACGCACATTTAGGTGCATTGTCGGCAGTTGCTGTTTATTGCGAGTTTCCAGTTTACAAAAACCAGTTTACCAACACAAGGCAAACTGTTATGGGTTCGGGTGCGGGCGTGATATATCAGCCAGAGGGCGCAACAGATTATTATATCATCACAAACTATCACGTTGTGTACTACGCTTCTAGCATTTCTCAAAACGGCATTGCAACCAACATTAATTGCTTTTTGTTTGGCGCAAGCATAGAATACGAAAAACAACAAAACGAATATGTTTATGGCGAGGAAGGAATCGAGTGTGAATATGTTGGTGGCTCAATGACCAACGACATTGCGGTTTTAAAAGTAAAAGACACCAGCAAAATTGAAGGCACTGATGCAAGGCCGGTGGTTGTTGCAGACTCAAACCACGTTAATGCGGGTGATGAGGCAATGGCTATTGGAAATCCGGAAGGCTCTGGAATTAGTATGACCAAGGGCATAGTTTCAGTTGATAGCGAATATATTGAGATGACAGCCGCTGACAATGTTACACCAGTTGCTTTTAGGGTTATGAGAATTGACGCTGCCGTAAACAGCGGAAATTCTGGTGGTGGACTATTTAACAATAAGGGTGAGCTTATTGGCATAGTAAATTCAAAAATTATGGATTCTTCCATTGAAAACATAGGTTTTGCATTGCCAAGCACACTTGCAATAAGGGTTGCTGACAACATAATAAAACACTCAGTCGACAAAGTTGCAAAACGCGCAACAGTTGGCATAACTTTAGAAACAAAAAACAGCAGGGCAGTTTATGACCCAAGCACCAACACAATTGAAATTGTAGAAGATGTATATATAAGTTTAGTAACTGCCGACTCTTTGGCTGACGGCAAACTTAAAGAGCAAGACAAAATTGTTTCAATTGCTGTAGACGGCAAAACTTATGCAATTGAAAGAATGTATGAAGTTATTGACCTAGTGTGGTTGATGGATGCCGGCGATATTGTTGTGTTTAACGTTGTTCGTTCAAACAACAATTTGCCAGTTTCGGTTGTAATTACACAAAACAGTATTAATGCTGTTAAATAATTGATTAAATTTTATCAATGTGTTAAAATAGCAAAGAAAACGGAGAATTTTATGATATCAAACAAAGGATTAGTTAGCATAAGTGCATTTATGAGCAGCTGTGATGATCTCATCAACGGCAAGTTTATTTTTGCAGGCAACAAAGTTGCAAACATTTTAAAATCAATAAGCGAATCACCAGAACTTTACGAAGTGATTTCTGAGTGCTTAAAAAACTTTAATTACGAAAAAGAGTTCGGTAGAGCAAAAGTTAAACTTCCAACAAAAAAAGGCTCATTCAAATTGCCTGAAGACAATATGACAATGATACCGCTTGTTTTTTGTATGCTTGTAGAATTGCAAGAAAGCAAAATTGATTTCAAACAATTTTTGGCAGACTATTTTGACGGCGATGACGAAGATGTTTCTCAATTTGAAAACTTTGCAAATCAAGTGATTGTTCCTTTTAAAAATGCAATTGCATATTTGTTTGACATAGAAGGTCAAAACAAATTTAAAGAAAAAGAAGAGCCAAAAGAAGAAAAAAAGCCAGAACCCAAAACCACTTCAAAACAAGAAAAATATTTTGCAGACCTTAAAGAAACTTGCCAAGACATAACCGAAATGTTAGAAATTATCAACGTTAAAGAAGAAGTGTATGACGACATTTTGTATTTAATAGACGCTATAAAAAATGCGGCAGAAAACAAAAATACAAAAACGGCAAACGCAATGGTTATTGGCTTGATTTACACTTTAAAACAAGTTAGAAAATTAAGAAGATACGAACACGACTTTAGAGAAGCAATGGAAGAGTTGTATTTGGAAGATTAAATTATAAAAGTAAGGGCGACCTTACTTTTTTTAACATTTGTAATAAATATATAAAATAAAGCTTAAAATATTACAAAAGGAGATGTTTTTTGCTTTTTTTTATTATTATTCTTGCAATTGTTCAAGGTTTAACTGAATTTTTGCCCGTTTCGTCAAGTGGACATTTGGTACTACTCAACAAGTTTTTTGGAATAAGTAATGACTTTTTGTTGCTTTCAGTAATTTTGCACGTTGCAACACTTTTGTCGGTGGTTTGGGTGCTTAGAAAACAAGTATGGCAAATAATAAGGCATCCGTTTAGCAAACAAACAAAATTGCTTGTGGTTGCAACAATTCCAACGGTTGTAATTGTGGTTTTGTTTAAAGGTTTTTTTGACTCTGCCTTTGACGGAAGATTTTTGCCAATTTGCTTTATGCTTACCGCAATGCTTATTTTGGTTAGCGAATATTTAAGCAAAAAGCAAAAAAACAAACAAATTGATTTAAACTACAAA
>SVIU01000020.1 GCA_015069335.1 Clostridiales bacterium
AACAAAAGACGGCACTGCAGCCTTAGGTCATACTGAAAGTGATTGGATAGTAGACACCGACAGCACATGCACAACAACTGGCACGCAACACAAAGAATGTACAGTTTGCCATGAAAAGTTGGACGAAGAGACAATTCCTGTTAAACAACACAACATGACAGAGTGGACAGAAAAAACACCAGCGACATGTACACAAGCACAAGTGTTAGAAAGACACTGTACAACTTGTGATACACAAAACGAGACTAAAGATGGCATAGCAGCATTAGGTCATACTGAAAGTGATTGGATTATCGACACTGACAGCACATGCACAACAACTGGCACGCAACACAAAGAATGTACAGTTTGCCATGAAAAGTTGGCAGAAGAGACAATTGAAAAGAAAGAACATGATTACAAAGAAACTGTTATAGCGCCAACCAAATCTGCAAACGGTTATACAAAACACAAGTGTGAAAATTGCCCTAACACATATAATGACAAAGAAACATTCCTTATAACATATTCTATGACTTTAAGTGATAGTTTGGAAGCAGAAGGTCACGAAGTCCCATCATTAACTAGGACCGAAGAAATTGTTTATAAAGAAGATATGGAAGCAAATGCATATATATTTGATCAAATAATTGAAAACAAGTATTACTACACAAAAAATATTTATGTTACACCATATTATTCATCTACAACAGTTTATGAGGTGGATGATTTAATCACAATAACAAAATCAACACAAATTGATATTAAGGTTTATGGATTAAAACATTATAACTCAAAAGGAAGTGGAACAAATAATGATCCTTATCAAATTGATAATGTATATCAATTAACAAATTTGTCATCAGTTTCTCCAATAGTTTCTTATTATTTTATTCAAACAGATGATATAGATTTGACAAGCATAGATTGGTCTCCTATTGGCGCAAATAACGACATGTGTGTATTCTATGGTCACTATAATGGTCAAAACCATAGCATTTCAAATATATCAATAAATGAAAGTGATGAAGCATGTGTTGGATTGTTTGGAACTATCAGTGGGGGTTCGATTTTCAACTTAACTTTGAATAATGTATCAATAACAAACCCAAGCAATTTCAATAAAAATCAACTAATTGGTTTGCTTGCATCATATTTATGTAATAATGCAACAATTTCGAATGTAAAAATAACAGGCAAATCATCAATAACGATTGATAATACACATACTTCAGGTTTGTTTGTTGGTGGATTAGTTGGTTGGGTGTCATCAGGCACAATTGAAAATTGTATAGCAGAAGCCAATATTACTGTAAAACCATATAATAATGAAGCTACTATTGGAGGTTTAGTTGGTTATGCAAATAATTTAATACTTAAAACAAGTGCATCTCGTGGAAAAATTGAATTTTATCAACAACAGTATGCTGGATCGACAACGCTCGCGGGTTTGATAGGTTATGCTGCAGGTGGAGAAATATCTGATTGTTATTCTACAACCGAGGTAAGATTTAATGGTCTTACAACGGCTGAGTCATCTTGGCAGTTTATAGCAGGATTGATTGCGGTTATAGATGTTGATAGCGATTATAGTTCGCTTACAGGTGTTACTACTTATTATGATTTGTTAATTTCTAATAATTATTATTATGGCGATATGGCGATTATTGATTGTATAGAAGATAATACAGAAAAAGGAGTTTTGTTTGCACACATTTATGTTAATGATAACAATAATGTGAATTATATAATTTCAAACAATATGACAGTACATAGCAATAGCATTGTTGTTTCAGGAATAGATTTGGCGATATTAACAAACGCAACAAACAATCTTTCAATGAGTTATGTAGAAATGCATACAGCAAGCAGATGGACACACTTATCTTCTGTAATTTGGATTATTGAAAACGATTCTTTGCCTAAATTACGTTTTGAATAAATAGAGCATTAACATTGCAAAAAAAAATTCTTTATGCTAATATATTAGCGGAGAATTTTTTTATGGTAGAATTACTAGCCCCTGCGGGCAATTATGACAAAATGGTTACTGCCTTTAAATATGGGGCAGATGCAGTTTATATGGCTGGCAAAAAGTTTGGTCTTAGGGCTTTTGCTGGCAACTTTGATGAGAACGAAATGGAAAGAGCGGTGGAATATGCACACAGCCTTGGCAAAAAAGTGTATATCACCTTAAACATTTTGGCAAACGAAAACGATTTTGATGAACTAAAAGCCTATGTTCAATATTTAGAAAAACTTCAAGTTGATTCTGTTTTGGTTTCTGACCTTGGAGTAATGGCGTTTATTAACGAATACGCTCCAAAACTTACAATTCATGTTTCAACACAAGCGAGTATTTTAAATAGTTATGCAATAAAGGCACTTTCTATGTTCAACGTAAAAAGAATTGTGCTTGCAAGAGAATGTTCAATTGAAGAAATTAAAAGAATCCGTCAAAACATTCCAGCAGACATTGAACTTGAAGCATTTGTGCATGGTGCAATGTGCATTTCTTATTCTGGAAGATGTTTGCTTTCTAACTATTTAACAGGCAGAGATAGCAACCGTGGTGAGTGTGTTCAGGCTTGCCGTTGGGAATATTGCATAAGCGAAAAAAATCGCAAAGACGATAAATATCCAATTCAAGAAGACGAGCGTGGAACATACATTTTAAACAGCAAAGATTTAAATATGTTGGAGCACCTAAAAGATTTAAAAGATGCCGGTGTGTACAGTTTTAAAATTGAGGGCAGAATGAAATCGCCATATTATGTTGCAAATGTTGTTAATGCTTATCGAAGAGCCATTGACAATATGGAAACACTAACTGCCGAGCAAGTTCAAGAATTAAAAGACGAGCTTGTTAAAACAAGTCATCGCAAATATACGACAGGTTTTTATTATGGTGCAGAAGACAAAGAGTGTTTAGAAAGCTCATACCCAGTACAAACGCACGAATTTATGGCACTTGTTGTTGGCGACCATGACGGCGAAAAATGCTTGATTGAAATGCGCAACCGTTTTAAAGTTGGGGATGAACTAGAAGTGCTTTCACCAAACCAAACTTTTAACAAAATAATAAAAATACAAAAAATGGAAAACCTAAGCGGCGAAACGGTAGAAGACGCAAAAAATGTTCAAGAAAAATTATATCTTTACACCAACTTGCCACTCAAAGAATACGACATTTTAAGAAAAAAAGTTTAATTTAAGAAAAAAACTCAACTTAAGAAAAAAACTTAACTTAAGGAAAAAAGTTTAACTTAAGAAAAAAAACTTAACTTAAGGAAAAGATATAACTAAAAAAATGATAACATTTCGCCTCCCCCTACCGATATGGCGAGGAGGTGGCAGCCCTTTTGGGGACCCCGAAAAGCCTTTAGCTTTAGTGGACTTTTTGGGGAGAGGAAATGCCAGCCATAAAGCAAAAATTTTGCAACTAGCAAAATTGAAGCCAAAAGGCTGTGCATTGACGAGGTAGGGGTGTTTGACATAAAAAATTCTTTGTGATATATTTATCGCAGAGAATTTTTTTAATTTGGTGGAAAAAATTGAAGTATAAAATTGAAAAAAATAAAATAATAATTTGTTCAAAAGATGAGTTTTGTCCAGAGCATATTTTGGAGTGTGGGCAAGTTTTTTCTTATGAAAAAAAAGGAAATTATTTTGTTTATTCTCAAGACAAAATGGCAGAAATAATTGAAAATGAAAATTATATAGAAATTATCACAAAATATCCACAATATTTTGCAGAATATTTTGATTTAAATTGCAATTATTCACAAATTAAATCAAATTTAATTAATAATTATCCACAGTTAAAAAATGCAATAAATTATGGCTATGGCATAAGAATTTTAAGGCAAGATATTTTTGAAACAATAATTTCTTTTATTGTTTCGGCAAACAACAATATTAAAAGAATAAAAAAAATACTCTTTGCCATTAGAGAAAAGTTTGGCAAAAATATGGGTTCATATTTTGCCTTTCCAACGCTCCAAGAACTTTCAAAAGCCACCGAGCAAGATTTTAAAGACCTTGGCACTGGCTATAGGGCAAAATATTTGGTGGAAGTTTGCAAACAGTTAAAAGATGTTGACTTAACCCAGTGGCAAAAACTTTCAACGCAGGAATTAAATAACAAACTTTTAAAACTTATGGGTGTTGGGCAAAAGGTTGCCGATTGCATAATGCTTTTTGCGTTTTATAAACAAGATGTTTTTCCGGTTGACACATGGATTGAAAAAGTGTATTGCCAATATTTTAAAGACGAGCATAACAGAGTGGTTATAAGGAAGGAGCTTACAAACACTTTCAAAAATAACTCAGGCTATGTTCAGCAATATTTGTTTTATTCTCAAAGAGAAAACAATTAAAAAACGGAGTTGCAGATGCAACCCCGTTTTTTTTAGTATTGTTTTGATTTTGTTGTTTTTATCAAATGTTGTTTAATTTGTTCACGCAAATGTCTTTGCAAGGTTAAGTCCATATTGCTTCCGTAACCGCGCCTTATTGTTTCAAGAAGCAAGGCTTGTTTTTCACTGCTTATATCTTTTGGCAATTTAAAGCTTAAAATGCCGCTTGCGTTATATACGGCAAAAATGTTTTTAAAAATCTCATAGTTATAAACTTGCGAAAAACTGCGTTTGCCGTTTATTGTGGTAACCTTAAAAACGCCTTTGCTAACCATTTTTTTAACAATGTCATTTTTATCATCAATAGGAACAATTGTGAATTCGCTTTCAAAGTTTGGCATTTTGCCAAATGTGCTAGCCATTAAATCTTTTGCTAGTTCATAACTGACTACGTCGGTTTTGTTGTAGTCATACATTTCTAGCAGAATGTTGCCTATCAGTTTTAATTCATATAATTCTTTCATACAATCACCCCAAAATATTTTGTAAAAATAGAAATTACTACAAAATTATACATATTTTAACAAATAAAGACAACTTTTTGAGCGAATTTTATTCATCTTGTTTAATATTTTAAAAAAACTTGAGTTTTGTGATTGACATATTATGCATTTTTGTTTATAATTATAACATATAACTTATATTTATGCGAAAATGTTGCATTTTCAACCTGCATATTAAAAGGAGCAATAGTGTTATGAATGCTGTTTCGGTTATGGATATTGGCACTTCAAAAATTGCCGTTTTTGTGGGCAATAGAGGCATAAACAACACCTTAAACATTATTGGCTCTCACACGCAGGAATATGCGGGTTATTACAATGGCGAATTTGTTGACGAGCAAAATTTGTATAAAGACATCACAAATGCACTTGCCAAGGCAGAAATTGATGCCAAAACAAAAATAAAAAAACTTTTTGTTGGTGTGCCGGCTGACTTTTCAATGTGTGTTACAAAAACATTTATGCAAAACTTTGGCGACAAATGCAAAATTGAAGAAGAAGATATATATGAAATATATCAACAAGCCAATGACCTAAAAGATAATGACAAATATGCATTAATTAGTTGTGCACCTATCGAATTCACACTTGACGATGGACGAACGGTTTTAAACCCAGTTGGCGAAAAAACAAGCAGGCTGTCTGGTGAAATAAGTTATATATATGCAGAAACATCTTTTATTTCAAAAATAAACGTGGCTCTTAGAAGCTTTGGAATAAATGTGGTAGAATATCTGTCAAGCCCACTGTGTGAAAATTTGTATTTGCTGTCGCAAAAAAATCGAGATAATCCAGCCGTTATAATTGATTGTGGCTACATTTCCACTTCGGTTTCAATAACGCAAGGCAACGGCCTTAAAAGTTTAAGTTGCTTTTCGGTTGGTGGCGGGCAAATCACAAGCGACCTTAGCGAGTGTTTACAAATTACATATAACGAGGCAGAAGATCTAAAAAAACAAATCATCTTGTCGGTTGTCCCTCAGCTGTCAGACGGCTACGAATTAAAAAAGCAAAGTGGCACAACACTTATATCAATGACCGAGGCAAACGAGGTTGTTGCCGATAGGCTAGAAATGATTTGTGGTTTAATAAACAGGTGTTTTGACCAAGTTAACAAAAAAGATTTAATAAAAATGCCATTTTACTTGACAGGTGGCGGAATTTGTTTTATAAAAGGTTCAAGGGATTATTTGTCTAAGTATTTTGGAGTGAATGTAGAAATACTTTCTCCACCCAACTTGTGCTATGCAAGACCAAACTATTCAGTCATACTTGGGCTTTTAAATTCAGCGGTTACGCAAGAAAACAAACACAAAGTAAACAAATTTTTAAATTTTTTCAAAAAAATAACAAAAAGATAAAGGGAGTTAGTTGTTATGTATAATAATTTAAATGTTGGTGCTGTTGCAAATATCAAAGTTATTGGCGTAGGCGGTGGCGGAAACAATGCCGTTAATCGTATGATTGATGCCAATATCACAAGTGCTCAATTTGTTGCAATCAACACAGACAAACAAGCATTGCTTTTGTCAAAAGCTGAGCACAGATTGCAAATTGGCGAAAAATTAACACGTGGTCTTGGCGCAGGCGCAGATCCAGAAATTGGCCAAAAAGCAGCAGAAGAGTCAAAAGTTAGCATTTCTGAAATGTTAAAAGATTGCGACCTTGTGTTTATCACAGCCGGAATGGGTGGCGGAACAGGAACAGGCGCTGCTCCAGTTGTTGCTCAAATTGCCAAAGAAATGGGCATTTTAACAATCGCTGTTGTTACAAAACCATTTGGCTTTGAAGGCAGAACAAGAATTGCCAACTGCGAAAAAGGTTTAGAAAATTTAAGAAAATATGTTGACACTTTGGTTATTATTCCAAACGACAAACTTTTAAAACTTGTTCCAAAAGGCACTCCAATTATCGAAGCCTTTATGTATGCAGATGATGTTTTAAGACAAGGTATCCAAGGCATATCAGACCTTATTGTTACTCCAAGCTTAATCAACCTAGACTTTGCTGACGTTCGTTCGGTTATGAAAAACCGTGGTCTTGCTCATATGGGTATCGGCCATTCAAAAGGCGAAAACAAAACAATCGAAGCTGTTCGTCAAGCAGTTTCTAGCCCACTTCTTGAAACAACAATCGAAGGCGCAACAGGCGTTATCATCAATGTTAAAGGTGGCTTAGATCTTCCTCTTGATGAAGTTTATGAAGCAGCTGACCTTGTTAAAGAAGTTGTTGATCCATCTTGCAACATCATATTTGGTTCTGGCATTGACGAGTCAATGAATGACGAAGTTGAAATCACAATCATTGCAACTGGCTTCCAATCAGACGCAAATGTTTTAGAAGATAAAAACTTAAACAAAGTAAAACAAAATGTAGAAGCTGTAAACAACTTTGCAAACCGCAGATATGACGGCTTCCCAATCGGCAACCGCCAAGCTCAACCAGAACAACACACTCAAGAAAACCACTTGTTTAAACCAGAACAAAAAGCAGAGTATGTAAAAAATGATGGAGTTCAAACTTCTAGAATTCAAGTAGAAGACAACGACATTCCACCATATCTTAAAAAATTAAGAGAACACAGATAATAAACCCAAAAGGCAAACAGCAAATGTTGTTTGTCTTTTTTATTGTAATGTGCTAAAGTAATTACAAAAGCGAGGGGCAAAAAATGATAAAGGACATCAAACAAGTTGCAAAAAAATTAAAAATAAATTCAAAAGATATGTTTTGCTATGGCAACAACATTGCAAAAATAAATATTGACCAAAATGTTGACAATAACAAAATCAATAACTCCAAATTAATTTTGGTTACTGCTATGACTTCCAACAAATCCGGCATTGGCAAAACAACAGTTTCCATTGGCCTTGCCGACGCCTTAAACAAATTGGGCAAAAATGTTTGTTTGGCACTAAGAGAGCCTTCCCTTGGACCAGTTTTTGGCATAAAGGGCGGCGCAACTGGTGGTGGAAAATCACAAGTGTATCCAAGTGATGAAATAAATTTGCACTTTACGGGCGACTTTCACGCAATTGCTCAAGCCAACAATTTGCTTTGCTCAATTTTAGACAACCATATGTTTTTCGGAAATGCTTTAAAAATAGATCCTAAAAAGATTTTCATCAAGCGTTGCCTAGACATAAACGAAAGAAGTTTAAGAGATATTTCTTACAAAATAAAAGATTACACAATAAAGACAGGCTTTAACATAACAGCCGCAAGCGAGGTTATGGCAATTTTGTGCCTAAGTGAAAATTTGGATGTTTTAAAACAAAATTTGGGCAATATTTTGGTGGCATTAGATATTTCTGGCAATCCAATTTATGCAAGAGATTTAAACGCACAAGAATCAATGACAATTTTGCTTAAAGACGCCATAAAACCAAACCTTGTGCAAACATTAGATGGCACACCGGCCTTTGTGCATTTGGGGCCTTTTGCAAACATTGCGCATGGTTGCAACAGCATAACAGCCACAAAACAAGCATTAAAATATGCCGACTATGTTGTAACCGAAGCCGGCTTTGGCAGCGACCTTGGCGCAGAAAAGTTTTTAAACATAAAAACAAGAGAGTTAAACAAAACTCCCGACGCAGTTGTTTTGGTTGTTACCATCAGCGTAGTAAAAGAGCATGGCGACGGCGATTTATTAAAAGGTTTTGAAAATGTAAAAAAACACATTCATAACCTAACAACAGTTTTTGGCTTAAACACCGTTGTTGCAATAAATGTGCATAAGCAAGACACTCAAAAAGAAATTAATCAAATAACAAAACTGATAGAGGCAATGGGCGTAAAGGTTCGCAAGGCTCAAGGCTTTGCAAAAGGTGCAAGTGGATGTTTGGAACTTGCAAATTTGGTTATAGAAAATGCAAAAAATCCAACCAAAATGAACTATGTTTATGAAATGACTGATAGCATAGAAGCCAAAATAGAAAAAATTGCCCAAAAAGTTTATGGGGCAAAAAAAGTTAAATATAGCAAAAAAGCAAAACAGCAACTTGCGTTAATCCACCAATTTGGCTTTGACAAGTTTTATGTCAACATGGCAAAAACGCAATTTTCGTTTAGTGGCGACAAATCACTTCTAGGCGCGCCAAAAAACTTTACTTTAACCATAGATGATATTGAAATCCGAAGTGGCGCAAAAATGATTGTTGCCATTGCCGGAAAAATGCTGTTAATGCCAGGCCTTGGAAAAAATTCCAATTATAACAATATGATTATTCGTTCATATGGCAAAATTGACGGATTATTTTAATTAGCCAT
This sequence comes from Clostridiales bacterium, assembly GCA_015069335.1. GTDB lineage: Bacteria > Bacillota > Clostridia > Christensenellales > UBA1242 > HGM11367. The sequence continues at coordinate 9,173 of SVIU01000020.1, forward strand.
TTTAAGCTTTTCATTTGATATTTTTTTAATTACTTTTACAAAATACTCACACTCGCTAAAATTGTTGAAATAACTTAGCGAAACTCTAACAATGCCTTGATTGATTGTGTTTAGCTGTTTGTGCTTTAGTGGTGCGCAGTGCAGGCCACCACGCACCAAAATATTATATTTTTCTGACAAAATATCAACCACTTCAGTAGAGTCATAACATAAAATATTAAAACCAATCACGCCAAATTTTACATTGTCCACATTTGTGTAAATTTCTACATTTTTTATATTTGACAGCTCAAAAAGTAGATAAGTAGCAAGATTATCTATTTTTTTGTTTATTTTTTCGTAGTTTTCAACAACAAAGTCAACACCAGCTCCAAGCGCCAAAATATTTGGAGTGGCAATTGTTCCGCTTTCCAAACTTTCGGGGTATTCTTCCGGCTGATAGTTTTGTATGCTAGAAGTTCCCGTTCCACCATATCTTATTGGCAAGATTTTTGCTCTTATGCCAAAGGCGAGTACGCCAATCCCTTGCGGTGCGTAAAGCGCTTTATGTGGTGCAAGTGCAAGCATATCAATATAATCGCGTTGCATATCAATTTTTATATGCCCGCAACTTTGTGCGCCATCCACCAAAAAAAGTAGGCAGTTTTGCGTGCAAAATTCGCCAATTTCTCTAATGTTGGCTTGGTCGCCATTCACATTGCTCACGTGGTTTATGGCAATCAAATAGGTGTTTGGCTTTATGTGAGGCTTTATGTCATCAAGGCATAGCAAACTTTGATTTTTAGGCGTTACAACGGTCAGTTCAATAAGCCCCTTTTTTTGCATTTCAAAAAGCGGGCGCGAAAGCGAATTGTGGTCATTGCAAGAGCAAATAACATGTCCACCTTTTTGCAATGTACCCAAAATTGCCAAGTTTAAAGCATCGGTGCAATTTTGCGTAAAAATTATGTGTTCTGGCTTGTCGGCATTTAAAAAATTGCAAAGCTTTTGCCTTACTTCAAACACTTTTTCGCACGTCTTTAAACTTAGTGAATGTCCACTTCGTCCAGGGTTTGCAGAATATATTGTTGCGCCATCCATCATTGCCTTTAAAACACTTTTGGGTTTTATGTGCGTAGTGGCGCTGTTATCAAAATAAATCATATATCACCAAAAATTTTACCTTTTAGTATAATGATATGAAATATCAATTTTTTTGTTTAAAATTAAAAGGAGTGTGCTAAATGCTGGCAGTTTTTCGTTCAAAAACCGAAACATTAAATTTTGCATCAATTTTAAGGTCATACAGAGTGCCATGCACAATTGTAAACACTCCAAGAAGCATAAATGTTTCTTGCGGAATTTCAGTATTGTTTGATAATAAAAACGAGCAAATTGCAAAAAATATAATATCTCGCCGCGGGTTTAGCACATTTGCCGGCTTTTATGAGGCATAAGTTTACAATCGAATATGAGCCGCTATTTGTTTGACTAAACATGTCAATTATGTTATTATAAACATAATTTAAAGGGGGAGTTATGAAAAAGGTTTATTATGTTATTTTAACAATTTTGACAATTCTCATGCTTGGTCTATTAACTTTCAATAACTTAAATAATGCAGTTGGTTGGGTTGATTTGACACAATATCAAACAGTAATTGGCTACATTGGCAGGTTTGGTCCAATGGTTCTATTGTGCTGTTTTGCTTTTGGCAGCTTGATTGGAAGAATTTCAAAAAAAATATTGATTGTTGTGATCGCTATTCTTTTAATAATTTTTGCAATTTCTGTATTTGCACCACATTGGATTACAGCAATATTTGGTCAAAAAGCACCAGCAATGTTTATACTTTAATTTAGGAAACAACATGAAAAAAATATTTATCATAGACGGCAATAGCCTTATCAATAGGGCGTTTTATGCCTTACCACTTCTTACAAATTCCAACGGCATTTACACAAATGCCGTTTTTGGTTTTGTTAACATTATTGTTAAATTAATCACTGAAAATAAACCGGATTATATGGTTGTGGCGTTTGACCATGCACGCAAAACTTTTAGAAACCAAATGTTTGAGGCCTACAAGGGCACAAGAAAAGAAACGCCTCAAGAACTACGCACGCAGTTTGCAACTTTAAAAGAAATTTTGCAAGCAATGAACATTTTTATTTACGAGCAAGAAGGCATTGAGGCGGACGACATTATCGGCACAATTGCAAAAAATTCTGGGCTTGAAAATTACATAATCACCGGGGATAGAGATTCTTTGCAATTAATTGACGCAAACACAAAAGTATGGCTCACTCAAAGGGGCATAACCGACATAAAAGAAGTGTCGCTTGAAAATATAAAAGACCTTTATGGTATGACGCCAAGTCAAGTTATTGACTACAAGGCACTCTCTGGCGATTCATCCGACAACATTCCAGGCGTTGCAGGCATAGGCGACAAAACTGCCTTAAATTTCTTGGAAAAATATGGCAATATTGATGGCGTGTATCAGCACTTGTCAGAGCAAACACCAAAAATGCAAGAAAAACTTCTTGCTGGCAAAGAAATGTGCTATTTGTCATACAAACTTGCAACCATAAAAACTGATTGCGATTTTGAAATTGATATAAATCAATACAAATACGATTTTCCATTTTCTTTCAAAGCAAAAGAATTATGTGAAAAATATGAATTTACATCACTTTTAAAAAGAACAACACTTTTTGCTGACAAACCGGCAGAAACTGTTTGTGAAACTAATAATGTTTTTTTAACGGATGAAAATCAAATTAAACAAGCTTTAAGCGAGTTTAAGGGCAGTTATTTTGCTTTTGATATTCAAAAAGATTTCACATTTAGTTTTGATGATCGCAATTTTATCGTAAAAAAAGATGAATTTGATTTTGTTAATAAGTTGTTTTATTATGACATAATTAAAAATGCTATTAATCCAATTTTAAGTGATGCAAATGTGTTAAAAATAATTACCGATATAAAAGCAAACTTGCATATTTTAGGCAATTTGCCAATAAACAATGTTTTTGATTTAAGCTTGGCAGAATATTTAACTTCGGGTGGATATAAGCCAGAGCAAAGGCATGATGCTTCAACATTTTATGCTCTTTATCAAGAACAGTTGCAAAAGTTAAAACAAAATGGTCTTGAAAAATTATATTATGATATTGAACTACCACTTGTTTATGTGCTTTATGATATGGAAAAACAAGGCTTTAAAATTGACAAACAAGCATTAATGGAATTGCAAATTGCTTATAGCAACGAAATGAAGCAGTTAGAACAAAAATTTGACGAACTTTCTGGCTTTGCAAATGTAAACATAAAATCACCAAAGCAACTAGCAAAACTTTTGTTTGAAGATTTAAAACTTAGCGACAAAGGCAACAAAAAACATTCAACAAATGTTGACTCTTTGGCACTAATAGAAAGCGACCATCCAATTGTTCCAATAATATTAAGACATCGCAAGGTTGCAAAACTTTTTTCAACTTACATAGAGCCATATGCAAATATGTTAAAAGTTGATTCAGTCATTCATACAATTTTCAACCAAATGCAAACATCAACGGGTAGACTTTCTTCCAGCGAACCAAACCTTCAAAACATTCCAGTAAGAAGCGAAGAGGGCAAAGGCCTAAGAAAATTGTTTGTTTCAAGTTTTGACGGCGGATGTCTTGTTTCTGCCGATTATAACCAAATTGAACTAAGGCTTCTTGCAAATTTCTCCAACGACAAAAAATTGTTGGAGGATTACAGCAAAGGCACAGATATTCACCGCCTAACGGCATCTCAAATTTTTGGCGTAGATGCCAGCAATGTAACCGACCTTCAAAGGCGTATGGCAAAGGCGGTAAACTTTGGCATAATTTATGGAATTTCCGGGTTTGGACTTTCAAAAAACATTGATATTTCAGTAAAAGACGCAAAAAGATATATCGATATTTATTTTGAAAAATATCCACAAGTAAAGCAATATTTAGACGGCTTAATTGACTATTGCAAACAAACCGGCCACTCTAAAACACTTTTTGGCAGAATAAGAAAAGTGCCGGAAATATCTTCTAGCAATGGTTTACAAAAAATGCTTGGCGAGCGTATTGCAATGAATATGCCACTTCAAGGCTCGGCAAGTGATCTCATCAAAATTGCAATGTTGAATGTTTATAACAGAATTAAAAAAGAAAACATAAAAAGCAAACTTATTTTGCAAATTCATGACGAACTTATTATTGACACCTACCCAGGCGAAGAACAAATTGTTAAACAACTTTTAAAACAAGAAATGGAAAACGTTTACAATTTTGTTGTGCCACTTATTGTTAGTGTTTCAAGCGGTAAAACATGGTATGATTGCAAATAAATAAGGTAATTATTATTAAGAGAGAAAAATATGAAAATAAAACAATACAGCAGTGGGCTTAGAGTAGTTGTAAACACAAAAAAAGATTTAGACATAGTTTCTTTTAAGGCGTTTATAAACTGCGGAGCCAAAGACGAGCAACCAAACGAATACGGCATAGCCCACATCTTGGAGCATATGTTTTTTAAAAGCACCCCTAATTATAGTTATCAAGAATTAGATTCAATTTTTGACGAACTTGGCGTAAGAAAAAACGCTTACACTTCAGTTACAAGAACTTGCTATTATTTCACATGCTTAAATAGTGTATTAAATAAAATCACACCGGTTTTTGCCGATATGTTTTTTAACATAGACTTTAACAAAAATGAGCTTGATAATGAAAAGTTTGTAATTTTAGAAGAATTAAAAATGGGCAACGATAATCCCGAAACAAAGTGTGTAAACGAAGCATATTCAAATTTGTTTAAAGCCACAAATTTTGAGCATATGGTAATTGGCAATGCAAAAACCATAAAGGCAACCACTACCGAAAATTTAAAAAACTTTAAGCAAAAACACTATTTGCCACAAAACATTGTTATTTCAGTTTCTGGAAACATTACATTTGCTCAAGTGGAAAAATTGCTAAAAAAATATTTTGCCCCACTTTTTGACGGCGAATATAAACAGCAATATGCATTAGAGCCATATAAAGAATTATCACCAAAACAAAAATATGTTGCCAACATAAAACAAAACGATCAGTCAGTTGTTTACATTTTGACAGATCTTGGCAAAACCACCGAACAACAAAGATATAGCTATGACATCTTTTTTGCAATACTTGGCTATGGCACCAGCAGCAAACTTTTTAGTTCAATCCGTAGTGAAAAGGGTTTGGTTTACTATATTTCAGCAAGCGCAACGCTTGTTGCCAACAATAGTTTGGGCGAAATTATGTTTGCAACTTCCAATGACAAGGTTGGCGCAGTTTTAGAAGAAGTTGTTGAAATAATTAAAGATTGCAAAAATGGAAACATAACCGAAAAAGATTTATCCAAAGCAAAAAACAAATTTATTGCAAGCGTTATTTATGAAAATGAAACCAACAGTGCAATTTCTGGCAAAAATGGAACAAGTTTGCTCCTAGAAAACAAAATTGATGACGATAAAAAGATTGTTGAATATTACAACAGCGTAACATTAGAAGATGTATTAAATTGCGCAAAAATGTTTACAAATTTTAAAAATTATGTTGTATCTAGTGTTGGCAATTGCAATAAAAACGATTTAAAAAAATATAAACTATAGGAAGTAATTTTGAATTCATTCAAAATTAATGCTAACGCATTTGCAAAATTGGCATTTTGCACTTCCAATAGTATGTATAAACATCAGTTTTGCTTGCAAATGCCTTTGGCGCTTGCAGACAAAAC
>SVIU01000021.1 GCA_015069335.1 Clostridiales bacterium
AATTGTGGTTTTGTTTAAAGGTTTTTTGACTCTGCCTTTGACGGAAGATTTTTGCCAATTTGCTTTATGCTTACCGCAATGCTTATTTTGGTTAGCGAATATTTAAGCAAAAAGCAAAAAAACAAACAAATTGATTTAAACTACAAAACCGCCATTTTTATGGGCATTGCTCAGGGCATTGCTGTTATGCCCGGAATAAGCCGTAGTGGCAGTACAATTTGCTCCGGTCTTATTTCTGGCATCAAGCGTGATGAAGTTGCAAACTTTTCATTCCTTATGAGCATACCAATCATTTTGGCAAGTTTAGCTTTGGAAATTTTTGAATACGCCAGCATAGGTCAAGCACTAACACTAGCTTGGTACGAACTTGCCATAGGTTTTGTTGTTGCATTTTTAACAGGCATTTTTGCCGTAAAATTTATGCTTAACATAATCAAAAAACACTCACTTGTTTGGTTTGCAGTGTATTTGGTTGGAGTTTCGATTTTAAGTTTTTTTGTGGTTTAGTTAAGGCTTGATGATTTTTATTTTTAAATTTAATTTAATAGCTTGTTCAATTGTGTTTTTCGTTCCACCATTAGCCCCATTAAACAATGCAATTAAACAAGAAGAATTATTTAGCATAAATTCATTCCTTTCCTTCATGCATGTTTTTGTGTAAGTTTCATTTAAAATTATTTTTTCATCTAATTGAGTTAAAAGAAATAAATATCTTTCTTTTAACTCACGACTCCACATTTCGTCTTGATTTTTACATGGAATTATTCCAAAAATTTTTATATGTTTAAATTTTTGTTTTAAGTCTAGCAATATTTCACAAACATATGTATCAAAGCCAAGAGCCATACCTACTAAAAAATTAACATAACCTTTTTTTATTAACTTTTTAATTTCTTTCTTTGTTTGCTTTTTAATTTTTAAGCACTGCTTATTGAAATCGTCAAATTTCCATGGTAGTTTTTGTGGTCTATGACCAGTAAAAGAGCAAGTATATTCCTTTATAAATTTCATAAAAATATTATAGTATAGAAAATTCTATATCTCAAGCAATTTTATAGAAATTTCTATAAAATAATCAAAAAGGGATAAAAAATTGGAATTTATAGAAATTTTAAAAGATATTATGATTGATAGAGATTTAAACCAAACACAACTTGCAAAATTGCTTGGTTTAAAGCAAAGTCAAATAAGCGAGTGGTTAAGTGGCAAAAGTAAGCCTGGTTATGATAGCTTAAAAAATATCTGCCTTGCCTTAAATGTTAGCGGTGATGAAATTTTAGGACTAAAAGATTAATATTTTTACAAATATACTTAGTTGGACAAACCAAGTATATTTTTATTAATAAATGAAAATAGATGTTACAAAACGTTTTTAATGTGGTATAATGTAATTGTTTTAAGGAAAATACAAAATGCAAAAGAAATTTTATATATTTTTAGATATAGACGGAGTGCTTTATGACTGGGATTATATATTTGCAGAAACAGAAGCTGGCAGAATGGAAAGAGGTGAATTTATAAAAAAATTCAAACCCGAAAGTATGAACGCACTTAACTTCTTAATAAAAAAATTGGCATGTTGTTATGATGTAAAATTAGTTATATCTTCAACATGGAGAGCAAATTTGCCCTATGCGATAAAAACACTAAAAAACAATGGACTTATATATAGTGACAAAATTGAAAGGACTCCAATTTATGACCCAGCAAAAAGAGGGGAGCAAATTTTGGATTATTTGTCAGACAAAACTAATTACGAGTTTGTCATTATTGATGATGAAATGTTTGATTTTAAAAAATTTTTTAGCCAAGAAAAAATAATAAAATGTGAGATGTTCCACTCCGCACTCGACATGGCAAAAGTAAATAATTTTTTACATAAGTTAAATTTATACACGAAAACAGATGAATCTTCTAAATAAAGTTTGACACTGTAAATTATTAAAATGACACTGTATTTTTACTATTCAAAACAATTTGCGCACGCATATGTGCATAATATTACACATAAATATACTTAGCCGAAAGCTGAGTATATTTTTTTAATTTTTTGTCAACCCCCTATTGCATTTACATTTTTGATGTTTAAAATGTTGGCAGTAAGGAGGAAAATTTAAAAAATATGAAAATTTGACAAAATCATAATAGACATAAAATTAATTTGGTGATAAAATTTAAACAAGGAGAAAAAAATGAACATAAAACCATTATTCGATAGAGTAGTATTACAAATAGAAAAAGAACAAACAACAAATGTTGGCGGAATTTTTTTGCCTGATATGAGCAAAGAAAAATCACAAATTGCAACAGTGGTTGCTGTTGGCAAAGGTGGAGTAGTTGACGGCAAAGAGGTAAATATGGAAGTATCCGTTGGTGATAGAGTGCTATTTTCAAAATTCGCTGGCACAGAATTTAAATATAACAATCAAGATTTGCTAATTATCAAACAAACAGATATTTTGGCAATTTTGAGCAAGGGGGAATAATATGGCAAAACAAATTAAATATGGCAAAGAGGCAAGGCAAGCACTAGAAAACGGTGTGAATAAACTTGTTGACGCGGTAAAAATTACACTTGGCCCAAAAGGTCGCAATGTGGTGCTAGACAAAAAATATGCTTCACCACTAATAACAAATGACGGCGTAACCATAGCAAAAGAAATTGAACTTGAAGACGCTTTTGAAAATATGGGCGCTCAACTTATAAAAGAAGTTAGCATAAAAACCAATGATGTTGCAGGCGATGGCACAACAACTGCAAGCGTGCTTGCTCAAGCAATAATCAGAGAAGGTGTAAAACTTTTTGACAACGGCGCAAATCCTATAATGTTAAAAAAAGGCATTGACAAAGCCGTTGAAGTTGTTGTTGAACATTTAAAAGAGCAATCAACTCCAGTGGGTAGTAGCAAAGAAATTGCACAAGTTGCAAGCATATCAGCAGGTGATGAAAAAATTGGCGACCTTATTGCACTTGCAATGGAAAAAGTTGGCAAAGACGGAATCATCACACTAGAAGAAAGCAAAACCATGCAAACCGAACTTGTTGTGGTGGAAGGCTTGCAATTTGATAGGGGCTATTTGTCGGCATATATGTGCACAAATACAGAAAAAATGATTGCCGAACTTGACAATCCTTACATTTTAATAACTGATAAAAAAATCTCATCAATTCAAGAAATTTTGCTAATACTCGAGCAAATTGTAAAAACTGGCGACAAACTTTTGATAATTGCAGATGATGTTGAGGGCGAGGCTCTTGCAACACTTGTATTAAACAAAATGCGAGGCACATTTACATGCGTGGCTGTCAAAGCCCCAAGTTTTGGAGATAAACGCAAGGCAATGCTAGAAGACATTGCAATTTTAACTGGCGGACAATATATTAATGAAGAAATGGGTACAAACCTAACTTCATTAACACTTGATATGCTAGGTAGAGCAAAAACAATCAAGGTTGACAAAGACAACACAACAATTGTTGCTGGCTTTGGCGAAAGCGAAAAATTGCAAGCAAGAATCAACTCCATAAAAGAGCAGTTAAAAACCGAAAACAGCGAGTATGAAAAAGAAAAATTAACCGAAAGACTTGCAAAACTTTCTGGTGGGGTTGCGGTAATAAAAGTTGGCGCTCCAACCGAAGTAGAAATGAAAGAAAAGAAACTCCGCATAGAAGATGCACTGTCGGCAACCAAAGCTGCAAGCAGTGAAGGTATTGTTGCAGGTGGTGGCGTGGCACTACTAAAAGCAAGTGCAAAACTTGAGGCAGAAATACAAAAATTAACTGGTGATGTAAAATTGGGCGCAAGCCTTGTGCTTAAAGCATTGGAAGAACCAATTTGTCAAATAGCAAAAAATTGTGGTGTAGAGCCAACTCAAGTTTTAAACAACTTAAAAGCAAACCTAAATGACAAAGCCTATGGCTATGACGCACTAAACAATACATATTGTGATATGTTTGCTTGTGGAATAATTGACCCAACAAAAGTAACGCGTAGCGCACTTCAAAACGCTGGTAGTGTTGCAGGAACACTTCTTACAACCGAATGTTTGGTGGCTGATATTCCAGAAAAAAATAATAACGAACAACCACAGATGCCGATGTATTAGTGAATAGTGAATAGTGAAAAGTGAATAGTGATGGACGGCTGACGCCGGATAATATGTGCTGGCGCACACGAGAAAAAGCATTTATTTAGGGTATGAAACTATGAAATTTTGCACCTTTGCAGCCTTCCCCCTACTCATATGGCGAGGAGGTGTCAGCCGTATGGCTGACGGAAGGGGTGTTTGACCTTTTTAAAAAAAATATAAAAAAATCGCATAATTACATATATATGTCATATTATAAAGCAATATAATAGAACATATGTTTTAAATTATGTGATTTTTTATGATATTTTTACAAATATGTCGAATTTTGTAAAAATATGTCGAAAAGGTTTGACGGTGTGGCAAATTCTTTATAAAATGACGATACTTTATTAAAAAAATTTGTTTTTTTCGTCAAAATTACAGCAATTTAAACATATGGGGGAGGAATTAAAAATGACAACAAAACAAAAAACATGGAGCAAGACGCTACTGTCGTCTTACTATTATTTAGAGCGTTTATGCGACTCAATTGACAAGCTTGTAAATCAAACAGCAGTAAACTCATATTTCTCATCAAGCAGTCAACTTTACAATAATTCGGTTATGGATATTTCCAACAGAATTATTGATTTATCAAACAGAAAAATTGAATACATAAATTTAAAAGTGTTAATTGAAAAAACACTTGAAACAATGCCAAAAAAATTGGCAAAACTTTTAATTTTAAAATATATGCAAAAAATTTCAATAGAGAAGTGTTGTATGCTTTTAAATATGAGCATGCGTTCATGTTATAGGTTGCTTGATAAATCACTTGCATGTTTTAGTGAACAAATTGCAAGGTTTGGTTACAACACTCAAAAACTAGAAATTGTTTATTGGGATGACAAGTTTATCAAATCAATTTACACACTAATTGAACAAGATAAATGTGTTATGGATGAAAAGGCAGACGTCATATCAAACGACAGCGTTTTCAACACTTTCATCAAAGAGCTTATTGCACAAACCGCTGTATGCTAAAAATCGTCATCAAGTTCATAATAATCCGAGCGTTTTAGCCTTGAAAACTTTTTACTTTTACCCTTTTTTCTAGACGCTTGCTGCTCTGCAATTTTGGTTGGTTTAAAAAGTAGATATATAAAAAGTAAACATGGCAAACTAACGGCAATAATAATGATTGTTGTGGTGGTGGAAGAAAGCCCAGCAAACGGCTCGGTTTGGGTTGGAACATTATTGTCGCCGTCAAAGTTTGGTGGCGATTCTAAATATTCCACAACTTCGGTGTTTTTTGAAATGGGTGAAAGACAATCGCAAAGTGGGGCATAAACATAACCTATGTATTCAACATTGCTAGAAAAATATTTACAATAATACCAAACATTACCTTTTTTGCTTATGCTTTCTTCACCAAGCATAGTGCCGTAATATGAAATGTTAGAGTCCAAAAATGGTATTGAATAAATCAAATTCAAACTGCCATTGTCAAACGGGCTGGACCTTAAATTTGCACCACTTGGCACAAACACTCTAAAATTGATGTTAGTCAGGTAGGGCATAGTCGGTGCGGTTATAACCGGCCTTACACTTTCCTTTAAAACATAGCCATAAACATCGAGATATTTTGCACTGTAAAAATCGTCATTTGCATTGGAATATATCTCAACAAAATAGCTCTCTGGCAACAAAAAAAGTTTGGCTTCGTCAGCATTTGTTGGCGAAGAATAAAAAAATACATCACTTGTGGTTATGTGGGCAAAATAACTTTGCTCTGCCAAAGTCACGTTGCATAAACAAACACTGCCACTAAAAAGCGCAATCAAAACAATATTTAATATCAAAATTTTAATTAATAACTTCACAAGACCATTGTAACTCTTGTAAAGTTATTTTATTTTATACATTTTTGAAGGAATAAAACTAAAAAGCGAGAATAAAAAAGAAAATGGAAAAACAAGAAATCATACAAGACTTAATAGGCATAAAAGCAGGCAAAAAAACAAATGCCATATGTAGCAAGTTAAAACGGTATAACTCCGGCAAAATCAAACACTTAAAACAATTGGCATTTCATATGTGCAACAAAAAAAACAGATGGGTGTTTGGCGGTAATCGTAGTGGCAAAACCGAGTGTGGAGCGGTGGAAACCGTTTGGCTCGCTCGTGGAATTCATCCCTACAGGCAAAATCGCAAAGATGCACAAATTTGGGTTGTTTCGCTCTCGACTCAAGTGCAAAGAGATGTTGCGCAAAGCAAAGTGCTTGGTTATTTAAACAAAAATTGGATAAAAGATATTGTTATGATTTCTGGCAGAAAAGACGCATTAGAAAACGGCGTTATTGACTACATTACCATTCACAACGTGTTTGGTGGCGTGAGTAAAATTGGCTTTAAGAGTTGCGACCAAGGCAGGGAAAAATTTCAAGGCACATCACTCGACTATGTTTGGTTTGACGAAGAACCGCCGGAAGATATTTATAAAGAATGCAAAATGCGTGTGCTTGATAAGTGTGGCGAAGTATATGGCACAATGACACCGCTAAAAGGATTAACATGGGTGTATAACACAATTTATTTAAACGAAAATAACGATGACGAAATTTGGTGTGAGTTTATGGAGTGGGCAGACAACCCATATTTAAGCCAAGCCGAAGTCAAAAGCTTGACGGCGACACTTTCACAAGAAGAACTTGAAAGCCGGCGTTATGGCAAATTTAATTCTTTTGGTGGGCAAGTTTACAGCGAGTTTGACGAGAGTGTGAATGTTATTGAGCCGTTTAATGTGCCGATTGATTGGTATGACAATATTTCTATTGACCCAGGATTAAACAATCCGCTTTCTGCACATTGGTATGCTGTGGACTATGACGGCAATATTTACGTGATTGCCGAGCATTACGAAACAAGGCAAACGGTCGAGCATCACGCAGGCAAAATAAAGGCAATATGTGATAGACTTGGCTGGCATAAGGCAAGCAACGGGATGTATTCGGCAATTATTGATAGCGCTGCAAACCAGCGCACACTTTCAAGCCCCAAAAATGTTGTCGAACTTTTTTACGATTATGGCATATTGGTCAATCCCAAAGTCAATAAGGATTTATACTCTGGTGTCAACCGCGTCAAGTCATATTTAAAAAGCGCCGACGGAACTTCCAGACTATATATTTTTAAAAATTGCACAAATATGATTCGAGAAATCAAGGGCTATTTTTGGGGTAACAGTGATGCACCCATAAAAAAAGACGATCACGCCATGGATGACCTAAGATATTACATTATGAGCCGTCCCGAAAACCAAGCCCCAAAACAACAAAAAACAGCCATCCAAAAAGACAAAGAACGCCTTATGCGAAAACTTAAAAAATATTATTAAATTATAATAAATATTTATAAAGCAATTAATTTTTAAACATAAAAAATCCCGCTTTTAGTGCGGGATTTTTTGCGGTTATTCAACATAATAAACATAGTTTTCTTTGCGTTTGATTGGGGCTAGAGGAAAATTTTTTGCATAGCCCAAAATGCAAGTGCCAACGCCTTCGTATTCTTCTGGGTTTATGTTTAAATTGTTTAAAATTTGTTTACCTTGGTTTGTTTCAAAAATTGCTTTTGCATGGTGAATCCAGCATGCGCCAAGCCCCAAAGAATGAGCTTCTAGCAACATATTTTCTAGCACGCAACTGCCGTCATAAAGGTAAGTTGACACATCTTTTTTTGCTAGCACAATTAGTAGCACTGGCGCACCATAAAATGGGTCGGTTTCAATGCCTCTTTCTTTTGCCAAAAGTTTACTTAATTCATCTCGCACCTTTTTGTTGGTTACTGCCAAAATAATTGGCGCTTGCAAGTTTTTGCCAGTTGGTGCATAAACACCTGCGGTTATAACTTTTTTTATTAATTCTTTGCTAGGTGTTTGCTGTTTAAAACTCCTTATGCTTCTTCTTGATGTTATTACGTTTAATATATCTTCCATATTTTATCTCCTAAATACATTATACAAGTTTAACAAAAATTTGTATACATTTTCTTAAATTTTAATTTATCTCATTATAAAAAAACCTCTCACCCAAGGGCGAGAGATTTTTTAGATAGAAAAACCGTTATTTAGACGAACTTCTGCTAGATGTACCGCTTTTTCTTGTTCCGCAACTCTTTGATTTTGATGCAGAGTTTGTTGTTCTAGATGATGTTTTTCCTGAACAACTTTTTGTGGAACTTGAAGTTTGGTTTGTAGCATTTGTGGTCTTTTTGTTTCTTCCAAACATAAGGTTTCCTCCTCTTTTAAGCAAAGTTTAACCTTTGCAAGTTTATGTTGTGTAAATTATAATTTTTTATGCATAATTATGTCAGGTTGTTTGCGTGATTTACACTTGATTAACTCAATTTTTTTTAATTTTATTAAAAATGGGCAAATTTTTGCAAAATATGCAATTTGTTTGCCTATTTTTTTTGTTTTGTGTATACTAAAACGGTATTTTTTAAAAAGGAGAAAATAAATGGCTAAAAAATACGTATATTTATTTACTGAGGGCGATGCTTCAATGCGTAACACTCTTGGTGGTAAAGGTGCAAATCTTGCCGAAATGACAAAACTGGGATTGCCAGTTCCTCAAGGTTTCACAATTTCTACCGATGCGTGCACACAATATTATGAAGATGGCCGTCAAATAAATCCTGAAATAGAGGCTCAAGTTTTAGAGCACATTGCCAAAATGGAACAAATTACTGGCAAAAAATTCGGCGATTTAGAAAATCCTCTTTTGGTATCTGTTAGATCTGGAGCCAGAGCAAGTATGCCTGGTATGATGGATACAATTTTAAACCTTGGTTTAAATGAAAAAGTTGTAAACGTGATTGCTGAAAAATCTGGTAATCCTAGATGGGCTTGGGACTGCTATAGAAGATTTATTCAAATGTATTCAGACGTTGTTATGGAAGTTGGTAAAAAATATTTTGAACAACTAATTGACAAAATGAAAGAAGAAAAAGGTGTTACTCAAGACGTTGAGTTAACTGCCGAAGACTTGGCCGAACTTGCAAGACAATTCAAAGCTGAATACAAAGCAAAAATAGGTGCTGATTTCCCTGATGATCCAAAAGAACAACTTTTTGGTGCAATCAAAGCAGTATTCCGTTCATGGGACAACCCAAGAGCAAATTATTACAGAATGCAAAACGACATTCCTTACAGCTGGGGAACTGCTGTTAACGTTCAAATGATGGCTTTTGGTAACATGGGCGAAACATCGGGTACAGGCGTAGCCTTTACTCGTGATCCTGCAACAGGCGAAAAGAAACTTATGGGCGAATTCTTAATGAACGCTCAAGGCGAAGACGTTGTTGCCGGTGTTAGAACTCCTATGCCAATTGCAAAAATGCAAGAGGTAATGCCACAAGTGTTTGAACAATTCCAACAAATTTGTAAAACACTTGAAAACCACTATCGCGATATGCAAGATATGGAATTTACTATTGAAGATAGAAAATTGTATATGCTTCAAACTCGTAATGGTAAAAGAACTGCTAGAGCAGCAATCAAAATTGCTTGCGATTTAGTAGACGAAGGAATGATCACAGAAAAAGAGGCATTAATGCAAATTGATCCAAAATCTCTTGACTCATTGCTTCACCCTCAATTTGATGCAAAAGCTCTTAAAAATGCAGAGCCTATTGCACAAGCTCTTGCTGCATCTCCAGGTGCTGCTTGTGGCAAAATCGTGTTCACTGCAGAGGACGCAGTTGCCGCTGGCAAGAGAAAAGAAAAAGTTGTTTTAGTTCGTTTGGAAACTTCTCCAGAAGACATCGAAGGTATGCACTATGCGCAAGGCATCTTGACAGTTCGTGGTGGTATGACATCACACGCTGCCGTTGTTGCTAGAGGTATGGGCACTTGCTGTGTTTCTGGTTGCGGTGCAATCAAAATGGACGAAGAAAACAAATGCTTTACTTTAAACGGTAAGGTTTACAAAGAAGGAGATGTTATATCTCTTGACGGTTCAACCGGTAAAGTTTATGGCGAGGCTATTGCCACTGTTCCAGCAAACACCAACGATGGTGAATTTGGTAGAATTATGGCTTGGGCTGACAAATATAAAGCTTTACTAGTTAGAACAAACGCCGACACTCCAAAAGATGCTCACCAAGCATTTGAGTTCGGTGCACAAGGTATTGGCTTATGTAGAACAGAGCATATGTTCTTTGAACCAGACAGAATTGCAGCAATCAGAGAAATGATTTGCTCAGACACTGTGCAAGAAAGAGAACACGCCCTTTCAAAACTTGAACCAATGCAACAAGGTGACTTTGAAAAACTTTACGAAGAAGCAAAAGGCTTCCCAGTAAATATTCGTTTCTTAGATCCACCACTTCACGAGTTTGTTCCAACAGAAGAAGCAGACATCAAAACTCTTGCAGATTCTCAAGGCAAAACTGTTGAAGAAATCAAACAAATTATTGCATCACTTCACGAATTTAACCCAATGATGGGACATCGTGGTTGCCGTCTTGCAGTAACATATCCAGAGATTGCAAAAATGCAAACAACTGCTGTTATTAAAGCAGCGCTTGCAGTTAATGCACGTCATCCTGAATACAAGACAAAACCAGAAATTATGATTCCACTTGTTGGCGAAGTTAAAGAATTGCAATTTGTTAAAAAAGTTGTTTGCGACACTGCTGACGCTTTAATTAAAGAAGCTGGCGTACAAATGGAATACGAAGTTGGAACAATGATCGAAATTCCTCGTGCTGCACTCCTTGCTGACGAAATCGCAAAAGAAGCAGAATACTTCTCATTTGGAACAAACGACCTAACACAAATGACATTCGGCTTTAGCCGTGATGATGCTGGAAAATTCTTGGGCTCATATTATGAGAACAAAATTTACGAATCTGATCCTTTCGCAAGATTAGATCAAAACGGTGTTGGTAAACTTGTTGATATGGCATCTCGCTTAGGTAAACAAGCAAGACCAGACATTAAACTTGGCATTTGTGGTGAACACGGTGGTGATCCATCATCAATCGAATTCTGCCACAAAGTTGGTTTAACTTATGTTTCTTGCTCACCATATCGTGTGCCTATTGCTCGTTTAGCAGCAGCTCAAGCAAACATTCGTAATCCAAGAGCGTAGTTTAAATAAGGCGAGCCTTATTTAAAAGTGAAAAGTGAATAGTGAAAGGCGTTTCTAGCGAAACGCGTGAAAAGTGAAGGACGATTTTAATTCTTTGCTGAAAAACATTCATTATTACTTTTTACCATTGCTCACAAATTTATTAAAAATAATAAAAAATTATAAAAAAAACAAGAATGAAAATTCTAAAAAAACAAGAATGAAAATTATTAAAAGGCTCCCCCTACTTTAAGGGGGAGCTGGCAGTGTACGAGCGTTAGCGAGTATTACAGGGGTCCCCGAAAAGCCCCAACGATAGTGGACTTTTTGGGGAGAGGAAATGCCAGCCATTAAGCAAAAATTTTGCTGATAGCAAAATTGAGCCAAAAGGCTGTGCATTGACGAGGAAGGGGTGTTTGACCTCTTCGAAAAAAAGAACAAAACAAAGCAAAAAAACAATTTCAATGGTTATCAATAAGTGATAACGTCTATGAAATAACAAAATTAACCCAATTAAAAAATCTTACAAAAATCTTTTTAAGTTAATAACCCAAAACTTAAAAACAAAAACTCCAATCTTAAAACTTAAGGTTGGAGTTTTTTGAATTGATTTAAAATATTTTGACTAAATTTTGTCAAAATGTTACACTTACAAAAAAGAGAGGGCATTATGGCAGAAATTTTATTGGCAGTTGACCTTGGTGGCGCATACACAAGCATTTATCGCAAAGATAGCGGTCTTGTTTTAAAAGAGCCAACACTAATTGGCGCAGTTATGACCGAAAACGGCTACGAAGTTAAATATCTTGGTCAACAAGCGGGCGAAATTCAGGGCAAAACCGACGAGCGAACAATTGTGTTTAGCCCAATTTCAGAAAGCGTTGTAAAATCAATAGATTACGCAACAATTTTATTAAAACATTTAATCAGCAAAGTTGTGCCAGACAAAAAAATGTTTACAAAAATAAAATGTATTGTGCCATTCCCAACAGGCTTAAACGAGCAAGAAAAACAAGACTACAAAACTGTGTTTTTGAATGCGGGTGTTTCAAGCGTGGTGTTTATTCCAAGGCTTTTGTGTTCGGCATATGGGGCAGGTATAAACATTTTTGCAAACTCAGCAAATATGGTTGTTGATATTGGTGGTGTTTCTACAGATGTTGGCGTTGTAAACCTTGGCTCTATTATAGAGGGGGCAACCTTGGCAGTTGGTGGCAAAGCAATAGACTCTCAACTTGTTAAGGTTGTTGCAAACAAATACGGTGTGGAAATTGGCTTGGCATCAGCAAGAAAAATCAAAGAAGAAATTGGCAGCCTATATTCCAACGACACTGCAAATATGGAAGTTGTTGGCGTTGACATAAACACAAAAACTCCAGCATCTGTTGTTGTTTACGCAACCGACGTTAAAACAGCTGTTGTTCCACTACTCACCGAAATTACTAGAATTATGGAAACAACACTAAACATTTTGCAACCAGAAATCAGCGCAGATGTTGCACAAAACGGAATTGTTGTTACTGGTGGTTTTGCCGACATTGTTGGCCTTGCAAGATATTTGCGTAATGAAGTAAATTTGCCATTAAAAATTGCCGACGAGCCAGCAAATGCTTGCATACTTGGAGCAGGTAAACTGCTTGCAAATATGTCGTCTTTAAAAAAATTGCTAAACGAAATTTAATTTGATTCGCCAAAATTACAAAATATATTAAATAATTCACTAAAAAGCACCTTGAAATAGCGGGTGCTTTTTTTATACAATTTTGCAAAGGGGTTTTTATGGCAAGAAAGATTGTTGTAACAAGTGGCAAGGGCGGTGTTGGTAAAACAACCATATGTGCAAGATTAGGTATGAAACTTGCAAGCCTTGGTTTTAGAGTTGCAATTTTGGATATGGACATTGGTCTTAACAATTTGGACGTGGTAATGAACATAGAAAACAAAATCAATTTTGACATTTTGGACGTGATAGCGGGCAACTGTCGACTAAAGCAAGCACTTGTTCAAGACGCAAAATTTCCAAGCCTTTACGTGCTGGCTTCAACTCATTTATATGAAGATGCCTACATAAACAAAGAGGACATCAAGCAAATTGTGGACAAACTGGGCGAGTCTTTTGACTATGTTTTGCTAGACTGCCCAGCCGGAGTAGAGGATGGCTTTAAAAGAGCAGTCTATTCAGCAAACGAGGCGCTGGTGGTTGTTACGCCACACATTTCAAGCATACGAGACGCCGACAAGGTTTTGTCAATTTTGGCAAGTTTTGATTTGCTGGGGAAATATTTAATAATAAACAGAGTTCGTGGCGACTTTGAAGCCACAATGGAAACGCTAGGCGTTGAAGAAATTGTTCAGTTTTTAAAAACAAAATTAATTGGCGTTGTGCCAGAAGATGACGACATAACCAAAGACGAGCCAGCCAACGAAATTCAAAGCAAACAACTAGACCGTGCCATAACCTTACTAGCCGAAAATTTGCATAACGGCACAAGAAAAATTTATGACGTGTCAAAAAAATATCGTGGCTTTTGGGGAATTATTAGGCGAAACTTAAAAAAAAGGATGTAATTTATGAAAAAATCACAATCGCAACGCCTTGCCAAAGTGTTGGAGCAAGATAAATCTGGCGAGCCGTTAAAACTTTTGCCATCACTAAAATCTGACCTAAGAGATGTTTTAAGGCAATACGGCGAACTCGACACCGACATTTCAGTTGCCATAAACGAAGACGACGACGGTTATCAAATCATGCTTGTCGCCAATGTCAAAAGGTTTAAAAATTATTGTGTATAAAAATATCAAAATCATTTGCAATTTGTATAAAAATAAGTTACTATAATTTTGTTATAAAATTTAAATATTATAACAAAAATAGTTGACAGGAGAAAATATGTTTGTGACAATGTTTTTAGACAGACAGGCAGACAGGGAAAACTTTGTAATTTTTTCGTGTTTAACAAATAAAAATTCACACATTGCACTAGCAAAATAGTTTTTTGCTGGTGTTTTTTTGTGTAAAACAAAAGGAGAAAAATATGAAATCAAAATTATTGCCATTTTTATTGACTATTTGTTGTGTTATCACTTCGGCATTTTTTATCAGTGGGTGTAATTCTCACAAATGTGAATATACAACAATAAATCATGACAATGCAGGGCATTGGTATGAGTGCGAATGTGGCGAGGTACAGAGCGGTTCTTATTCATCTCACTTTGGTGGAGTATGGATAATTGATCAAGACAGCACATGTACTGTTACTGGAACGCAGCATATGGAGTGTACTGTGTGTCATGTAACATTTGCTGAAGAAACAATTCCAGTTAAACAACACAGCATGACAGAGTGGACAGAAAAAACACCAGCGACATGTACACAAGCGCAAGTGTTAGAAAGACACTGCACAACTTGTGATACACAAAACGAAACAAAAGACGGTACAGCAGCCTTGGGTCATACCGAAAGTGATTGGATTATCGACACTGACAGCACATGCACAACAACTGGCACGCAACACAAAGAATGTACAGTTTGCCATGAAAAGTTGGACGAAGAAACAATTCCGGTTAAACAACACAGCATGACAGAGTGGACAGAAAAAACACCAGCGACATGTACACAAGCACAAGTGTTGGAAAGACACTGCACAACTTGTGATACACAAAACGAAACAAAAGA
>SVIU01000022.1 GCA_015069335.1 Clostridiales bacterium
TTATATTAAAGAATTAGTTATAAATGGTAGTCAAAGAGACGGTATTTGGTATGAGGATAGTGAAAGCTATGAAGAAATGGTCTCTAACTTAAAAAGACACGAGAATTATACATTTAATAATTATGAACAAAAAGAAACACCTTGTATTCAATATCTTTTAATAAGAACGGAAGATGAAAAAATGGTTGGTGCGGTTAGCGTTAGGCCATATTTAACTAAAAGTTTGAATGATACATTTGGTGGAAATATTGGTTATAGCATACGACCAAGCGAACGCTTAAAAGGATATGCTAAAATTGGATTGAAATTAGCAATAGAAAAGTGTAAACAAATCAATCCTAATGGTGAAATAATCGTTTGTTGTTATAAGGATAATGTTGGCTCACAAAAGACAATTTTAAGCAATGGCGGTGTTCTTATAGAAGAAAAACAAGGGATTATCCCACATCAAAAATATAAAATACAGAAATAAGGAGCTATCTTATGATTGAATTAAGGCAGTCAAATAAAGATTTAGGTATGCCAGAATATGAAATGTTGCAAGGCATTTTAAATAGCGAAAATGGTTTTATGAATGAAGTTTATGGTATGACATTTGAAGAATATAAGAATTGGCTTATTGTTCAAGATGATTATCATTTAGGAAAAAATTTGCCAGAAGGTTGGATACCTATGACAACTTATTTTTTGTATGACAATGATGTCCCTATTGGAATCGGCAGAGTAAGGCACGAAACAAGCGAGTATTTGCAAACAGTTGTTGGTGCGGGTGAAATTGGTTATGGAATATCAAAAAAATATCGTGGAAAGGGTTATGGCAATATCTTATTTAAAGAAATCCTTAAAAAATGTAAGGATTTTGGCTATGAAAAGATAACTCTATTTCCACATAAAGATAACCAAGCAACCATTAAAATTATGCTTAAAAATGGTGGCAAAATTATAGGAAAATTTAAAGAAGAAAAAATTATAGTAGAAATACCTACAAAGGAGAAATTATGGAAGAATTATATTTAAGAGAGCCAACAATTCAAGATGAAAAGATTGTTTTAGACTTTAAACAAGAGTTCATCGAGGCTGGTGAAAAAGATAAGATGTTTGGCTCTGGAAGTTTAGAAAAGTTTGAAACCTTTGAGGAATGGTTAGAAAAGGTCCTAAAAGGAGCTAATCCTAAAACTGTTCCAGAAGGTCGTGTTCCAGCAACACAATATTTAACATTTAGAAAAAGAGATAATAAGTTGGTTGGAATGGTAAACATTCGACACTCTTTAACAGACTTTTTAAAGATACACGGTGGTCACATTGGCGACTGTGTTAGACCTAGTGAACGAAGAAAAGGTTATGCAACTATTCAAATTAAACTAGCACTTGAAAAATGTAAAGAATTAGGCATTGATGATGTGTTAATTACTTGCGATGTAAACAATATTGGAAGTGCCAAAACTATTCAAAAGAATGCAGGTGTATTAGAAAATGAAGTTTTAGCAGATAATGGAATTACATATCAAAGATATTGGGTAGATACCACAAGAGAATTATAAAGGAGAAATATGTTTAAAGATAAATTAGAAACAAAAGATTTAATACTAGGTAAAGCAAAACAAGAAGATTTGCAATCAATATATAATAATTATTGGAATAGCGAAAAAACTTCAAAGTTTATGTTATGGGTGCCACAAAAGAATTTAGAAGAAGCACAAGAAAGACTAGATAAAACTATTGCTTTTCAAAAAGACCACCTTGCATTTTTGATATATGAAAAAGCAACTGGTGAAGCCATTGGCCAAGCAGCAATGATTGAAATTGAAGAAGGAATTTGGGAAGATGGTGGCGTTGGAATGGGCGAAAAATTTGTTGGCAAAGGTTATGGCAAACAAGTTTTAAATTGTTTTATTGATTATTTGTTTAGTGAGTTAAATGCACAAAAAATAATATGTTCTTGCCACCCAGACAATACACCAAGTAAAAAATTACAACAAGCTTGTGGAATGAAATTTACTCATACACAAGAATTTACTAGAAAAAAAGATGGTGTAACTTACAATGCTGAATATTATGCTATCACTAGGGAAGAATGGGCAACTTTAAGAGAAAAAGAAACAGCTAATTAAAACAAATAAGGAGAAAGTTTATGAAAATAACAGTTTTAGGAACAGGTGGATTTGCTTATCCATTAGTATTCTGTGAATGTGATTATTGTAATAAAGCGAGAATTTTGGGTGGAAAAAATATAAGGAAAAGAGCTTCAATTCTTATAAATGATGAAATGATTATTGATTTGACACCAGATTGTCAAGTTGCTATGAATATGTATCAAAAGGATATGGGAAAAGTGAAATATCTTTTGCAAACACATACCCATTTAGACCATTTTGATATAAATCATTTCACATCTTTGGACTATAAATATTGCACAAAGAAATCAAAAGAACTAATATTGATATGCTCTGATGAATGCTTAAAAGACATACAAAACAAGGCTTCTCAATTTGATAGAATGGACTTATATAATGAAGAATATTTGAATAAAATCAAGTTAAAAACAAAGACAATAAATCACGGAGAAATTTTGTCTTGTGAAGATTATATCATTAAGCCAATCTATTGTTCTCACGATGAAAGAATAGGTGCTCAACTTTATTTGATAAAACAACAAGGAAAAACACTTTTATATGCCACAGATACACCAATGCTAACCGATGTTACATTACAAGAATTGAAAGGTGAGAAGATTGATTGTATATTCTTGGACGAGTCGTTTGGTGTTCAAGATTATACATTCTCGCATTTAAACATTAAGGGATTTGATGAATATATTAAAACTTTAAAACAAAACAACTTGCTAAGTGATAAGTGTTTGGTATATGCAACACATATAACACACGATGGTAATCCTACGCATGAAGAATTAAACCAAATTTTAAATAAAAATGGCTATAATGTAGCTTATGACGGTTTGGAGTTTGAGTTATAAAAAAACAATATGTTCATAAAAGTTATTTGTGATAAAAATAACAAACTCAAATCTTTCAAATAAGGAGAAAATAAAATATGATACTATTTTTAACAAGCTATTTAGATAGCTATTATAAAGACAAAAATGGAAATAAAATTGCTCAAAACTTTGGCAATGAAAATGGGATTTTAGATAATTTTAAGAAATACATAAAGAAGTATGACAATTTTGTATTCGTTGCTAGTCAAATGGCAGATACAACAAAAACCGACGGATATGCTGACATAATGTTCAAATCATTTGAAATGACTTTGCCATTTAAAAATTATCAAGTTTTGGACCATAGAAACAAAGATAAAGCACAAGAGTTGATTGAAAATGCCGATTTTATATTCTTATGTGGTGGGCACCTTCCTAGCCAACTTGAACTATTTGAACATCTTAATTTAAGAGAACTAATTAAAAATACAAACGCTATTATTTGTGGTGGAAGTGCTGGCAGTATGGATAGTGCTGAAATTGTTTATTGTCCGCCAGAAATTGAAGGTGAAGCGCTTGATACCATCTTTAAAAGATACCGCAAAGGATTAGGACTGACAAATATAAACATATATCCACATTGGAACGAAAGTTTAATTGAAGAAGAATATCTAGACGGTAAAAATATATTTAGAGATATAATGCTTGAAGATAGTAAAAATAGTCCTTTTATTGCTTTTGATGATGGGACATATATTTTACAAGCAGATAATGAAGTTGAATTATTTGGCAAGGCTTATATGTTTAAAAATGGGAAATATATTAAAGTATCAAATTGTAATTTGAGAGATTTCCAAAATACCAGAGAATTATAATTATTGTTTTTATGTAAAAGAGAGATAAAAAAATTATCTCTCTTTCGTTTTAATTAATTTATATCGCCATAATATTTACTTGTCGAAAACTATGCCACGACCACTCGCCAAAAGGCAAATATATAAGGAGTTCCAATATTTACTTATATTACGAATTTGCTGTTAAATATTGTTTTCTTATAAATCTCTACGTATATTTAGCATTTTAAGCGGTGTTTTTTTGTGTCATTATTCAAACACAACACTAATCGTTCGTGTTAGGTTTGTATCATCATCAGCAAAAGTAAAAATTAATGTTACATCATCAGTTGGCGCATTAAAAAGTTTAAACAATATCAAACCGTCAATAGTAACGAACTGCCCATTGGTTGGCTTTAAAACATTTTCATCCGAAATTTCAACGTTTACAACTTGTGGAGAAACAATAACATCATTTTTATACACAATGCAAGAAATTTCAAACACAGCACCTTGCAAATAATCAACCTTCAAAGTGTCGCCATCCAGCGTAACATTTGATGTTTTATTGTTTGTAACATAAATATCAATTTTATATTCATCCACAATTTCAAGGGAGTAGTTTATAG
Organism: Clostridiales bacterium; assembly: GCA_015069335.1. Lineage (GTDB taxonomy): Bacteria > Bacillota > Clostridia > Christensenellales > UBA1242 > HGM11367. Next base: position 4,398 of record SVIU01000022.1, read on the forward strand.
TTAAAATTGTTTGGTTGTTAAACACAACTTGCACCAAACCAGTGCTTTCATTTAATGTAAGTATATCGTTTTCAAGTGTTACATTTTGCGTTTCAAACGCCATATCGCCATAGGCATATGCTGGCAACACTTCAACCTTAAATTCATAAGGCGTATTTGCCACAATTGTTTTGTTTAAACTTGCATTAATTTCAAACGGCTCATCATTAATCAAAATCGATGTGGGTTTAATTTTGCCAACAATAATTTTAAAAGTTTTGCTTTCACCAGATATTTTTGATGTAAAGGTCAAGTTGGCAACGCCTTCGCTAATTGCCGAAATTTTGTTGTTTGCAATACTCACACAATCGCCAGTTAATTCAAACTCAACTTCATCATTAGAATTTGGCATTGTGTTTATACAATAATTGGTGTAATTTTGGTAGCCGTCTAGGTTTGCTTGCTCGGTGAAATTTGTGTTAAACAAATACAAATTTATTTCATTATTATTGTTTGGCGAAACATAATCAAAATCAACATCAAAATTGCTTGGATACACATATGCAAAAATGCTCACTTCTTTTTCGCAATACTCAGATACAAATTCAAACTTAATTTGACCATGCTGTTTAATTTTAAAAGTATAAACATAGATAGGGCAGTTGGTTGAAACTTCTTCAAATTCGCCCACTAAACTTTCATCAAAGTCTATTTCAAAACTTGTTAAAACATTAACGTTTTGCGTGATAATCAATTTGTAAGTTTGATTGCAATAAAAATTTTCAACAGCGCTGTCATCCAAATTTTTAATTTGCAAATCAACATCAGTTACAACATCAGTAATAACCAAAGTGGTTGTTTTTGAAATTTTTGGCTCGCAGTTTATTTCATAAATAATTTTTGTCGTACCAACAGCTTTTGGTTTTATTATGTCATTTTCTAGGCTTGCAAGGTTTGTATTTTCAATGCTAATTGTCAAAACATAATCGCCTAAATTTTCTTTTGTATATGCTATTTTTCTGTTGTTGCAAAACTTATCAATAACAATTTCTTGTTCAACAACCAAGGTTGGCATTGGTACTTCTGGCGGTGGCGCTGGTGGCGTTTTGGGTTTTGTAGAAAGCACAAAAAACAAACCAAGACCAACGCTTAGAGCAATTGCAATAATGCATATGATTATGATATTTTTCTTACTTAATTGCTTCATTAGTCTTAAGTATAGTATAAAATAGTATAAAATTAAAATAAATTACACATTTTTGTCATATTTTGAAAAAATTTTTTCACATTAATAAAAAACTTCTTTATGGCAATTATGCTTTAAAGTGTTTGACAAAATGAGCTTATGTGTGCTAACCTAAGGCGGTTATATAAAATTAATATATAAAGTGTAAAAAAAGGAATTTTTATGAAAAAATTAACCAGTGAAGAATTAAGAAACAAATATATAGAATTTTTTAAAGATAAAGGGCACAAACAAATTGCATCTGCATCTGTAATTCCAGAAAATGATCCAACTGTGCTTTTTACAACTGCAGGTATGCATCCACTTGTGCCTTATCTTTTGGGCGAAAAGCACCCACAAGGCAACCGTTTGACTGACTTTCAAAAATGCGTTAGAACAGGCGACATTGACGAGGTTGGCGACAACAGCCACTGCACATTTTTTGAAATGTTGGGCAACTGGAGTTTGGGCGATTACTTTAAGCAAGAAATGATTCCTTGGAGTTACGAATTTTTAACTAGTGAAAAATATTTAGGAATTGACAAATCGCAAATTGCTGTAACAGTTTTTGCAGGCAACGAAAACAGCCCACGCGATACCGAAAGTGCAAAAATTTGGGAAGAATGTGGCATTGCAAAAGAGGACATTTACTATTTGCCAGATAACTGGTGGGGCCCAGCAGGAACAACTGGTCCTTGCGGTCCAGATTCTGAAATGTTTATCAAAGTTAAAGAAAAATGTTGCGAAGCTTGCAATCCATCTTGCGACTGCGGTGCATTCTTAGAAATTTGGAACGACGTTTTTATGGCATATAATAAAACTGCCGACGGCAAGTTTGAGCCACTCGCTCAACGCAATGTTGACACGGGTATGGGCTTAGAGAGAACTTTGTGCGTTTTAAACGGAAAAAAATCAGTTTACGACACTGACTTGTTTGAAGACGCACTTAAAAAATTAGAAGAAGTTACCGGCTTGACTTATGGCTCTGACGCTGGCGTAACAAAAGCGTTTAGAGTTATTTTAGACCATACAAGAACAGCAGTGTTTATGATTGGCGACCAAAAGGGTATTGTGCCAAGCAACATAGACCAAGGTTACATTTTAAGAAGGCTTTTAAGAAGAGCAATAAGATACGCTCGTCAAGTTAATTTAAATGATGAGGGCTTGTTAGAAATTGCAAAAACATTTATACAAAAATATGAAAACGTTTATCCAGAATTACAACAAAATAGGGAAAAGATTATAACCGAAATTGCAAAAGAACATCAAAAATTTTCTAGAACACTAGAAGCAGGCCTAAGAGAATTTGAAAAGGTTGTAAAAAAATTAGACGGCAACACAATTGACGGAACAACCGCTTTCCACTTGTTTGAAACATTTGGTTTTCCAATTGAAATCACACAAGAACTTGCAAAAGAAAGAAATTTAAATGTTGACGAACAAGGCTTTAAAGATGCCTTTGCAAAACACCAACAATTGTCAAGAGCAGGTAGTGAACAAAAATTTGCTTGCGGTCTTGCAGACAATCAAGAAGCAACAACAAACTTGCACACTGCAACTCACTTGCTTCACGCAGCTCTTAAAAAAGTTATTTCACCAGACATAAACCAAAAAGGTAGCAACATAACCGCCGAAAGACTAAGATTTGACTTTAACTTGCCACGCCCTTGCACAATGGAAGAATTGGCTGAGGTAGAGCAAATGGTTAATGATGTAATCAAACAAAACATTCCAGTTGTTATGCAAGAAAAATCTTGCGAGCAAGCAAAACAAGAAAACTTTATTGGCCTTTTTGACAACAAATATGGCGAAACAGTAAAAACTTATTCAATAGGCGAATTTTCAAAAGAAATTTGTGGTGGTCCACACGCAAAACAAACTGGCGACTTGGGCACTTTCAAGATTGTAAAAGAACAAAGCTCTGGCGCAGGGGTAAGAAGAATCAAAGCAATTTTAGAAAAATAACACTCTTGCCTTGTGAGAATTTTTACAAAAAAAACAAATAAAAACTGTAAAGATTAATCTTTGCAGTTTTTTGTTTGACATTAAAACAAAATTGATATATACTTAGCACTGTCAACATTTTGATGCAACAAGTGCTACTGTGGCTCAGGGGTAGAGCACCACCTTGGTAAGGTGGGGGTCGCGGGTCCGATTCCCGCCAGTAGCTCCACAAAACAAGTTCTTAAAACTGCAAGGTTTTAGGGGCTTGTTATTTTTTTTACAAACAGCAAAAACTTAAAATTTGGCGTGTGCCAAAAAGATTAAAAATTATATAAAATGTGAAATATCTTTTATTGAAAACAGTTTGACTTTAATGATAGAAATATATAAAATATAGTGTGTGTAAAGTATTGATATATATCAATACGCAGCCAAAACAATGGTGGGAGCAGGGCATTATGTTTCTTAAAATAGCAATGTGGATTTTAATCACGCTAGGGTTAATTTGCTTATTAACCATTGCGGTTTGCTATGCTATTTTCCTAATTGTTTTTCACAGGTTTAAAAACAAAAATTATGAAGATAAAGATTTGTCCAAAACCGTTCATTCGGATTATAAAGAACAAATGAAACAAGCAATCATAAATGCCAAAAAATTAAGTTATGAAAAAATTCATATAAAAGCCGACGACGGCACAAAACTTTTTGGCAGATATTTTGAAACTGGCTCAAAAACCACAATAATTTTGGTGCATGGTTACCGCTCCAACGGTTTTAACACTTTTGGAATGGCTTTGGAACATTTTTTGCAACACAAATACAATGTTTTACTTATTGATCAGCGTGCCCATGGCGAAAGTTCTGGCAAATATTCAACTTTAAGTTACAAAGAGCAGTTTGACGTTTTAAATTGGATATCTTGGCTAGATGGCAACAAAAAACTTGACAACATTTTGTTATACGGCATATCAATGGGTAGTTCAACAATTGCTATGGCAATGAGCAAAATCCAAAACAAAAAGGTAAAAGCGGCAATTTTGGAGGCTGGTTTCCCTAGCTTTGCAGAACAACTTATGTGGGTGTCAAAGGTCAAAAGTTTAAATAGGCTAGATTTTAGGTGCGTGTTGTCTTTTACCAAAAACATTCTAAAAATTGACATAACGCAATCTTCAGATGAGTCCTTGGCAAACACAAACATTCCAATTTTGTTTTTGCATGGCGATCAAGATGCAAGTGTTCCGTTAAAATTTACCCAAAGGTCATTTGAGGCTTGCAAATCAGAAAAAAAACTTCTTGTTGTCAAAAATGCAAAACACACCAACTGTTTTGTTGTTGGCGGGCAAGAAGTACAAAAACAAATATTTGATTTTCTAGACAAAAAATTAAATTAAAAAAAATTCAAAAGAAAAGGAAGAAAAAAATTATGGATAAAAAATTTGTTATTTTAGCAGACGTATTAAGCGATTTAAGTGAGGAGTTAAGAAAAGAATTTGATATTGAATATGTTCCAGGACACCTAACATATCCAGATGGCAGAGAAGGCGTATCTAGACTTTCTTGGAAGGAGTGTGATTATTTACCAGAAACCACCATTGAAAGATTTTTTACTGATTTAAAGAAAAATCCAAAAGGTTTTACAACTGCACCAGCAAACGTTCAAGAGTGCTACAACATTTATGAACAATATGTAAAACAAGGTATTCCGGTTTTGGCAATGTCGCTATCATCAAAAATGAGTGGCGCCTACAGTTTTTCGGTTAAAGCTAGAGAAGAAATCTTAAAAAAATACCCAGACGCACAAATTTATTGTTTTGACTCATTAAGATACAGTATGGGATTTGGTCTTATTGCTATCCAAGCCTCAATTTTAAGAAGTCAAGGTAAATCAATGCAAGAAGTTGTTGAATATCTTGAAAACAACAAAAACAGATATCACCAAATGGGCTGGTTAGACGATTTATCTTTTGTTGCTAAAAAGGGCAGAATTTCCCATGCCAAAGCATTTTTTGGCACCTTGATTGGAATCAAGCCAATTGGCGAGTTTGATCAAAACGGAATGATCACCGTTTTGGGTAAGGCAAAAGGCAAAAAGGCTGCTTTTAAAACCTTATTGGGCTACATAGAACAAACAATTGAAAACGCAGAGGATCAAATTATTGTTATTGCTCAATCAAACCGCAAGGCAGAGGCAGAAGAATATAAACAACTTTTGCAAGAAAAATTCAATCCAAAGAAAATTTACATTTGCGACGTGTTCCCAGCAAGTGGCATTAACGTTGGCCCGGGACTTATGGCAGCATACTATTACGGCAAACCAATTTCACAAGATTTGGAAACCGAAAAGGCTCTTATTGCCGATTTATTAAAAAATTAAACAATACAAAAGCAAAAGGATTAAGATTGTGAGTTTAAAAAGAATAGACGGATACACTTTTGAGAAACTGTTAAGAAACGGTTTAAACAACCTAAAAAATTATGAAGAAAAAGTTAATGAGATAAACGTTTTTCCAGTCACCGACGGCGACACCGGAACAAATATGTTTTTAACTTTACAACATGGCATTTATGCAACAAAAAGCAACGAAAGTTTGGGCGACTATCTTCAAGATTTATCAGCAGGAATGCTTTTGGGCGCAAGAGGAAACTCTGGCGTTATTCTTTCACAAATATTTAAAGGACTTGCCGAAAGTTTAAAGTTTAGAAACAGTGTTGGCGTTTATAAACTTAGCAGAGCATTCATAAGCGGCTATAAAACTGCTTACCAGGCAGTAATTAGGCCAGTAGAAGGCACAATTTTAACCGTAACTCGTGAGGGTATTGAAAACATAAAAAAACAAATTGACGTCAAAACTCCAATTGAAAAGTTTTTTTCAATGTATTTGGCAGAAATTAAAAAATCTTTGGCAAATACACCAAACATTTTGCCTCAGCTTAAAGAGGCTGGCTGCGTAGATAGTGGTGGTTATGGCTATATGCTTATTATCGAGGGCATGGAAAAACTTTTGTTTGGTGAAATTATAAAAACCAATAACAGTCAAAATGAGGTGCAACAACCAACAGTTCAAAATTTGGGCAGTTCAAACTTCAATTCAAAGTCAGATTTTGAAATGGGTTATTGCATGGAGTTTATTCTTCAGCTTTTAGACAAAAAAACCAGTGTTAATCCTTTTGAAGAACAACATTATAAAAACAAATTATTGCAACTTGGCAATTCGTTGGTGGTTGTTGTGAGTGGCTCAAATGTAAAAGTGCACATCCATACAAAAGAGCCTAGCCGAGTTATTGAGGCAAGTCAGTTGTATGGTGAATTTATTACTTTTAAATTAGAAAATATGCAGTTGCAACACAACGAAATTATGAATGCAAAACCACAAATGCCCAAAAAACCAATAGGCATAATTGCCGTAACAAATGGCGATGGGGCAAGTGAACTTTTTAAGACGCTTGGATGTGATGTGGTTATTGACGGCGGTAGAACAATGAACACATCTTCGCAGGAATTTGTGGACGCAATAAACAGTTTAAATGCCGATAAAATAATAATTTTTCCTAATAACTCAAATATTTTTAAAGCGGCAGAACAGGCAATAAAACTCACGCAAAAAGACAATGTTTGCATTATTCCGTCAACCAACATTGCAGAATGCTATTTTGCACTTGCCATGGATGTTGCTGATATGGAAGATATTGAAGAAAGATACAACAATATGCTAGATGGTTTCAACAGTATAACCTCATTTTTGGTTACAAAATGTATGAAAACTTGCGTTTGCAACAAAGTTGTTTGCAACGAGGGTGAATATGTGGTTATTTACAAAGGTAATCCAATCGCATCTGTTAATACTTTTGATAAAATTATAGAAGAAATTAAAAAGTACGATTTTGTAAATGAAAAAGAAAATTGTATGATATTTTTAGGTGAAGATGCTATGCACGCAAATCGTGAAGAACTTGAGGACATTATTTGCAGCAAATTAGATGGCGTGCAAGTGGATTTTCTTGAGGCAAACCAAAAAGTTTATAATTATATTATAGGGTTGGTGTAAAATGGAAGTTTGGCAAATTATATTATTATTTGCAGGCATAGTATTTATTTTATGGGGATTGCCATTGTTATTGGTGCCATATTTTCTATACAGAGCTTTGCTTGTTAGAACAAGCCCCAAAAAATGGTCGCGCGAGTGTAGTAAAAAAGATGATGAACATTTAAAAATGTATGCAGAATGTGACGAGTGGGAAAAAAGATATCTTTCTTTCAAACAAGAAGTTAGCATACAAAACGAGGGCTTTAAACTCTATGGCGAATATATGAATTTTGGCCATAAAAAGGCAGTAATCATCATTGCAGGTCGTAGCGAGGGTTGCAAATATTGCTATTATTTTGCAGAGCCTTATCGTAAGGCAGGTTATAACGTTTTGGTTATAGACAACCGTGCACATGGCTTGTCAGAAGGAAAATACAACTCTGTTGGTTTAAAAGAATATTCTGACATTTTAGCATGGTCCAAAATGTTACACGAACAATTTAGTGTTGAACAAATTGTTTTGCACGGCATTTGTATTGGTGCAGCAACAGGCTTGTATGCTTTACTAGCCGAAAATTGCCCTAGTTACATAAAGGGGCTTGTGTCAGAGGGAATGTATGATGGTTTTGATCAAGTAATTAAAAATCACCTTTTAGAATTCAAGCCATATTTTCCTTGTTTAAATATGTTTATGTTTTATTTTAGATTATTCACAGGCACAAACGCCAAAAAGAATGCACCAATCAAGGTAATTCACAAGTTAAAACAGCCAATTTTGTTAATGTACACAACCGAGGATTTATATTCAAGGCCCGAAAAAGCAAAATTGTTGTATGAAAAATGTAACTCAGACAAAACAATAGTAGAATTCAACAAAGGCGTGCATTCAAGAATAAGAATCAATAACACAGAAAAATATGATCAAAGCGTTGCAGAATTCTTAAAAAAATTTAAAGATTAATGGGAGTATAAAATGTATTGTAAAAATTGTGGGAATTTTATCGGCACAGATGACGATTTGTGTGAAAAGTGTTCAAAAAACACAGCTGGTTTGTCAACAAATAAGACTGAGTTGGATTTAAGAGCAAATCAAATCAATCCTGAGGTTTTTGTAAACAAAGACAAGGCAGTAAAATTGTGGTATGCAATAACTGCTATGGTTTGTACTTTTGTGGGTTCAACATTGTTTATTTTTAGCAAATTTAGTTACATAATAAACAATTTTAGTGGTGTTGTTTTAGATGTTTTAACTTATTTGAGTTTAGCAAGTGCAATTGGAGGAATTGTATTTGGCATTTTGGCAATAATAAATTTCAGACAAACATCAAGGTCAAAAAAGAGAATACCTTTGCTAATTTTGGGCATTATTGCTTTGGTTGAATGTGGGCTTTTGATAATTTTTTCACAACCAATAAATTGGATTGTTGAAATGATTAAAAATATAAGGTTTTAAGGCTTGATGATATGAACAATCAAACAGAAGGGTTTTTGCAGGTAAAGCAAAAAATAGAAAAATATTATGACTATGAAATTATTGACATTGCCGTTAATTTAATAATTAATGGCAAGAGTTTATTAAAAGACAACTCTTGGCAAATGTTAAGTTTAGAAAAGGACATTTTAAACCCCAAAGAATCGCTAAAAATTGATTTCGAAAGCGTGGGCATAATTCCAATTTGCAAAAATCAAGACGACTTTTTGTGTTATTATTGCAAAGATGACCAGTTTTATATTTGCATATCGGCACCTTTTGGCGATGACGTGCAAGAAAACACAAAAAATTTGTATGTAATGAAAGTCGCAATAGCGGACTATTTTAATATGGAGAATTTATAAAAAATTATATTTCAAAATTAAAAGCAAAAACTCTTACAAATTAAGATAAAATCATCAATTATTTTATAAAATATGCTTGACAACTTGCTCGGGCGTGTGTTAAACTAGCACCGTCTTTGCTTGAAAAGGCATATTTTTTTGTGAGATTAGCCCTTTCACATAAAAAGTGTTTTGGACGGCATATGCAAGCACAACTGTTTTAAATAACAATATGCTGGAACATATGTTGTGTATTTTGAACGAAAAATTTTAGGAGATATATTAATTATGAAAACATTTATGGCAAACCCAAACAATGTGGAAAGAAAATGGTTCGTAGTTGACGCTACAAATATGCCTCTTGGCCGTTTAGCTTCACAAGTTGCAGACATTTTATCTGGCAAAAACAAACCAGACTACACTCCACACGTTGACACTGGTGACTTTGTTATAATTTTAAATACAGACAAAGTTGTTTTAACTGGTAAAAAACTTACACAAAAATTTTATAGAACACACTCTGGTTATGTTGGTGGTTTAAAAGAAACCAATTATCAAACTATGATGGCAAAAGCATCTGACGAAGTTGTTTTAAAAGCAGTTAAAGGTATGCTTCCAAAAACAGTTCTTGGCAGAAAACAAGCAACAAGATGCAAAGTTTACAAAGGCGCTGAGCACAACCAAACAGCTCAACAACCAATCAAAGTTGAATTAAAAGGAGTAAGAAACTAATATGGCAAAAGCAGTTAAAAAAGTAGAAAAAGTTCAAGCAGACCTTGGAACTGGCAGAAGAAAAACTAGCGTTGCTAGAGTAAGACTTGTTCCTGGAAACGGCAAAATCACAATCAACAAACAACCAATGGAAGAATATTTTGTTTCTGATATTTACAAACTTGTTGCAACTCAAGCTTTTGAACTTGTTGGTGCAAACGCAAAATTTGACGTAAACGTAAACGTTTATGGCGGTGGCCTATCTGGTCAAGCTGGTGCAATCAACCACGGCATTGCAAGAGCATTGGTAGAAAACGACGAAAGCTACAAAGCAGAGCTTAAAAAAGCAGGCTTCTTAACAAGAGATTCAAGAATGAAAGAACGTAAAAAACCAGGTCTTAAAAAAGCCCGTAAAGCAAGCCAATTCTCAAAGAGATAATCAATCAAATCAAAAACAACTCTTCTTCAAGGGTTGTTCAGACTGAAGACAAACTATGGTTTTTACCTAGTTTGTCTTTTTCTTTTGGCATTTTTTAGAAAAGCCTCCCCCTACCTTAAGGGGGAGGTGGCAGCCGTATGGCTGACGGTAGGGGTGTTTGACTGCTAGAAAATAAAGGAATTTTTAGAATTTCAATAGGACAAACACCCCTTCAGTCGGCTAATTGCCGACAGCTCCCCCTTAAGGTAGGGGGAGCCTAAGCAGGCAACA
>SVIU01000023.1 GCA_015069335.1 Clostridiales bacterium
TTGAAATTCTAAAAATTCCTTTATTTTCAAGCAGTCAAACACCCCTACCGTCAGCCATACGGCTGCCACCTCCCCCTTAAGGTAGGGGGAGGCTTTTCTAAAAAATGCCAAAAGAAAAAGACAAACTCGGTAAAAACCATAGTTTGTCTTCAGGCTGAGCACAGCAATAAGCTGTGCTATTTTTAGGTGTAGTTGTCTGGCAAGTCATTTTCAAACAAAATTACATCGCCCGGACTTGTTATTGTGGCAAATAGTTCTTTGGCCTTGTTTAAACTTTCTGCTTCAAAAATGTTTTCAGGATTAAAATTTTCTTGTTGCAAACCTTGTTTTATGGCGTCTAGGTTTGCTTTGTTTACAATAACCACTTTGTCGCATACTTTTGCAATGTTTTTACCAAACTGAATGTTGGTTTCGATTTCTTTTTCGCCCATTTCTACAATGCCTGGAGTAACAATTATTTTTTTGCCAGTTTTAAAAAGTTGCAAGGTTTCTAAAGATGCTTTGCTACTTTCTACCGAGCTATTGTATGAGTTGTCCAAAATGATAAGGTTGTTGTTTTTTATAACTTCCATACGGTGTGACATTGGCTTTAATTCTGCCACTGCACTTGCAATATCGTGCGTGCTTACGCCAAGTTTATACGCCAAGGCGCAGGCCATTGCAATATCTTCTAAATTATGCCTGCCCAAAAGTTTTGTTGTGCAATAGATATATTCCGAGCCAATGTTTAAGGTAAAAGTGCTGCCTTGTTCATCAACTGAAACATTTGTAATATTGCAAAAAGCATCTTGGTTGTCAATGCCTGAAAGCAATTTGGTTTTGTCGCATTTGTCATAGAGTTTTAATGCTCCTTGATTGTTGCCGTTGAAAACAACCATTCCGTCAGTTATTGCCTCAACAAGTTCATACTTGGTTTTGGCAACGTTTTCAACGCTACCAAATGTTGCAAGGTGTTGCGAACCTACTGCTGTTATTATTGCATGCTTTGGCTCTACCAAATTGCAAAGATACCTTATATCACCCACATTTTTTGCACCCATTTCGGCAATTAAAATTTGGTTGTCTTTTTTTAGATATTTTAAAATTACTTTTGTTAAGCCCATTGGAGTGTTGAAACTGTGTGGCGTCATACATACTGAATATTTTTTTGACAAAATGACGTTTAGTATGTGTTTGGTAGATGTTTTTCCAAAACTGCCAGTTATACCAATTTTGATGAGGTTTGGCATTTTTGCTAGTTTTGCCTTTGCCCTTTTTATGTATTGAAGCCTTATAAAATACTCAACTGGTAGATTAATAATATGTGCAATTGGCACAACTATTAAAGCTGCAATTGGTGTCAACACCAAAATTGCATGCCTAATGAATGGAACAAATGCTTGGCAAACCGAAATCATAAAAAACGACATTAGGGCAATTATCACAAACACTGTGATAATTAATCTGTTCATTCGCTTTGTTTGCTTAAGCGGATTTTTTTGTGGAATTTTGGTCATATTTATGATAAAAACCATATTGAAATAAAAGTAAAAAATATAACTCAAATAGCTGTAATAACTGCCAAAACTGTCAAGCAATGTGCTGGAAACAAGCATAGAAAACAACGACAAAAATGCAAGCATTAAAATCCTGCCCACAAACTTTATTTTTGTGTCTTTTAGCCATGTGAAATAGCCGGAAAGTTTATAGCCGGAAAGTTGCAACATTTGAAACATTTTGCCAGCAGTAAAACAAATTAGTGTTCCGTTTAAAATTGCTATTACAATGTTAAGATAAAGATTCTCCCACATAAATTTCTCCAAAATCAATTATATACAAAATAGTTCAAGGTTGCAACAAAACTGCTTAAATTTTCTAAATATGCAAAATGACTTGAATTTTTGTATGTAATCAATTCACTATTTTTTATAAGTTTTTTATATTTTTTTGCCATATATAGTGGCGTTTGATTGTCTTTTTCTCCCCAAAAAATAAGGGTTGGAACGGTGATTTGCTTGCAATATTCTTCCAAATATTCTGTAACAATGTTCACAAAAGTTTTTTTCATAATTGGTGATAAGTTTTTGTAATCAGTTGACCCACGTGGCTTTTTTGAGCCAAGTTTTTTGCAAATTTTGTTATGTAAAACTTTAATGTGATATTTTAAACTTCTTTTAGGCTTTAACCCTGCACTGTCAACAAGCACCAGTTTTTTGCAAACCGAACTGCTTGCCAAAATGGTTGCCACTCTACCACCAAACGAATGCCCTATCAAAACACAATTTTTAAACCCATTTTGTTTTATGATATCCAACGTTAGATTTGCATAGTCAAGCATTGTAAACGGAATTTGCGGCTCATCACTATTGCCAAACGGTGGGAAATCAATAAAAAGCGCTTTTAAATTGCCCTTTAAATGTTTTGTTATAAATTTGAAACTATCTATGCTGCCGCCCCAGCCATGCAAAAACACAAGATAAGTATCGCCGTCGCCTATAATTTCATAATTAACCTTGCAATTTTTATATATGTAATTCATAGTTATATATATGAATTTTGCAAGTTATAAGTTAAACAAAGCTTAATGAATTTTTAACAGCCAAGAAACATACAAAGCGCGTCGTCGCCGTCTTGATAATATTTTTTTCTTATGTTTAAAGTTTTAAAGCCAAAACTTTGATAAAGTTTTATGGCTGGAAGATTTTTTGATTTGACTTCTAGCGAAAATGTTTGTTCTTTGTTTTTTAGTGATAAAAGATGTTCCATTAACGCTTTTGCATAACCTTTTTGCTTGTACTCTTGTTTTGTTGCAATGTCTAGCAAGTTTATATCATCTAGACTTGTCATAATTGACGCAAAACAAACAAGCGTATCGCCATCAAATATGCCATAAAAAGCACACGACTTGTTGTTTAAGCCGTCAATAATTTGAGCACGCGACCACGCCTCTTTGCCAAAGGCTTGATTGTATAAATCTACCAATTGATCTATGTGTTGTATTGATAATTTACTTATTTTCATTTTTTTTGTCCAATTCTGCTTCTGCTTGAGATTTTCTTACATATAGAGGTGTAAAATCTTGGCTATAACAGCCTTTTTCTGCCAAAAGATTTGCATATTCTAATAAATCTTCACTAAAAAAATTCACAAAATTTGTGCAAATTTCTAGTGCTTCATCTTCTATGCCAACAACAACGCCGTTTATTTGTTCCAAAGTATCGCCGTAGCAAAGCATTGTTTCAGTTAGTGGCTCGCCCACTTTATTGTACTTTCTTGCAAATAAGTTGCCACTTAGGCCATTAACTACAACCCAAAAATCATTACTTGGATTGTTTTTTGAAAAGGTGTAAGCAAGCAAATCAAGCGAGTTGATTTCAATTTTTTTAACATTTGGCAGTGGTGCTAAAAAGCCTTTTAGCAAACTGCAACCAATTCTTATGCCTGTGAAAGAGCCTGGTCCAATTACACAAGCGCAAGCGTCTAAATCTTTAAGGCAAACATTTGCATCATAAAAGCATTGGTCAATTAAGCCCAACACATTTTCTGACTGTTTTAATGAGCTGTCCATACTTTTACATATGGCAACACTGCCCTTTTGCACCGCTACATACGTTTGATTAAAGGATGTGTTTAAAGCAAGAATGTTCATTACTTTACCCAACCTTTTACTGTTATTAATATTTCTCTTTTATTTTCATCAAGTTTATTTAGTGTAATTTGTACGTGCAAGGCTGGGAGCAACCCATAAACATTGCTCGCCCACTCAACCACTGCTACGCCTTTAAGTTTTGTTAAATCAAAATATTCTTCAAAACCGCAGTTGATTGCCTCTTCTTTTGATGCAAGCCTGTACATATCAAAGTGATAAAGTGGCATTTTGCCTTGATATTCGTTCATTATTGTAAAAGTTGGGCTTGTTACAGTATCTTTTACGCCAAAGCCTTCTGCAAAACCTTTTGTAAAAGTTGTTTTGCCCGCACCCAAATCACCCACCAAAGAAATAACGCAAGGTTTTTTTATGCTCATAGCATACTTTTTTGCGATTTCTTTTGTCATTTGTTCATTTTCTGAAATTACTTTAATATCCATTTTTTCTCCTAATGTAAATCATTTTAACACTTTGCGTGCTTTTTGACAATCTTTTTATAAACAAAATATGTGATAACAAAACCAATGGTGCCAACTGCAAAGCCTGCCAAAATGTCGGTTAAATAATGTTGACCTAAATACATTCTTGAAATTGCCACAAGCAATGCAAAAACAATCAGCGAAGCAATAATTGGTATTTTAACGCCCTTTTTTTTAAACTTTGTAAATTTGCCATTTGCACAAAGCGTGTATAATAAGAAAATTATTGTCAAAACCATAAAAATGCAACTAACCGAATGCCCACTTGGCATACTTTTGCCAACTGTTGTCAATTTGTTTATTATTTCTGGGTTTGTAACGTAAGGGCGCGGTTTGTTAATTAATTCTTTTAAACCATAGTTGAATAATACTGTCAACAAATAGCCTCCACAAAAAATAAGTCCAAATTTTTTGTTTACAAACAAAAAGATAATCAAAAACAAGCACACAGCACCCAGCCAACTTGCAAGGTACGATATGGCTTGAAAAAACACATCAAAAAACACATTTCCATTTGATTGTAGCCAAATTATGATTTTTTCTTCCATAAGTTTATTATGGCATATTTTGTTTTATTTACAAAACAAAAAACAATTATATGCTTACTCAAATTATCATTTTGCCAAGCAACAAAACATATTTATAGTTTATGAAAGTTTTTAAAGCAAGTATGTTTATTGTTGGCGCAATTATTGGCGGTGGGTTTGCAAGCGGCAAAGAGATTTTTGAATACTTTGCAAAGTATGGAGCAGTGGCTTTGCTTTACGTTGTGCCCTTGTTTGTTTTGTTTTATATGTTTATAAAGACATATTTAAAAATTGGATGCAAGATTGAAAATTTTAACTTGCGATCAGTCAACAAAATGATATATAGCAAAAACAGTTTTTCAAAAAGCAAAGCAAACCCTTATGACATTATTTTTTTGATAACATTTTTTATCTCGGCCAGTGCAATGTTTGCCGGGCTTGTTGGGTTGATTAAATCGTACTTGCAAAATTTGAATACATTTGTGTGTTATATACTAGTGTTTGGTGTATCTTTGATTTTATATAAAACGTCTCTTAAAAAGTTTGAAATGTTATCAAATTTGGTTGTGCCACTGATTATTGTTTGTATTGTAATAACTTCCGTTTTGTCTATTAAAGGGGGAAATTTTGCTTTTAACATTTCAAATGCTAATGCAATAAACTTGCCCTTTAAAACACTGACATATGTTGGCCAAAACACTTTTTTTGCCTGTTTTGTGATTGCAAAACTTGGAAAAAATTTAAGCCCCAAAGAACAAAAACAGACTAGTTTTTTGACTGCGCTTATTTTGTCTTTGCTGCTTATTTTGGGAATTTTGATTTTTTTATTTAATCCAAAACTAGCAAATTTTGACTTGCCATTTGCAATAATTTCTGGCAATTTAAATTTGATTTTTAATATTATTTTTGCTTTTGTTATTTTGTTTTCTATTATTACAACATATGCAACAATTTTAACCTCTTTAAAATCATTTAATTTTAACAATAAAAAACACAATAATCCCTTTATAATGCTAGGAATTATTGCATTTTTAAGCCTTTTTAATTTTGGAAAAATAATTAAATATTTATATCCAATAATTGGTGTTTTTGGAATTATTTATTTTATTAAAATTAACAAAAAATTTAAAAATTATTAAATAATTATTAATTTAATTTTTTGCAATTTTATTTGCAATAATTATTGCTAAAATTATTATTATTTTTTAAACTTTTTTTCTAGCAAGCCAACAAAGAAATACATAAGTCCGGCAAGCAAACATAATACCACTGTGCTTGTTAGCACTATGTCTAGTTTGAATATTTGTCTACCATAAACAATCAAGTAACCAAGCCCTGCCTTGCTGACAAGATACTCACCCATTACTATTCCTACCCAACTCATACCTACATTTATTTTTAGCACTGAGATAAAATCTGGAAAAGAATTTGGCAAGATTAATTTTGTTAGTATTTGCCACTTGCTCGCACCAAAAGATTTCATTAACAAAATTTTGTCTTTATCACAATTTAAAAATGACGAGATCATTGATAGGATTGTTATCACTATACAAATTAGCACACACATTGTGATTATTGCACTAGTGCCAGCGCCTACCCAAATTATGATTAGTGGACCAAGTGCAATCTTCGGCAAACTGTTTAGCACAACAATGTATGGGTCTAGCACTTTTCGAAGTTTATCACTCCACCAAAGTAAAATTGCTATAAATGTTCCAAGCAATGTCGCGATCAAAAAGCCAATGATTGTTTCGTATAGCGTGATCCACATATGATATAGCAAATTTCCTTGGGTTAATAATTCTACAAATGTTATACAAATTCTTGATGGGCTGCTAAAAAAGAATGGGTCCATTACACCAACTTGAACAAGTAGTTCCCATATGCCAATAAGCAATACAAGTAGTGCAATTTGATATATTCTGGTAGTTAAAATATCAATTTTAAGTTTTTTTCTATATTTGCTATATTTAAGAGAAAACACTTGATTTTTATGCTTTTTCATAAGTCAATTCCTCCCATATTTGTTTAAAATAGCCAGAAAAGTTCTTGTCATCTCTGCGCTCTAGTGGAGAAAGTTCTTGATTGAATTCTAGGTTTACTACGTTCTTTAATGTGGCAGGCCTTTTTGAAAGAATAAACACTTTGTCAGACATAGAAATTGCCTCAGAAATGTCGTGAGTTACCAAAATGGCAGTTTGCCCTTCTTGTTTTATTATGTTTTTGACATCATCGCAAACGTCCAGCCTTGTTTGAAAGTCTAGTGCAGAAAACGGCTCGTCTAAAAGTAATAGCTTTGGCTTGACTGCTAAAGTTCTAATGAGCGCAACTCTTTGACGCATACCGCCACTAAGCTCATTTGGGTGCTTGTCTTTAAAGTCAAAAATGCCATATTTGTTTAAAAGGTTATCGATGTAATTTTTTTGCTCGTCGGTGTGTTTTTTGCCTTTTATTTCAAGGCTTAGCAATATGTTTTTGTAGATTGTTCGCCATGGAAACAAATGGTCGCGTTGAAACATATAGCCGATATTTGCCTTTTTAACGCTCTCACCTTCTAGCAAAATTTGACCTTCGGTTGGCTCATATAGCCCTGCAATAAGTGACAAAATTGTTGTTTTGCCACAACCACTAGGCCCAACAACCGATACAAATTCGCCTTTTTTGATGATAAATGATAAGTTGTTTATTGCTTGAAATTCGGCATCCTTTGTAAAATAATTAAAGTTGACATTTTTAAACTCCAAGTATTTTTCCATATAAAAAAACCTCTCCAAATCATACTATTTGGAAAGGTTGTAAAATGTGATTGTTTTGTTAGATAACTTGCAACACTTTTTTGAACACTTTTTTGAAGTCAGGCATACATTTTTGTGCTTGAATAATATCAAAACTAGCGTCTGCTTTTACGATTGTTTTCATAATTATTGAATCGCCCAAGATATCGCAAGTGATGTCTGTTATGTTGCCCATACGAGATTTGTCCATTGCGCAAGCAAGTTTGATTAACACGCCAAGTTTTCTAACCGCGTCAAGATCTTCATCTGTAAGAATATCTTTGTATCTCATCCACTCCGCAAGTGTCAAATTTTCTAAATTTTGGGCTTTGCAAGCAAATGCTGCAAGCAAAATTTCTTTTTGAGATGCACCTGCGATTTTTGAATTTACAATAATTTCAAAACTGTTGTTTTCGTAATTATCAAAACTGATTCTTGTGCCGCAATTGTACATTGATGCTGCTATACGAAGAGGTTTGATATATGCCCTTGGAAGTTTGTGAATGACTTTTAGTTGTTTAAAGAGCATTATTGCCAAATTGTATACGTTTGCAGTGTTTGAAAGTTCTCTATCATAAAAAGTTCTAATAGACTCTAGGCTTGCAGAAAGCATATCAATTGGCATAACCCTTTCGTTGCCGTCTACTGGAAGCGCTTGAACAATAACGCCTTCGTCAAAAGCATTGTTGCAAACGCTAAGGTTTGGCATTTTGCAACTTTCCATAATTGCTTTAACAATGGCAAAACCGCTGGCAATTGTATCTGCTCTATCTTCAGAAATACCCTTGATTTTTTTGGTTTTGTCTAAATCAAGCGATTTTGTAATTTCATATACAGCGTTAAAAGACTCGGCTGTAACAATATAATTGTTTTCTATTGAAAGTGGATATTTTGAAACTTTTCTTGAAAGTTTGCCCAAGTTTTCAAACACAACTCCAGCACCAATAAATGTTGTTTCTGGCTCTATTGAATTGATAAGCTCGTTGTTTTTTAGGGCAAATTCAATATCTTTTACCATTTTATCAGCTTTTTGTTCTGGATCTAAAATATCAGCATATTTATCTGACAAATTTAAATAACCATAGTCAATTGTTTGCAAGTTTACAATTGTTCTGCGGTTGAATTGCATAATGTGAGTTTGGTTTGGTGCAACATAAACACCAACTGCTTTTGAAACATCAATCAAGTTTGTGATGCCTTTGTAAACAACCTTAATTTCTTCTTCACTATTATACAAATAAAAATTAAAGCCAGTATTGTTGTAAATTTCATCAAAGAAGCTTTTTTGATTTTTTGCCACCCTAATAAAACTTTCTGCAACGCAAGAAATTTTGTAAACATTGTTTGCATCACAGATTTTTCTAAATAGTTTTAAAACAGTAAGTGCTTCTGAAATGATGTTTGGTTTTATTAAACCGCTTTGCTCTATTGAAGCGCCAATTTTAACATTTTCTACAACTTCGTCAAACAAGTTGTAATAGCCATTTGGTGCAACATCAATAAGTGATAATTTTATATTTTGTGATTCAATTTTAACTATTGCAATTTTTTCCATATAAGATCCTTTTTTTAATACTCAATTTTTATTGCTTGAACAGGACAAGAAATTTCGCATGTTCCGCACTTGATACATTTGTTGTTGTCAATAACTGCTTTGCCGTCTTCATCAAACGAAATTGCCTCAACTGGACAAAGTTGAACACAGGTTCCGCAGCCTATACATTTGTTTTTATCTACCATAGACGCATTTCTCCTAATTTATACCAATATATTAGCACATAAAAACAAAATTGTAAACAATTATCTTTTTTATTGCGTTAATTTTTTTTAAATAATTACAAAAAAAACACATATTTTTTGTTTTCTTGCAAAAATTAACATCATATCAAAATAAAAGGAGTAAAAAAATGAAAAAACAAGCAAAACTATTTGCAACAATTGGCTCGCTAGCCTTGTCGCTTGCGCTACTAGCCTTTGGCGTTTATGCAGCTGGAGCTGTAACATTTAATGTTACAAACACTGTTACATATACGTTTGACTCAGTGCTAGTGGGGGTTGACACAACCTTGTATAGAATTTCATCTGGAACAACCACAATTGTAGACGCTGCAACTGTTGATGCTCTTGGGGCAGATTCTTGGACGGCAACCGAAGATGGTGTTACCGACGGTGATTTCACATCTTATACTGGCAGTGATGGTGTTTACACTCAAAAAGAACAAACAGTGGCAAATTCTACATTAAACTTTGACCTTAACAAAGCCTTTGCTTATAAGGTTGAAATTGCTTTCACCACTGTGAGCAATTCGGGCGTAACAATAAGCTACAATGACACCTCGTTTGTTGATCCAGAAGCCGATGACAATGTTGTTTTGACAATTGTTCCTGGTAGTGATTTTTCAATTGTTCCTGGCGAAACATATACATTTGTTTATTATGTAACGCTTGAGGATGCAACAAAAGAAGCCAACTTGACTCTTCCTGGCCTTTCGTTTACTGTAAATCAAGCGTAATTTTCAGTAAAAAAATCACCCACTTAACAAGCGGGTGATTTTTTGTATTTATTATAAATGAAATTATTCTATAGATATAATATAATAATAAACTGGTTGACCACCGTAAATTGCAGAAACTTCGATATTTGGATATTTTGCCGAAAGTTCTTGTTGCAATAGGTCTGCTTCAACAGGTTTTACGTCTGAACCATAGAACAATGTGATTGTTGAAGTATCTGGAGTTAACATTTTTGAAATTAAATCTTTGGTTGTATCACCTATTGATGTACCTTTTGCTTTTATTGACTTTTCGTCAAGACCGATAATTTCGCCAATGTTTAGATCAAAACCGTCTACATGTGTTGCTCTTACGGCATATGTTACTGACGCAGATTTGACTGTTTTCATTGCTTCCATCATTGCTTGGGTGTTTTCTTCTACATCACCGTCTGGATTAAAGCAAAGTGCGGCAGTTATGCCTTCAGGCACACTTCTGGTTGGAATAACAATAAGATTTTTTGAGGTTAAATCTTTTGCTTGTTCGCATGCCAAAATAATGTTTTTGTTGTTTGGGAAAACATAGATGTTTTTTGCTGGCACTTTGTCAGCAGCTTCGGCAATATCATTTGCGCTTGGATTCATTGTTTGACCACCCTCGATGATATTGTCAATTGTAAGTTCACGCATAAGTTCGGCAATGCCGCTGCCAGGAGCAACTGCAATCATACCGTTTTCTTTTAGTTCAACTGGATTTTGCTTTTGAGCTTGACGCATAAGTTCACGGTTTTGCTCACGCATATTTTCTATTTTTAAGTTATATAACTCACCAAGTTCCAAAGCATAGCCTAATGCAACGTTTGGAGTGTTAGTGTGAACATGCACTTTAACCAAGTTTAAATCACCAAGGCAAAGCACGCTATCACCAATTTTTATAAGTTTTTCTTTTAACTTTTCGATATCTGCTTCGGTTGTTTTTTTGTTCATATTGATGATCATATATTCTGTGCAGTAGCCAAATTCGATTTCAGCAAGGTTTGAATAATCTGCAACAACATCATCAGCCGTTTGAACAGGTTTTGAATCTGCAAAAACAAAGTCAAAGTCTTCACCCTTTAGGGCGCGATAAAAACCAGTAAACACAACAATTATGCCACGTCCGCCAGCGTCAACAACGCCAGCCTTTTTTAAAACAGGCAACATTTCTGGTGTTTGTTGTAAAACTTCTTCACCTCTGTCTAATACGCCCTTTAAAAACTCCTCTAGGTCAGAGGTTTTTTTAGCCATATCGTTTGCTGCTTCACTCATGCCTCTAATAACTGTCAAAATTGTACCCTCTTTTGGCACAGTAACAGCTTTATAGGCAATTTTGCAACCTTCGGTTATTGCTTTTGCCATTGCTTTTGTGTTTAGTTCTTTGCTTTCGGCAAGAACAGAACAAAAGCCTTTTACAATTTGAGATGTTATAACACCAGAGTTTCCTCTAGCGCCACGAAGAGCACCTTTTGAAAAAGCCTCGCAAAGGTCAGTGGCATTGTTTCCTATGCAGTTGTTTACCTCGGTTACTGCAGACTTTAAGGTTAAAAACATATTTGTACCAGTGTCACCATCCGGAACTGGAAAAACGTTTAAAGCGTCAACTAGCTTTTTATTTTGGTCTAAGAGCGCAACACCACCCACAAACATTTTGCGAAGGGATGCTCCGTTTATTGATTTTTGCATTATATTACTCCTATACTCTTACACCGACAACGTGAATATTTACGGTATCTACAATCATACCCGTAAAGTCTTCAACTGTATATTTTACTGTTTTTTTAAGGCTTTCGGCCACAGCACTAATAGAAATGCCATATTTTAATATACAATATATATCGATGAAGATTCGATTATCTTTATTATTAATAACTACGCCTTTTGCGTATTGTTGTCTTTTGAATAAGTTGCAAATTGCGCTTTTGAAACTGCTATTTACAAGTTCTAAAACGCCGTAAGAATCAAGCGTAGCAAAACCAGCGACTGCAGCAATTGCGTCGTTTGATATTTCAATATTACCATAATAATTTTTGGTTGATAATGCCACGATCTCACTCCTAAAACTATAATTTGCATTATTATATTAAACCATATTCAAAAAATTTTCAACTAATTTTTGTATTTTTTTAAAAAACCCTTGCAAAACTTTTTTATTAATGATATATTTAACGAGTAATTTTATTAAAAAAGGCATTTTGCCTTAATTTATAGGAGGAAAATATGAGCAAAGTATGTGATATATGTGGAAAAGGCAAAATGGCAGGTTGCACAGTTAGCCACTCTAACCGTAAAGCAAACAGACATTATGAAGCAAACCTTCAAAAAACAACAATAGTTGTTGATGGAAAAGAACAACAAGTTACTGCATGTACAAAATGCATCAAAACTGCAAAAAAAGCATAGTTTTTAAAAGTTAAAAAATGAACAACCACTCATATAGAGTGGTTGTTTTTTTGCTTGTTTATTAAATAAATATTTTTAATGATTACAAAATTTGGATTTTAGCAAAATGCTTTTATTTAAAGACGTTTCCAAATATATAATATGAGCGTTTTATCATATTGTTTGATTTGTAACATTAAAGTTTAATTTTAAGATTTATGTTTGATTTGAAAATTTAAAAAGCATTTTCCAAATGTGTAATTTCATCTCCTAAAATTTCTATAACATCATATCTTGTAAAGGCATTTGCCTTGCCTTTTAGTTTTAAATATACTTGTGATACTAGCCTAATTTTGTGTTGCTTTTGATTGGTGACCGCCTCTCTGGGATAACCAAAACGAGCTGTTGCTCTTTGCTTAACTTCAACAAAAATTATACGATTATCTTTTTGAGCGATTATGTCAATTTCGCCAATTTTGTTGCGATAGTTGGTTTCCAAAATTTCGTAGCCTTTGTTTTTTAAAAAAGATACAGCAAAACTTTCACCAATTTGACCTTTTTGATGATTTAGTGTTTTGTTGGATTTTTGTTGCGTTTTATAATTGTAATACTGCTCGCCTTCGTAATCTTTTATGTAATTCATTTTATTCCTCTATGTTTAACTTTTTTAAAAAACTTTTTCTGTGTATTTCACTTGCACCATATTTGTCTAACATTTGGTAGTGTAATTTTGTGCCATAGCCTTTGTGTTTTTCAAATTGATACATTGGGTATTTTGCACCAAGTTCTGTAATATATTTATCTCTTGCCACTTTTGCCAAGATTGAAGCACATGCAATGCTATAACTTTTTTCATCACCTTTGACAATTGTTTTGTTTGGGCAGTCCAAACTCAAATTTGGCACATAATCTACAAGGCAATAATCCGGCTTGATTTTTATTTGTTTTAGGCAATTTTGCATGCCAAGTTTTGTTGCATTTAATATGTTAATGTCGTCGATTGTTTTTTCGTCTACCGGGCAAATTGCGTATGCAATTGCCGTATTTATTATTTTATCAAAAAGCTCTTCCCTTGCCTTTTGCGATAGTTTTTTGCTGTCGTTTACCCCTTGAATAATTTTATCTTCCTCTAGTGGCATAATGACCATTGCAGTATAAACTGCCCCAGCAAGAGGGCCCCTGCCCGCCTCGTCCATGCCTGCAATTAGTTTATAGCCATTTGATAACAATTCTCTTTCGTAATTTAAGTTGTCCATAGCAATATGATATCACATAATCTTTTAATTTGCAAACAACCTTTTATTACAATTTCACTATTGACAATACTCCTTACTGAAATTATAATACAAGTAATAATTTTATTAAGGGTGTTGATATGACAAATTTGGAATTGATTGACATTATTGTTGAAGAAATAAAAAACAACAATTTGTCAATTTTGAGTGATGACGTTATTGTTGATTTTTTAGGAAAACGAGGCAACTTGGCTGAAGTTAATAAAAGATTGCCATTTAATAGACAAATTATAAACACAAACTTTTTATATGCTGGTGAAATTTGCAAAGTGGATTGGCTTAAGTCTGACCCCAAAAACCCAAGTGGATATTATATTGGATTTTTAAAATTTGGCAAAAAAGTGATTGTTGACATACTAGCCGTTCCAGCAAGAAATAATGTTACAATGGTTACGACTGACACCCCTATTATTGTTGCAAGGGCTGGAAATAGCAAACACTTAAAAATCAATGATATATTTGTTACAAAACTGGAGAAAATTGATAAGAATTTTAAAAAGCCTGTTGCTTATGCTACTAGAGAAGTTTTATCAGTTTATGAAATGTTTTTAAATAAGCAAAAGCTAGAGAAATCTATTGATAGTGATTATCCTTATGACGATAACGAGCCTTATCCTGATGAAGAAAAAGATTATTAAAAAATACAGCTTTTTAAGCTGTATTCAAACTGAAGACAAATTATGGTTTTTACCTAGTTTGTCTTTTTCTTTTGGCATTTTTTTGAAAAGCCTCCCCCTACCTTAAGGGGGAGGTGGCAGCCCTTTTGGGGACCCCGAAAAGCCCCAACATTAGTGGACTTTTTGGGGAGAGGAAATGCCAGCCATAAAGCAAAAATTTTGCAACTAGCAAAATTGAAGCCAAAAGGCTGTGCATT
>SVIU01000024.1 GCA_015069335.1 Clostridiales bacterium
GGCAATGAATATTATTATTCAAAAAACAACTGCATAATTTCAAAATTAGAGCCTACCAAATTGGTTGCAGGTTGCAACACTAGCGTTATACCTAACTTCATTACAACCATATGCAATCATGCGTTCTCTGATTGCGTCAGCCTAGGCCAAATCACCATCCCGGACAGTGTAACAAGCATAGGCTATTCTGCGTTCTATGGTTGCACCAGCCTAACACAAATCACCATCCCGGACAGTGTAACAAGCATAGACGATCATGCATTCTATGAATGCACCAGCCTAACACAAATCACCATCCCCGACAGCGTAACAAGCATAGGCGAGTGGGCGTTCGCAGATTGCACCAGCCTAACTTCAATCACCATCCCCGACAGCGTAACAAGCATAGGGGATAATGCGTTCAGTGGTTGCACCAGCCTAACAAGTGTTGAATTTGAAAATATTAATGGTTGGAGAGTAAAGACCTATTCTTACCCAACCGCAACAACCGGCACAGCCGTTACTGTAAAAGATGGCTCCACCGCACAAAACAAGCAAGACAATGCAAACTTGTTAAAAGCTACTTATAGGACTTACTACTGGGCAAGGTTTGACTAAGTGTTAACGAGAATTATTATTACAAGACAATAACAAATAAAAAGAAGCACCTTTAAGGGTACTTCTCAGAATGAAGACAAACTAAACTTTTTGTTTAGTTTGTCTTTTTTATTTGCAATATTTATAAAAAGCCTCCCCCTACTTTGAGGTAGGGGTGTTTGACTGCTGAAAAATGAAAAAAAATTTTTTAAATGATATTAAACAAAAAGTGTTTATTCATTAAAAAAATTTGCAAAACTCAATAAAATATTATATAATATTCTCAAAGCAAAATAAGGAGAAATTTATGGGACTATTTAGTTTTTTTAAAAAGCAATTATTAAAAGTTGTAGAGTGGCAAGATGACTCACGTGACACCATTGTTTATCGCTTTCCTTTAACCGATAGAGATGAGCTTATGACTGGCTCTACTTTGGTTGTGCGTGAAGGTCAAGTGGCAATTTTTGTTCACAAGGGCGAGGTTTGTGATGTTTTTACACCTGGCACTTACAAGCTTAGCACAGAAAACATTCCATTTTTAACAAAACTCTTATCACTTCCAGCAGGTTTTGAAAGCAGAATCAAAGCCGATATTTATTACATAAACACACGCGAATTTATCGATAATAAATGGGGCACACAACAACCAATCATTATGAGAGATGCCGAATATGGCAAAATTCATGTTCGTTCTTATGGTTCGTTTGACTTTAAAGTTTCAGACGCAAAAGAACTTTTAAAAAGGTTTGTTGGTACAGGTGCATCTTACAAGGTGTCAGATGTTATTGGCAGATTAAAATCTTTGGTAATGCAAAACTTGACAAAAGTTATTTCAACAAGCGGTGTAACGGCAGTTGATTTAAACACTCAAATTTTGGATGTTTCTGACAAGGTGGAGGCAGCATTAAATCAAGAAATGGCAGAACTTTGTTTAACTATGACAAGGTTTGTTATTGACAGTTTCTCGCTTCCAGAAGAAATCAACAATGCAATCACTCAAAAGAATGCTCTTTCAGAATTAGAGCCTCAAATTGGCACATACACACGCAAAAAAGCAGCCGACGCAATGGGGGATGCTGCAAAAAATCCAAACGGCAACAATTTGGCTGGTCTTGGTGTTGGTCTTGGTGCTGGCACAATAATGACAGGTGCTTTTGCTGGCGCAATTGATATGACAAACCCACCACCAAAACCAAAAAAAGTGGCAACAGTGGCTTGTCCAAAATGCAACGCAGAAGTTAAAGCAACTTCAAAATTCTGCCCAGAATGTGGCGAAAAAATTGAAAAGCCAAAAAGGGTTTGCCCAGAATGCAAAACAGAAAATAGAGCAAATGCAAGATTCTGCTCTGAATGTGGTTACAAATTTGCACCAAGCACAAAAAAATGTTCAAAATGTAACGCAGAAATCAAAGCAACTTCAAAATTCTGCCCAGAGTGTGGCGAAAAATTAAACTAAAGAATAAACATATCATAGAGGGCTAAAACAAGCCCTCTATAGTTTTAAAGGGTTAAAAAATGAAAAAAAAAGTAAACAATTATGAATGTAAAAGTTGTGGTTCAGGCTTAAAATATTTGCCAGAAAAACAAAAACTTTTTTGTGAAAAATGTGGCTCGTTGCAAGATATAGTGTCTGTGCCTATTAAAGAAAAAAATCCCTATGACAAAACTGAGTTTACTCATGTGGACAAAGCAAACAACAACTTGCAAAATTTATCGTGCCCAAACTGTGGTGCAGAGGTGGTTATGGCTCCGCTTGAATATAGTCGAACTTGTCCATATTGCAATTCAAATTTAATCAGTTCAGAAATAGAAAGTGAAGATTTAACTCCCGATGGAATTATGCCTTTCAAATTTGGCAAGGATGTTGCCTCAAAACTTTATGTTGACGGCATAAGAAAAAAATGGTTTTTGCCAAACGCTTTCAAAAAAGCACCACCAGTTGAGGGGATTCACGGCATATATGTTCCAACCTTTTCATTTGATGCGGGCTCTTATAGCCAATACAAAGGCGTTTTGGCAAAAGACAGCTCATACACCGATAGTCAAGGCCATAGGCACACAAGAACCTCTTATCAGCACATTTCCGGCACACATCAAGCCAAACATGTTGATGTGGTTGTTGAAGCAAGTTCCAAAATCAATCAAAAACAAATGGAAGAAATCAAGCCATACGAGATGTCTCAACTTGTTAAATTTGACCAAGGATTTATTTTGGGTTATACCGTAGAGCACTATTTAAACAGCCTAGAAGAGTGCAAAAAAATGTCTGAGCAAATTATGTATCAAATCATAAAAAACCAAATTTTATCAAAATATTCTTACGATAGAGTTTCAAGTTTTGATATGACAACACAATATATTGCAGAAAAATATGGCTACTACTTGTTGCCAATTTACAAATGTGATTACAAATATAAAGACAAAACCTACACAACAATAATGAACGGACAAACAGGCAAAGTTAGCGGTGGCGTGCCAAGAAGCGGTGTAAAAATAACATTCTTGGTTTTAGGCATTGTTTTGGGAGTAATACTGCTAATGTTGTTGTCCACAGGCTTTAATCTTCTTTGATTATTGTAATGTTTATTAAAATAATCATTTATAAATTATAAACGAATAGGGTTGTAATGAAATAAAAATTCTTTACTCTCTTGCATTTTCTTTAATTAAAGGCTCCCTTGTGCAAAGGGGGCTGTCAGCCGAATGGCTGACTGGAGGATTGTATAAATAACAATCCCTCCGGTTCGCTTTCGCTTACCACCTCCCTAGGTCGCAAGGGAGGCTTTTTTGTTAATTTGAAAATTTATTTCTTTACAGCCTTTTTTAACATTTCGCTACTCGGTTTAATATATATATAAATATATATATTAATTTTGCAAAAATGCTTTTAAATTGTTTTGTTTTGTGGTATAATCAAAGGGCAAATAAATATAAAAAATTATGATTTTTAACATTAAAAATGTTTTTAATTTATAAATTTCTTTTGCAAACAGTTTTAATTTCAAAAAAGGGGAATTTATGGAAACAGAAGAATTAGACTTAACAAAAAGTCAAAAATATGATCAAGGCGACATTCAAGTTTTAGAGGGCTTAGAGCCTGTTAGAAAACGCCCTGGTATGTACATTGGCTCAACTGACGAGCGTGGTCTTCACCACTTGGTTACCGAGGTTGTTGACAACAGTATTGACGAGGCGCTTGCTGGCTATTGTACTGAAATCAATGTAACTCTCAATGCTGATGGTTCTTGCTCGGTTAGTGATAACGGTCGTGGTATTCCAACTGGTATTATAGAAAAAGAGGGCAAAAGCGCAGTAGAAGTTGTTTTGACAAAACTTCACGCGGGTGGAAAGTTTGGTGGCTCGGGCTACAAAATTTCGGGCGGACTTCACGGCGTGGGCGTTTCGTGCGTTAATGCACTTTCAACATGGCTTAAAGTTGACGTTTATCAAAACGGCTATCGCCACTATATGCAATTTACTCGAGGCAAGGCAGATGCTCCACTTAAAAAAATGGAACAAACTGACAAACGCGGCACAACCGTAACTTTCAAACCAGATAGCGAAATTTTTGAAACAGTTGACTTTAGCTTTGAAACAATCAAAAACCGCTTTAGAGAAATTGCATTTTTGAACAAAGGCATTGTTATCACGCTAGAAGATTTGCGTGAAGGCAAACAAAAGAAAGAGCGTTTTGAATTTAAAGGCGGAATCATTGAGTTTGTTGAATATTTAAACATCAACAAAAACCCAATCTTCCCACATCCAATATATTTCAACAAAGTAACCGACAAAAGCGAAGTTGAGGTTGCATTCCAATACAACGACGGCTATCAAGAATTGGTTCATGCTTATGCCAACAATATCAACACAACCGAAGGCGGTACTCACCTTGTTGGTTTTAAAAACAGTTTAACAAAAGTTATCAACGAATACGGAATCAAAAACAAAATCATAAAAGAAAGTGAAAAACTTTCTGGTGAAGATTGTCGTGAGGGTATAACTGCAGTTATTTCTGTTAAACTTATGAACCCACAATTCGAAGGTCAAACAAAAACAAAACTTGGCAATAGTGAAATGCGCTCCGAAGTCGAAAAGGCAATGATTGAAGGCTTTGGCAACTACTTAGAAGAAAACCCAAGAGAAGCTCGTGAACTTATTATGAAATCGGTTACAGCAGCAAAGGCAAGAGAAGCTGCAAGAAATGCAAGAGAGTTAACAAGAAGAAAAGGTGTGCTAGAAAGCACAACGCTTCCTGGCAAATTAGCTGATTGTAGCGAAAAAGATCCAGAGCATTGCGAAATTTATATAGTCGAGGGTGATTCGGCTGGTGGCTCGGCAAAAAGTGGTCGTGATAGACGGTTTCAGGCAATTCTCCCACTTCGTGGTAAAATCTTAAACGTAGAAAAAGCAAGAATCAACCACATTTTAGAAAATGCCGAAATAAAAAGCATGATAACAGCCTTTGGTGCTGGCATGAAAGAAGATTATGACGATTCAAAACTTCGTTACAACAAAATTGTAATCATGACCGATGCGGACGTTGACGGCTCACACATTAGAATTTTGCTTTTAACCTTCTTCTTTAGATTTATGCGCCCATTAATTGAAAATGGTCACGTATACATTGCACAACCACCACTTTACAAGCTCGAAAAAGGCAAAAAAGAATATTATTTCTACAACGATGACGAACTTAACGATTTCTACAAAGAAAACGGCAATGGCGTAGGCGATTTGCAACGTTATAAAGGTCTTGGTGAAATGGACCCAGAACAACTTTGGGATACAACACTAAACCCAGAACACAGAGTGCTACTTCAAGTTAGTATGGAAGACGCAGTCGAGGCTGACCGTATGTTCAACGAACTTATGGGCGAAGATGTAGAACTAAGACGCAAGTTTATTGAAGAAAACGCAACACTTGTTACAGATTTGGATATTTAGTTTTTATAAAGAATTTATGGAAAAAACTTTTTTGGTAAAAAAGATTTTTTCCAAACCTTTTTCAAAAAACTTAAATATTAAAAATTTTTTTAAAAGAGTTTGAGAGAACCTTTTTTATAAAAAAGATTCTCTCAAGAAATCTTAAAAAGGATATATTATGGACGAAAAAAAAGATTTAAAAGAACTTTTGCAAAACAGCAAAGTTAAAAAAGTAGAAATTAAAGGCGAGTTAGAAAAGTCGTTTATTTCTTACGCAATGGCGGTTAACGTTTCCAGAGCAATTCCAGACGTTAGGGATGGTTTAAAACCTGTTCATAGAAGAATTTTATTCGATATGGCAGAACAAAACCTTTTCCACACCCACAAATATGTAAAATCGGCAACCATTGTCGGTGACGTGCTTGGTCATTACCATCCACATGGTGACTCATCTGTTTATGACGCTCTTGTAAGACTAGCGCAAGATTTTAGCATAAATCACCCACTTGTTGACGGACACGGAAACTTTGGTTCAATTGATGGTGATAGTGCAGCGGCTTATCGTTATACCGAGGCAAAACTTACAAAAATTGCAGGCCTACTTTTAGACGATATTGACAAAGAAACGGTTGATATGTATCCAAACTATGACGATACTCGTATGCAACCAAGAGTTTTACCAGCAAAATTTCCGAACTTGCTTGTTAATGGTGCAGACGGTATTGCGGTTGGTATGGCTACAAACATTCCACCTCACAACCTAAATGAAGCATGCTTGGGTGTTCAAGCAATGCTAAAAAATCCAGATATCACTGATGACGAACTTATTGATATAATCAAAGCGCCAGATTTCCCAACTGGTGGCATCATTATGGGCCGTCAAGGCATTATCAATGCTTACAAAACCGGTCGTGGCAACATTGTTGTAAGAGGTAGAGCCGAAATTGAAGAAACAGCCAGCGGAAAACAACGCATTATTGTTACAGAAATTCCTTATCAAGTAAACAAAGCAAAATGGATTATTCAAATGGCAGATATGGTTAAAAACAAACGTATCGAGGGCATTTCTGACATCAAAGAAGAATCGGACCGTGATGGCATTAGAGTTGTTATTGACGTTAAAAAAGATCACAACGCAAACGTTGTGTTAAATATGTTGTACAAGCACACAATGTTACAATCAAGCGACGGTATTATTATGCTTGCACTTGTTGACGGTGTTCCAAAAATTTGCTCACTAAAAACCATTTTAGAGTGCTATGTAAAACACCAAAAAGAAGTTGTAACCAGAAAAACAAAATTTGACCTTCGCAAAGCCGAAGACAGAATGCATATTGTTCAAGGCTTGGTTGTTGCAGTAACCAACATTGACGAAGTTGTTAAAACCATAAAAGAGGCAAAAGATAGGCAAGACGCTCAAAGCAAACTTATTGCCAAATTTGACCTTGACGAACTTCAAACCAACGCAATTTTAGATATGCGTCTTTCAAAACTTACAGGTCTTGAAGTTAACAACCTTAAAAACGAACTTGCAGAACTTGAAAAAACTGTTGCCGACCTTAAAGACATTTTGGCTCGCCCAGAAAGAGTTGTTGCAATCATTGATGCTCAAATGGAAGATGTTAAATCAAAATTTGGAGTTAATAGAAAAAGTGAAATCAGCTTAGGTCTTGGCGAAATCAATATTGCAGATTTAATCAAAAAAGAAGATGTTGTAATTTCAATGACAAAAGTTGGTTACATTAAACGTATGTCGCTTGACGAATATCGTTCTCAAAACCGTGGTGGTGTTGGTGTAACAGGCCATAAAGCAAAAGAAGAAGACATTGTTGACCAACTTCTTGTTACACACTCTCATAACCAAATTATGCTATTTACCAACAAGGGTAAGGTGCATACACTTATGGCTTATGATATTCCAGAAGCACAACGCCAAGCAAAAGGCAGGGCAATGGTAAACTTAATTCCACTTGAACAAGGCGAAAGAGTTACAAACATATTGCCACTAACAGAAGCAACAACAGGCAATTTGATTATGGCAACAAAAAAAGGCTTAATCAAAAAGACAAAACTTTTAGAATTTGCAAGCATAAGAAAAAATGGTAAAATTGCAATCACGCTAGAAGAAGGCGACGAACTACTTGCTTGCCATACATCTGACGGCGATGACGAAATTTTGGTTGCATCATCTTCAGGCAAATGCTCAAGATTTAAAGAAAGTGCAATCCGTAACACCGGCCGCAGTAGTATGGGTGTTAAGTCAATGGAACTTGACGGCGATGAAGAAGTTATTGCAATGTGTGTTGTAAATGACGAACAACAAGTTATTGCAATAGCCGAAAATGGCTACGGCAAGAGAACACTTTCAAGCGAGTTTAGATTAACATCTCGTGGCACAAAAGGTGTGAAGGCTGGCGTATTTAACGAAAAAACCGGTAAACTTGTTTCATTGCTTCAAGTAGAAGACGACAAAGACTTGCTCCTTATGGCAGACAATGGCGTGGTTATTAGAACACCAGTTAACCAAATTCCACTACTTTCAAGAACAACGCAAGGTGTTAAAATTATGCGCCTAAAAGAAGGCAACAAAATTGTCTCAGTTGCAGTTGGCGAACACGAAACCGAAGAAGAATCAATCAACCCAGAAAACATTGTTGCAGAACAAATTGCAAACCAAGAAGAACCAAAGGTTGAAGAATAAATAAACAAAAAACAGGGCAAGGGCCTTGTTTTTTAATGCTAATAACAGTAATAATTAAAAATTTTTATCATAAAATATCAATATGGAAAAAAGTTTTATTCAAAAATTTTTGGTTAGTTTTTTGCCTGTTATAGTTGTTGCAGGGCTTGGCACATTGTTTGTAAATTTGGGCAATGATTGGTTTAACTCTTTGGTTGTTCCAACGCAGTGGATACCAAACTTTGTTATTCCAATTGTGTGGACTGTCATTTACTTAATTGCGGCGTTTATTTTGTACATCTGGGCAGGCAAAAACAATATGCCAAAAGCAGTAAAAGTTTTGTTTATAATCAATGGCATTTCAAATGTTTTGTGGTGCTTGTTGTTCTTCACATTAAATCAAACATTTATAGGACTCATTGCAATAATCTTAAATTTAATAGCAGGAATATATTTGCTACTAGAAATAAAAAAGGTAAACAATGCATATTTTTATTGGCTGTTTATTTATCCAATTTGGCTCTCAATTGCAACATGTTTAAATTTGGCAATTTGGATCCTAAATTAAAAATTATGTAAAATTATGTATTTTTTTGAAAAATGGCTTAAAAAAAGCCATTTTTTTTGATATTTTTATTGAAATCATAAAATTTTAATAATATAAAAATTGAAGAGTGGGGATATACAATTAAAGATAGTCAAAAACTTGCGGATGTTTTTAAAAGGCAAGCCTTAGAAAAATATTGCAATGGTGATTATGTATTAAAAAAACCGAACGATTTTATCGCCAGAATAGAAATAGTGATTGAAATACCAAATAAATATGGTATAATACAAAAAATTAAAACTGGGTGGGGGCTCTTTCCTAATGGAGTTATTAAATTATCAACCCCATATTCGGGGCATACTTATTAAAGGAGAAGAAAAATGGAAGAAAAATATAAAAATAATGATTTAGTAGAAGAGATGGATGCAATATATTTATTGAATGACAACTATAATCATTTAGGTTTAAAGAAAAATTATGTTGGAATGGTTGTTGAAAATATAAAAAAGTCAAAAATGATTCTTGTTGACTTTTTTAATCCGTTTACAGCAAAATCAATAAAGGAATTGGCAGAAATAAAATATGGCGATTATAAAATTGTAACAAAATCAAAGGCTGACCAACTTTTAGTAAAACAATATAAATATTTATTTAGAAATAATTAGTTTCTAAGTGTAATTTTTGTTAAGCCACAGAAAAATGGCAAAGGAGTAATTATGCACAAAATAATATTTAAAAAAGATGACTATAAAAGTTATAAAGATTTTTATTTGGATTTATACAAAAAATTACAAGGTTCAACAATA
The DNA here is from genome assembly GCA_015069335.1 of Clostridiales bacterium. Classification (GTDB taxonomy): domain Bacteria; phylum Bacillota; class Clostridia; order Christensenellales; family UBA1242; genus HGM11367. Next base: position 9,533 of record SVIU01000024.1, read on the forward strand.
CCAGATTTTAAAGATAACAATACTTTGGATTATAGAGCAGATGTTTTAAGAGAGTTTTTATGGTATTGTCATAATGACAACAATAAATATATCTTTGAAGGTTTTGATTATGAAAAAATAAAAAAACAATCAAACTATAACAATTATGAATGGAATTTAATTTTTGAGATTTTTAATGAGTTTATAAAAGAATTTCCAAACAATTCTGTAAGTTTTAAATAATTTGCCACATTGATGTGAGTCTAGAAAGTTGTAAACATAATTAAAAATTATGTAAAATTATGTATTTTTTTGAAAAATGGCTTAAAAAAAGCCATTTTTTTTGATATTTTTATTGAAATCATAAAAATAAAATGATATAAATATAACAATAGGAAACATTTTATGGAACACATTTTAAATTCAATCAAAAAAAATAATTTATTACAAGCGGATGACATTGTTGGTGTTGCGTGCAGTGGTGGAAGCGATTCTATGGCTCTTCTTCACAATTTAAAAAGTTTAGAAAAAGAGTTAAACATTCAAGTTGTTGCAATAACGGTAAATCACCAAATTAGAGAAAACGGCGCTAGTGATGTGAAGTTTGTTGAAGAGTATTGTCAACAAAACAACATTCGTTGCCACTCGTTTAAAGTTGATGCGCCTAAACTTGCCATGAAAAAAGCAATTAGTTTAGAGAGTGCGGCAAGAGAAGCAAGGTATGGTGTTTTTGATGCGCTTTTAAAAAAAGGTATAGTAAATAAAGTTGCAATTGCTCATCATGAACTAGACCAAGCCGAAACAGTTTTAATGCATCTATTTAGGGGTGCGGGCATTTCTGGTGTTAGGGGGATGTCGGCAGTAAAAAATGGCAAATATATTCGTCCAATGTTAAATGTTAGCAAAAAAGAAGTGCTTGAATATTTAAAAACAAACAATATTCCAAACATAGAAGATGAAACAAATGAAGAAAGCAATTTTTCACGAAATTATGTTCGCAACGAAATTATTCCATTAATTTTAAAAAAATGGCCAAATTTGATTAGCGCAATCAACAATTTTGCAAAATCTGCAAGCGAAGACAACGACTACATAAATAAAAATTTAAATGATGACGCAGTTATTTATGAAGATAAAGTTGTAAAAATTCCACTAAGTTATTTTTCATATGATAATGCTTTAATAAACAGAATTATATTCAAATGTTTAAACAGTATTGGCATAAACAAAGACATTGAACGTAAGCACATTGAACTCATTAAAGATTTAGCAGTCAATTGCGACAACGGCAAAAGAATAAGCCTGCCACTAGGTGTGTCTGCTTTAAAAGAGTATGAATATATAACTTTAACCAATAAAAAGAAAGAAAAAGTGCATTTTGCAACCGATTTTTCGTTTAAAGATATTATTGTTCCAAACTTTGGCAAAATCATAACAAAGCGTGTGCAAAATTTTGCCCCACAAGAAAATACGCTATTTATAGACTACAAGAAACTTCCAAGAGATGTTATATGGAGATTTAGACGAGATGGCGATATCTTTCAACCATTTGGCTCGGGAACTAAAAAACTAAAAAGTTATTTGATAGATAAAAAAATTCCAGTAAGAGAGCGTGAATTTTTGCCAGTGCTTGCAAGTGGCAACGAAGTATATGTTATTGCAGGGATAGAAATCTCTGACAAAGTTAAACTAGATGGCGATTTAAAATCAATCATAAAAATTCAAACAATCAAAAATTAAAATATGCCCAAACGGGCATATTTTTACTATCATCCATATGAAAGAATGTTCATGTATCACAAAAGACAAAAACGCCTAAATTTTTTATTGTCAACTTAATTGACAAATTTAAATTCAAATCAATTTTGCAATATGCTTGAATACAATTTTTGGTTGTGTTAAAATGGCATCATGGAAATTTTAGATAGTTTAAATGAAGAACAAAAGCAGGCGCTTCTTTCAATAGATGGTGCAAATTTAGTTTCGGCTGGGGCTGGAACGGGCAAGACAAAACTACTTACGCATAGAATTGCATATATGATAGAGCAAAAAGGCATTGACCCATACAACATTTTGGCAATAACTTTTACCAACAAGGCTGCCAACGAAATGAAAACAAGGGTAGAATCGCTTTGTGAAAAAGGTGCAAGAGTGTGGATATCAACCTTTCACAGTATGTGTGTTAGAATATTAAGAAAAGATATTGATAGGTTAAGCGATTTATACAATCGCAATTTTACCATATATTCTGATAGCGACACCGACAAACTTTTAAAAACAATTTTAAAAGAATTTGGCATAGAAGATGACGTTAAAAAATATTCTTTTCATATATCAAATTGCAAAAATAAAAATATGAGTCTACTTCAATATCAAAAAGAAAACCAATTTTTGCGTGAAATTGACGATATTATGCGTGTTTTTAATGAATACGAAAGAAGGCTTCGTGAAATGAACGCCCTAGACTTTGACGACCTACTTACAAAAACTTATGCCCTTTTTGTAAAATGTCCAGATGTGCTAGAGTTTTATGCAAGGCGATTTGAATATGTTTTGGTGGATGAGTTTCAAGACACCAACAAAATTCAATATGACCTAACAAAAATGCTTTCGTCAATACATAAAAATTTGTTTGTTGTTGGTGATGAAGACCAATCAATTTATAGTTGGCGTGGTGCAGACTTTACAAACATTTTCAACATTTCAAAAGATTTTGAAAACACACACATTTTCAAACTTCAACAAAATTATAGATGCACAAAAGACATTTTGGAAAAAGCTAACACCCTAATTGCCTTAAATGATGACCGTTTTGACAAAAAACTTTGGACAAATAAAAATAGTGAAAACAAAGTAAATTACAAAAAATATTATGACGAGCAAGAAGAGGCTGACAACATTGCAAGCACAATTTATTCACTCACCAAAAGTCAGGGCTATAAATATAACGACATTGCAATTTTGGTTAGACTTAATGCACTAACACTTCCATTTGAAGAAAAACTTTTGTCCTACAACATACCACACAAAATTTATGGTGGTTTTAAGTTTTTTGAAAGAGCAGAAATTAAAAATATACTATCGTATTTAAGACTTTTTGTTAATCCAAAAGACGAAGTTTCGCTACTTCGCATTATTAATTTTCCAAAAAGAGCAATTGGCGATGGCGCAATTTCAACCTTAAAAGAAATTGCAAAAATATATAACCAAAGTTTGTTAGAAGCAATTTTAAACTTGGAATATTACCCAGAAGGCAAAAAACTTTTGCCAAAAACCAAAGAGTTTGCCGATACCTATAAAAAACTAAAAAATGATTTAGAAAATTTGCAACTAGATGACTTTGTGGAAGAAGTTATTGAAAAGTTTAGAATAAAAGATGCATATCCAAACACAAATGAGGAAAACACCGATAAACTTATGAACATAGACCAATTTTGTGGAGCAGTACATTCGTTTATTCACAACAACCCAGAGGCAACTCTTGACGAATATTTAGAAAGTGTAACTCTTCAAACCGATATGGATACCATGGGCGACAGCGACAATGTAATTATCTCAACAATCCATGCCGTAAAAGGATTGGAGTTTAAAGTGGTGTTTGTTGTTGGAATGGAAGAGGGCATTTTTCCACTCTCGCGTTGCAAAGATAATGAAAAAGATTTGCAGGAAGAACGCCGCCTTTGCTACGTTGCCTTCACTCGTGCCGAAGAAAAATTGTATGTTTCATCTTGCAAAACAAGATATATGTATGGCAGAAGAAATTACGAAATGGAAAGCCGTTTTATTGCCGAATCTTCACTTGGTCAAGAAAGGCCAAAACAAATTTTTGCTGATGACGATTATTCATATCAACCACAAAGCAAATATAGTGCAAGCAACTTTGCTGGCAAGTCAAATTTTGGTTCTTATGGTAGTTCAAACGGCAATAATTCTTATAGCTCAAATTTTGCAAGCACAAGTCAAAATTCTTATAGTCAAAACTCCAACGGTTATAACACAAAAACATCATATTCACCGTTTGTTGCAAGCAAGCCAAACACAATGAGTTACAAAAGTTTTGACAGCGAAAAATCAAAAGAAAACACAAACAAATACAAAGCCGGACAAATTGTTGGCCACCCAAAATTTGGTGTTGGCACAATCAAAAATGTTGACGCATCAGGCAAAACTGCCGACATAGATTTTGGTGCTCTTGGCAAAAAAACTTTAATGTTAGATATAGCGCCACTTAAAATATTTAAAAACTAAAATCACAAAAAATCGCTAAAATTTGCAAAAATAACGCTTAAAAATGCAATTTTTAATAAAAATTGATTAATTTTTGCAAATTATTAAAAATTCTCACAAGAAAAAATTGTGAGAATTTTTTGTATTTAAGCTTTGTACTTTTTTACATTTTACTTTAAAAAATAAATTAAATGTGATAAACTAAGTATATATTAAATTGGGGGGGGGTATTATGGAAAACAAAGAAACAAATTTAAACGAACATTTGGTTGAATTAAAAAATCAAATAAAACAAAAAAACAAAACCATATGGACTGCCATGTATGTTCTTATGACTGTAAGTTTTGTTAGTATGTTTGCAGGGCTACTTATTGGAGCATTTT
>SVIU01000025.1 GCA_015069335.1 Clostridiales bacterium
GTCCGGCCACCAGCACCAAAAAATTGACGAGCCTAGAGCTCGCTTTTTTATTGGATTTTAAGCCCCTAAGGGACTTAACCCCTGTCGGGGCCTGACCGCGCTGGCGCGCTCCCGAATTGCTTGCTTTAAAAAGCAAGCCGCTAAAATATGCCACTGGCATATTTCTTTACGCTAATTCCCCTCGGTAGCAATACCGTGCCGGTTCGAGTCCGGCCACCAGCACCAAAAAATTGACGAGCCTAGAGCTCGCTTTTTTATTGGATTTTAAGCCCCTAAGGAACTTAACCCCTGTCGGGGCCTGACCGCGCTGGCGCGCTCCCGAATTGCTTGCTTTAATAAGCAAGCCGCTAAAATATGCCACTGGCATATTTCTTTACGCTAATTCCCCTCGATAGCTTTTGCCGTGCCGGTTCGAGTTTCAACGCTTGATACCTTTAAAAACTTTTCTTTAATTTAACAAAGTCAATGTATCAATGTCTGACACATTGAAAAAAATTGTTAAATTTATTACATAATAAAATGGCATTGAAAATTCAAATAGTTGAATTTTGTTATCAATAAATTCGCTAACCTTTGCTTTCGCAAAGCAATGCCTTTTGGTACGGGCGGAAATTTTGCCTAAAGATTGCAAACAAGTTTGCTCTTTGGCAAGCCTTTCCTACTACATAAAAAGCCGTGGTATCAATGGGTGATACTACGGAAAAATATCTTCTATTATGTTAACCAATCGCAATTTGAAAGAGTTGCCCAAATTTCATAAAATTGGCAATAAATAACACCCAAACATTTTTGTTCGTTTGAGTGTTATACTAATTATTTATTTAAAACAATCTCATCATATTTAATTTTTATATCATGGTGTTATCTAATTAATTAAGGTTCAGCATCCCTTGATTTGGAAATATTTTCAAAAATAAGCATTTTAAAAGTATTATCATTTGACAAAATGCTATTTTTATTAATAGATAGTGTTAATTCGCTGTTATTGTAACCACCGACCGATTGTTCTCTATCAATTACAATTATGGTTCACCGGTTTTTGATAAAGTTCCAGCGAACTCCCAAAAATTTTGATACATTTCCCTAATTCATACCTTTGCCATTCATTGCAATATCAACTAATTCATCTAAGGTTATATTTTCTAAACAAGTAACTTTTGTGATTTCTTCATATTTTTCTTGATATAACTCATTTCCTAAGATAATAACTCCTATAATACTTTTTCATCATTATTAGTTGATTGTTCAACGACTGGTGTTTGTAGTTTTGTTTTAACTTTAATAAGCCCCTCTACAGCACTAAGATATGCTGAGTTCCTTGCGTTAAATTCTTCCTGAATTTCGCTCAATGCTTTTTTTGTATATTTTACATATAAATCGTTTAATTTTAAAATTCTATTAAAGCAATATTTTTTAAAATCACTTACATATTTTTCTCTTACATTATCAGGAAGAACACTTGCAAAAATCATTCTTAATTGATGTTCTTCGGGAGTAAAATCAATTTCTTTGTAACTTGTAACAGGTTTACCATCAACAATAAATGGGTCGCCATATACGCCATTAAATTCATCAGAAGTTTCATGATATATTTCATTTATATTAAATAAAATATTGTCCCAATCTTCAACCACACGAACGTCAGAAGCATTTCTACCTTCTTTTCTTAATAAGAACAAATCTTTAACTTCTATAACAGTTGGGCATAGTAATGTTCCATCTGACCTTTCGTCATCATAATTTGCCAAATTTAAAGACCTTAACTCTTTAATTTCATCAGAAACTTGTTGTTCTCCATAAAAAATTGTTTTTGTTTCAACATCTGCAAATGCAATATACAATTTTCCGTTATGCTTTTGAGCTTCAATTATTGTATAAACTGAAGGTGGCTTTTTTATTTGTTTACCCACTAAATCGCTTGGATTTATAAATTGTAAATAATCAGTCATATAAATCTCCTTTTATTTAAGACATAGAAAAGTATAGCATATTTCTAAAAATATTGCAATACCTAAATTAGGTATTGACATTTACTCGCTATTGCAAAAGAAAAGATAGAATGTCCAATATTCTCAAAAGACCACTTTAAAATGGCACTTAATAATTATCGTAAACTAGATATAACTAAGTTTGAAGGTAAACGCAAGATACTTTTATAACTGCAATCTATGTTTATGATGATGACATAAAAATTGTATATAATGGAAATGGAAAAGAAGAAACCATAACCCTAGAAGAAATAGAAAGTTCAACTTTGTTTTCATCTGGGGCACCAAACAAAACAAATCCGAACCATAAGGCGAGGATTTTTTTGTTTGGTTTTTTTCACTTTTAACTCTTCATTCTTCACTTTTCACAATTTCGGATTTGTTTTGAAGTGAAAAACTAAAAGTGAAAAGTTAAAATATCTTCTGTGGATTGACTTTATTTATAGTTTTAGCCAAAATACTTCTCTCTTTTCTTTAAGCGGGTATTTACAAAAGAATTAAAATATGCTAATATTTTACATTATAAAGAGGTGGAGTTTTTATGGAAAAAATAGTTATGTGCGTTTTATATTATTTTGATATGGAAAAACAAAGATATTATTTTGAATCTTCTTCTGAAGCCGAAATGCTGAGATTCGTTGCTTATAAAAGATATGATAAAGAAAGATTAACCAAGAGTGGATTTGTAGTTCCCGTATCTAGAGTTGGCAAAATGCTTGTACCCGAAAGTGAATTGCATAAATATCCTTTAAGTAGCGTAAGAAATAATAGAGAGGAACAAGGTAAGAGTTTATAATCCACCCTAACAACAGCGAAAAATAGCCAATAAAGTTTGAGCTTTGTAATTAAATCCAACATCAAAATAGAAAAGACCGCAACTAATTTTATTTGCGGTCTTTTGTTGTACATATCAAAAAAACTTTAATTGTAATAAGAGTATACTTTTATGTCATTTGTGTAATTATATTTTATTAATGAATTGCCCAAGTTGTCCGTTATTTGAGTGCCTTGACCATTTTCTTCGGTAAAATATCCTACAAACTGTTTATCTTGCAATGTTACATATGGGAGCGTGAAGTTTTGGTCAAAAGTAACTTCTTTTTCTGCTTCCATTGTTGTATTTGATTTTTGCGCTGAATAATTAGAAAAGTAAACTGATATTGTGTTGTAATATGTCTTTTTGTATGCCGTAACACTTATGATATCTCCATTGTTTGCATTAAATGAAAATGAAGATGATGATGTGGAGTTTATCTCTTGATTATTTACAATATATTTTTTTTGAGTTTCATTATAAATAGATAAATAATAGTTGTATGACGAACTAGTTTCGGTAGATTTATAATACATAATTATCTTTTTATTACCGGTAAATGTTTCGTTTGCTCTGAACACAATTCTTGCAGGTTTATCAGATGTTGTTTCTTGAGGAATACTCAAAGAGTATCGTGAGGAACTGCTTTTATATTGTGCTGGATTAATTACACTATGAGAATATGTGCTTTTATTTCGCAAATTTGAAGTTGACATCCAGCCCGCATAAAGAGTCATGTCTGTAATTTTTCCAGTAAAGTCAAATATTTGTGTGCACGCCTGATCTAAATACCAGCCTTTAAATACATAACCATTTCTTGTTGGATCTGCCGGTGGTTGAAGTGTTGTTCCAAAATCAACTCGTACTGCTTGTAATAAAGAGCCATCTTGTTTGTCAAAATTTACTGTAATATATTCCACATCAAGTCCAGTTATCATATATTTTTGAGGAATAAATTTTGCATACACTTGAACATTTTGATGTGTACCATTTACAATTGTTTCAATTTTGTTTGTAAAGTCCTCATCTGTATACCAACCATCAAAATCGTAACCGTTTTTTACCATATTTGGCAAAACAATATCTTCTGATTCTATTGTGAATTGTAAGATTAAATCTTTTGTTTTATCCTCCAATTCTCCACCGTTAACGTTATAACTAATTTCATAAGGTATAAGTGTATAATAAGGATACACTGTAATATTTGTGTCAAATTCATAAATTGACAAGGCATTGCCTAAATTATCTGTTATTTTTGTTCCCTTGCCATTTGCTTGAGTATAATAGCCCTCAAATAATTTGCCTTCTAATTCGACGTAAGGTAGTTGATAATTTTCTCCATAAGTTACTAACTTTTCTGATGACACTGATGTTGCGCATGGCATTTCGTTGACATTTGTAAAATATATTAACATATCGTTAAGGAAATTGCAGTGTGCATATATAGAAATAACATCGCCAGCATCGGCATAAAATTCTGCAAACGAAAAGGTTGAGCTTTGAGCTAGTGTTGCATTTTTGATAACCGTTTGTTTTGTTTCGTTATATAATTGCATTCCTATATCGTAGTTTGAATCTGATGAGCTGTTTCTGTAATAAATTCTAAAAGGATTTGGGTTTTGTGGCTCATAAACTCTTGTTTCGTTTATCACAAAAGACAATGTTTGTCTGAGAGTAGTTTCTGTATAACCACTAATTTGAAAACTATAGAACTTGCTTGAACTATTATATTGACTAGGCTCAATTATTTTTCGCTCGCCATAACTTGCATAGGCCTTGTTTGAATCACTTAAAAAGCCCGCATAAAGAGTCAAGTCTTGTTTTATGGCTTGGTCAAAACGATAAAATTGAGTACATTCTTTATCTTTGTACCAACCATTAAATACACATCCCTCTTTTGTAGGGTTGCTTGGCACACTCATTGTACTGCCCATTTTTAATTGTCTTGTTGCATAAGTGGTTGTATCGTCCGCATCCTTAAATGTAACATTTAATACACCATAATCAACTCCCGAAACAGTGTATTCTTTTACTTGCCAGTGTGCAGTAAATTTTTTATTTCCTGTTTCATTTGCAACTGTCAAATCTTTGGTTGGCTCTTGGTTTTGCTCACTTGTCCAGCCAACAAAATCAAAGCCCTTTCTTGTTGGTTTAGATAAAGTTATTGAGGTTTCTATTGTATAGGTTTGAGGGTTTATTGCCTCGCCACCATTCAAAATGTATTCTATTGTATAAACAATTAGAGTATATTTTGGACGAATAACCAAATCTTGTGTAATGTTTGTTAAATCTGCATCCCAACATTCTTCATAGCCTAATCTTTTTTCTAATTCTGGCGCGTCAGTAAATGCCGTACCTTTTAAAACATAAAATTCATAATTTTGCTCGCCAACAAATGTTAGTTTTGCATAAGCTGGGTTTGGTGAAATTGTTAATGTTGCCGTCATATCTGGAATTGCTTGATAGCAATTAGTATCTACAGTAAATTTTGCCCTTATGGTGTAAGTTCCTATTTTTGTTTGTCCATTATTTTCATAAGTAACACTCACCCCGTCAGGAAGTTCACCTTGTATTAAAATAGAGTGTGATTGCTCGTCGTATAAAACTTGCTTATTTTCGAATTTTATACCGCTAAGGTCATAAACACCTTTTGTAATAACGAGTTGTTTTGTTGTTGAACCAACATTATAGTTGCCTGTAGTATCCACCAATGTTATAAAAACATTGTATGTACCAACAGCGGTTTGATTGTTGCCTGTATAATTTGCGGTTACACCTTCTGGCAAATTGGTAACATAAACCGAGTGTGCTTGGCCGTCATAACCAAATGTTGATTGGCTATATGTTAATGAGCTTATGTCTATGGTTTTTTTGTTAATTATTAATTTTGCGGTTTTTGCGCCAATACATCATAATTACCTGTTGTGTCAGTAAACTGTGCAATAACGTCGTATGTTCCCGCATTAGTTTTGCCGTTGTTTGTATATTCTACTTGAATTCCGGTAGGCAATCCTGTTGCATAAATGTAATGCTCAGACCCATCAAATGTAACTGTTTTATTAGAGAAAACAATTGAAGATTCTCCAATTTGTTGTTTGTTTATTGTTAAAGTCGCAGTCATGTCCGGAATTTGTTGATAATGGCCTGTTGTATCGGTAAAACTTGCTGTAACTTCGTAAGTTCCTGCATTTGTCTTGCCATTGTTTGTATAATTTACTTCAATTCCACTAGGCACACCCGAAACATAAATAAATTGTTGGTTGCCATTATATGTTACAGTTTTGTCGTTAAATACTATTGAAGATGTTGGTATTTGTTTTTTAGTTATAGTTAGAGTTGCCGTCATGTCCACAATTTCGTTATACTTTTCATAATTACCGCTAAAACTTGCTGTAACCACATAAGTTCCAACTTCTGTTTGATAATTGCCAGAATATGTAACACTAACACCCTGTGGCAATTCTCCACTTATTTGAATATAGTGAGCATTTCCATCATATTCCACGACAACGTCATTAAATGTAACTTGTGACATGTCGTAGTCTTTTTTGCCCTTAGAAGAACAGCCTACAATCAATGTTGATAAACTTAATACAAATAAAAATGCAAGTACTTTTTTTGCCATAAAACACTCCTTTTGCTTTTTGTTTAATTATATATTTTATACATAATATGTGTCAAGCAATATAAAGTCTGCATTGAGTATAACTTTTAAAAGGAATTAATTGTAAAAAAAAATGCATGCTAAATTATAAACTATGTGATGTTGCTTTGCTCATCATATTCGCAAATCAAATTTGCTGTCGCAATCCTTGCTTTGCAAGCATCACTGTTTGAATGAACATCAGTTTTGCTTGCAAATGCCTACGGCGCTTGCAGACAAAACTTCCGATAATATAAAATATCGGAAGTAGTGCTAACGCACTTTGTGCTTGCCTTGCAATCACGCTCGCCGAGCTCGCACTTCCTCCTTTTGAATAAACATCAGTTTTGCTTGAATATACGCTTCGCGTGCATTCAGAAAAAACTTCCAATAATATAAATTATGTGTTATAATACAAAAAAAGGGGGGCGGTTATTTATGAAAGAAAACATTTTTAAACCATCAAAAAGTGAAAAACGCGGACTTAAACACTTGAGTCCAGCAATGACAAATATTTTGTCTATTGGAATTAGCACTGGCGGATCTGCTGAAATAAATATGGCAAAAATTTGTCCAAATGCAAAAATTGTTGCAACAACAATTGACCAAAAGGGCTTAAATTTTTCTATTGACAAAATGTCAAAGTTTGAAGAGTTTGCGAGAATTGAAGCAAAAATTGAAGATGTTTCCAAACCAATGCCATATGCCGACAACACATTTGACTATGTTTATGCAAGACTTGTTTTGCATTATTTAAACAAGCAACAATTGGACTCTACCCTAAATGAAATTTATAGAGTACTAAAACCAGGTGGTGTGTTCTTTATTGTTGCCAGAAACAACAAAGAGTGGGAAATCCGCAAACCGGAATTTGTTATTTCTTATGATGAAGAAACAAACATCACAACATATTATTCTCAATGGCGCAAAAAGAATATTGACAAAAGACAATTTTTATCAGAAGAACAACTAAAGGATGTTTTGACAAATCACAACTTTGTTATCAAAAGCGTTAAGTCTTACAGAGAAAGATTATACACCGACTATGAAAGAACAAGAGAGCACCGTTCTAAAAAACCAAACTATTTAACTGAAGTGGTTGCTGTAAAATAAAGCATAACAATACATAAATTGACGAGCCTCAGGCTCGTTTTTTTGCAAAAATACAACAAGGCAAAATAGTTTTGATAAATTGAAAAAGTGTGGTATAGTGTTTGAGTGTGAAAACACAAAAACTACTCTAAGGAAAAATTTTTTATGAATTATGATGTTGTAATTGTTGGGGCTGGTCCTGCTGGATTGTTTGCCGCTTATGAACTTATTGAAAAAAAGCCAGACTTAAAAGTTTGTTTGCTAGACAAAGGCAAATTGGCAGAACACAGAGTTTGCCCTATGAAAAAAACTGGCAAATGTGCAAACTGCAACCCTTGCGGAATTTTATCGGGCTTTGGTGGTGCTGGCACTTTTTCCGACGGCAAATTAAACTTTATTCCAAAGCTTGGCAAAAGCGATTTGTTTAAATATATGAGTCAAAGCGAAGCCTATGAATTAATTGACCAAACCGAACAAATTTTTAACAAGTTTGGTATGGATTCTGACGTTTATCCAAAAAATATGGACGAGTGTGAAAAAATCAAGCAAGATGTAACGCTTAAAGGTGCAAGGCTTTTGGTTATTAAGCAAAAACACTTGGGCTCGGACAATCTTCCAAAATACATAACCGACTTTACCAATTACTTAAAAAACAAAGGCGTTGATGTGTTTGAAAATATGGATGTTTTGGACATTGATATGCAAGAAGGCAACAACACAGTTTTGTGTAAACATAACGGCGAGGAAAAAACCTTGACTGCCAAATTTGTTATTGTTGCCCCTGGCAGAACAGGCGCTGCTTGGCTTCAAGAACTTTTGGACAAACACAAAATAAATTACAATAGCCAAAGCATTGAAATTGGCGTGCGTGTGGAAGTTAGAAAAGAAGTTTTGGAGCAAATAACCAACACTATTTATGACCCAACAATTTTTATAAAAACAAAAACTTATGGCGACGAAATAAGAACATTCTGCACCAACCCTGGTGGTTTTGTTGCCAAAGAAAACTATTATGGCTACATATGTGTAAATGGCCATGCGTTGAAAAATATAAAATCTAGCAACTCCAACTTTGCGTTTATTAGCAAAGTTAACCTAACTCAACCTGTTACAAACACTCGTTTGTTTGGTGAGTCAATTGCGAGAATTGCAAATGTCCTAGGCGATAAAAAACCTATTATTCAAACGCTTAGAGATTTGCGTCAAGGCCGCCGCAGTGAGTGGCACAGAATAAACAAAGGCTTTATTGAACCAACCCTAAAAGATTGCGTTGCTGGCGATTTGGCATTGGTTATGCCATACCGAACAATCACCAACATTTTGGAAGGCTTGGAAGAACTTGACAAAATTATTCCTGGTGTAAACAATGACGAAACCTTGCTTTATGGTCCAGAAATCAAATTCTTTAGCAACGAAATTGAAACCGACAACAACTTTAAAGCAAAAGATGTAAATGTTTACTTTATTGGTGATGGCGCAGGCAAAGCCGGAAACATTGTTATTGCCGCAGCCACCGGCCTTGTTTCCGCAAGAGATATTTTGAATAAAATTTAAAATGCTCTCTCTTGATTAACATTGTTACAAAAAATGCTGTGAAAATTCACAGCATTTTTTGCATTTTGTTTTTAGTTGAAATATTTATAAACCTTATTTGCTATAGAGTTGTCTACCACGCTGTCAAAAGAAACCCTTTGCTCTAAATAACCGGCTGATTCCATAATGTTTTGAAGTGAATTAAAGGCTTCAAGTGTCATTGCTGGGTTATTTACCCAAGCGTCAGAGGCAATATAACTGTTTATGCTGGTTACAATTGAAGTTTTTGCAACACCAACAAAAGATGGTGCAAGTGCATCAAAAATTTCATCAACCGTTGCGGTCAACAAAAATTTGTAGCCACGATAAACTGCCCTTAAAAATTTTTCGCACTCGTAGGCATTTTCTTCATAATAACTCTTTTTTGCTTGGAAGCATGTGTATGGCACTTCGCCCGCCACTTCGCCCACGCTGGCAACAAGGTGATAACCTTTGCTTGCGCAAAGTTCACTTGCGGTTGGTTCAAAAAGCGTGCAGAATTCTGCCGAAGTTGTTTCAAAAACGCTGGCTGTGTCCGAAAAAGCAACGTCGGTGTTTAAGTTCACCTTATCGGCTGATGTGCCAATTTGTAGGCCTGCTTGTTTAATGGCATATTCAAGTGTCATTGCAGGAACGCCTCCGCGTCTGCCACCAATGATTTCTTTGCCAACCAAATCGTTCATTGTGAAATTTGGATATGGGTTTTTAGCAACAATAAACGAGCCGTCACGCTTTGTCAACTGTCCAAACACAACGGGCTTATCTTTGGCTTCGCCATCAACAACATAAATTGCCGCCTCTGGGCCCATAAGACCAATGTCGGCATCGCCACTAAGTATTGCCGCCATAGAAGAATCGGCACCGCCACCATTTGTAAGTTCAATTTCTAATTTTTCATCTGCAAAATAGCCCTTGTTTTGTGCAACATAAAATGGTGCATAAAAAATGCTGTGTGTAACTTCGTTTACTTTGATTTTTGTTATGCCATTTCCACCGCCACCGCAACCGGTTAGTGTAAGCGACACAAAACTCAATATCAAGGCAAACACAATGCAAAATTTTTTCATTTTTCTCTCCTTTTCAATTTAGTGTATTCTTGCAACTAACTTTGTGTGAAAAATTTTGCGTAAAAAAATATAAAAATTACTATTGAAAAAAAGTTTAACATATGATAAGATAGTAGCAAGTAAAAAAACAATTTCAACTTTTTAGGAGATTTTTATATGATTAGTTTAATGTTAAACACTTTTACAGATTATCTTTTAGTACCTCAACGCATTGCAGGTTTGTGTTTGATTATTGTTGGCATCAGTTTGTGTTTTCTTTCAAAAAGAATTGCAAAAGTTGCAACAAAGCAATCGCAAATCACAAAAGACAACAAAGTTTATTCTGGCATTTTAACTGCAGCTTTGGTGCTTATTCTTGCAGGAATGGTTGTTTGCTGTTTTTAAAATTTAACAAGAATTTTGGTGCATAAGATTTTTCTTATGCATTTTTTTTGCAATTTTATGCTTTGCGACAAAAATACCACAAAAACAATATACAAAAACAAAAACTTGTGTTAAAATTGTTTCATTAAAATTATAATTTGAATAATAAATCAATAGGAGACTTTATGGCTTTAAAAATTTACAACACCGCTACAAGACAAATTGAAGAGTTTAAAACAAATCAGCCCGGCGTGGTAAAAATGTACACTTGTGGGCCAACGGTTTATCACTTTGCCCATATTGGAAATTTAAGAACATATATAATGGAAGACATTTTGGAAAAAAGCCTAACCTATCTTGGCTATAGGGTTGACAGAGTTATGAACATAACCGACGTTGGCCACCTTTCTAGCGACGCCGACACTGGCGAAGACAAAATGCTAAAAGGTGCAAAGCGTGAAAACAAAACAGTTATGCAAATTGCCGAATTTTACACAAACGCCTTTAAAAAAGATTGCGAGCGTCTTAACATAAAATGGCCAGAAACAGTTGTGCCTGCAACTTCGTGCATTGATGAATATATAAATCTTGTGCAAACATTGCTAGACAAAGGCTACGGCTATATTGCCGGCGGAAATGTATATTTTGACGTTAGCAAACTTGATGAATACTACTCTTTAACAAACCACAAAGCCGAAGATATGAACGTTGGTGTAAGAGATAGTGTTGAGGCCGACAGCAACAAGAAAAACCAAAACGATTTTGTGCTTTGGTTTACAAAGTCTAAATTTGAAGACCAAGAACTCAAATGGGATAGCCCTTGGGGTATTGGTTACCCTGGCTGGCACATTGAATGTTCGGGAATTTCGTTAAAATATTTGGGCGAATATTTGGACATTCACTGCGGTGGCGTTGATAACATTTTTCCACACCACACCAACGAAGTTGCGCAAAGCGAAAGTTATTTGGGCCACAAATGGTGCAACTATTGGTTCCACACACAACACCTTAACACCGAGCTTGGCAAAATGAGCAAAAGCGACGGCGAGTTTACCACAGTTGACAAACTAATTGAACACGGCTACAGCCCACTTGCTTACAGAATGTATTGTTTGCAATCGCATTATCGCAATCCACTTGTGTTTAGTTATGAGCGTCTTGACGGCGCACAAAGTGCCTACAATAAACTTGTTAAAAAAGTTCAAAACTTGACTGCTGGTGCAAATGAACAACTAAACGACCAACAAATTAAAGTACATCAAGAAAAGTTCGCAAATGCACTTTCTAATGACATAAACACATCGCTTGCGCTAACTTGTGTTTATGATGTTTTAAAAGATGACGAATTAAATTCTGCAAGCAAGATATATTTAATTAAAGATTTTGACAGTGTTTTGGGCCTTGGCTTGTTTGCCGAAACAAAAAAAGAAAACAACGACCAATTGGTTGAATATATAAATCAGAAAATTGCAGAAAGATTAAATGCAAAAAAAGAAAAAGATTATGCCCTTGCTGACAGCATAAGAAACGAACTTTTAGAAAAAGGCATAGTTTTAAAAGACACACCAAACGGCACAGAATTTGAAATTAAATAACAATTTTTAAGTTTTAAGCAAAAAAATATCGGTTTTGACCGATATTTCAGCGTATAGACAATAAAAAAATTTTACTAGAAATGTCAAAGCGTTGCTTGCTTAGGCTCCCCCTACTAATATGGCGAGGAGCTGTCGGCAATTAGCCGACTGAAGGGGTGTTTGTCCTATTGAAATTCTAAAAATTCCTTTATTTTCAAGCAGTCAAACACCCCTA
>SVIU01000026.1 GCA_015069335.1 Clostridiales bacterium
TACTTATTGGAGCATTTTTAATACAGCCACTTGAATGGAAAATTGTTGTGGTTGTTTTATCTTTGGTGCTATTTTTGGCACCATGCTTTTACGCCTTAAAACTTGAAGTTAGCGTGGGTGTTTACAAATGTAAAGAATGTGGACACGAGATAATCCCAACATACAAACAAGCCCTAATGGCAATGCACATGGGAACAACTCGCTACTTAAAATGTCCAACCTGCAACAAAAAAACATGGTGCAAAAAAGATATAACCAAATAGGCAAACCAAAAACAATTTAAAAGGACCTTTTATGGACAGAATGAAATGGCTTGTTGATGAGTTAAACAAGCATTGTTACAATTATTATGTATTAGACAATCCAACAATTTCGGACAAGGATTTTGACAAACTGTATGACGAGCTTTTACGGTTAGAAAAACAAACAGGCATTGTTTTAGACGACTCCCCAACCAAAAGAGTAGGTGGTGAGGTTTTGGACGGCTTTGTTAAAAGAACGCATAAGTTTAGAATGTACAGTTTGGACAAATGTCGTAGCTTTGCAGAAGTTGAAGATTTTGTAAATGATATTAAAAAAGTTGAGCCAAACAGCACTTTTACACTTGGTTATAAATTTGACGGCTTAACCATTGTTTTAACTTACAACAACGGACTTTTGCAAAACGCAACCACGCGTGGCAATGGCTTGGTGGGAGAGGATGTTACCGAGCAGGTTAAAACCATAAAAAGCGTTCCGTTAAAAATTAATTTCAAAGGCGAATTGGTTGTTTCTGGTGAGGGTATGATAACCAATGCCAATTTAGAAAAATACAACAAAACATCCAACGAGCCACTAAAAAATGCACGCAATGCCGTAAGTGGTGCAATAAGAAATTTAGATCCAAAAGAAACAGCAAAACGCAACCTAGACTTTTTCTGCTACAACGTTTTGTATGCCGAAAGCAAAAATTTTAAAACGCAAGTTGAGATGAACGAGTTTATAAAAGAAAACAATTTTTTGTGTGAAACTTATGTTAAGGTTTTGTCGACTGCAAAAGAAATTTGTGATGAAATTGCAAAAGTTGACCAAGTTAAAACCGAGCTTGGAATTTTGATTGATGGTATGGTTATAAAACTAAATCAAATAGACAAGCGAGAGGAGTTTGGCTACACTAGCAAATTTCCAAAGTGGGCAATGGCATTTAAGTTTGAAGCGCAAGAAGTTACCAGCATTTTAAATGATGTTGTGTGGCAAGTTGGCAGAACGGGAAAGCTTACTCCAATTGCAGAAATTGAGCCCGTTGAACTTGCCGGTGCAACAGTTAAAAGAGCAACGTTAAACAACTATGGTGACATAGAACGAAAACAAGTGCAAATTGGCGCAAGAGTTTTTGTTAGAAGAAGCAATGAAGTCATACCCGAAATTTTGGGCCTTGCTGAACTTTTGCCAAACAGCAAACAAATTCCAAAGCCAACAAATTGCCCTTGTTGCAACTCTAGTCTGGTTGAAATTGGAGCCTTATTGTTCTGCCCAAACCGTAGGGGTTGTCGTGAGCAAGTGATAGACAGAATCACTCATTTTGCAAGTCGTGATGCAATGAATATCGAGGGGTTAAGGGACCAAACCAGCGAAGCGTTTTATGATGTTTTGGGCATAACCGAACCAAGCGAGCTTTATAACCTAACGCAAGAAGATTTGTTAAAATTGGACAAATTTAAAGAAAAAAAGGCTCAAAACATATTAAAATCGTTAGAAAAATCAAAAAAAGTTGCTTTAAACAACTTTATCTACGCACTTGGCATTGCAAATGTTGGAACAAAAACAGCAAAAGATTTAGCAAAATATTTTGGTAGTTTGCAAAATCTAAAAAATGCAAAATTGGAAGAATTATCTTCAATTAGAGATATAGGAGAAATTGTGGCAAAGAGCATTGTTGACTTCTTTGCCGACGAATTCAACAACAAAATGATAGACGATTTGCTTGCTGTTGGCCTAGAAATTCAAGAAACCGAAAAAGTGCTTGGTGGCAAGTTTGAAGGTTTGACTTTTGTCTTGACAGGAACATTAACAAAATACACCCGCAACCAAGCCACCGAAATAATCGAAAAAAATGGCGGGCAGACATCATCAAGTGTTTCAAAAAATACCTCCTATGTTTTGGCTGGCGAAAGTGCCGGAAGCAAGCTAGACAAAGCAAAAGCCCTAGGCGTAAAAATAATAACCGAAGAACAATTTGAACAAATGTGTAACTAACAAAAAAGTGCCAACTTAAAGTTGACACTTTTTTGTTTGCAGTTATTTTTTAAATTGCGAATTATATAAATTTGCATAAAAGCCATTTAGTTCAAGCAATTTTTTATGATTACCTTGTTCAACAATATTTCCGTTGTCAAGAACCAAAATTTTGTCTGCATTTTTAATTGTTGAAAGGCGGTGAGCAATAATAAAAGAAGTGCGATTTTCGGTTAGTTTATCCATTGCTTTTTGCACAAGCTCTTCAGTTCTAGTATCAACCGAAGAAGTTGCCTCGTCCAAAATTAAAAATGGAGCATTTGATATCATTCCTCGAGCTATAGTCAATAGTTGTTTTTGTCCCGCCGAAATGCTGTTATTGTCGTCCAAAATAGTGTTTAATCCGTGTGGCAAACTAAGCACAAATTTATCAATTCCAACAACCTTACAAACTTCAAGAATTTGTTCGTCAGATATATCTTTGCGATTAAAACAAATGTTATCTCTAACACTGCCTTCAAAAAGCCATGTGTCTTGCAAAACCATTGTAAAAAGGTTATGCACATTGCTTCTTTTTAGCGTTTTAATGGACTTTCCGTCAATAACTATATCGCCGTCATTAATATCATAAAATTTCATAAGTAGGTTAACAAGTGTGGTCTTGCCAGCGCCAGTTGGACCAACAATGGCAATTTTTTGTCCAGCCTTAACCTTGCAAGAAAAGTCTTGAATGATTGTTTTTTCTGGCAAATAGCCAAAATGCACATTAACAAATTCAATATCGCCTTTTGCGTTAGTTGGATTGATATATTCTATGCAGCTTTCCTCGCTAGACATATTTTTTTCTTCCAAAAATTCAAAAACTCTTTCGCTTGCCGCAACACCACTTTGCAAGTGATTAAACCCTTGCGCAATTTGTGAAAGTGGGGAAGTAAACAGCCTTACATAAAGCATAAATTCAATAATAATTTCAAAGCCAATATATCCGTTAACAACCAACACTGCACCAACAACACAAATTGCAACATAGCCAAAGTTTCCAATAAAACCCATAAGTGGTGGCATCAAGCCAGACAAAAACTCACTTTTTTTGTTGCTTTTATAAAGTTGTTTGTTTAATTGGTTAAATTCGCTGCTGGTTTTTTCTTGTGCGTTGTAAGCTTTAACCAAGTTATGTGCCGAATAAATCTCTTCAATATGTCCGTTAACTTTGCCAAGTTCGGCTTGTCTTTGTCTAAAATATTTTTGTGATTTTGCCATAATTAGCATCATTAAAGCAAAGCCAATAACCGATGAAGCAATGGCAGTAAGAGCCATAATCCAATTGGTTACAAACATCATAATAAGTGAACCAAAAAGTAGGGTGACAGCACTAATTAAAGTGCCTATAGATTGTGAAAGCGAGTGTCCAACAGTGTCAACATCATTTGTTACACGGCTAAGCACATCACCTCTAGAGTGCGTGTCCAAATAGCCAAGTGGAATTGAGTTTATTTTTTTAGAAATGTTTGTTCTTAATTTTTTTGCAAATTTGTTGGCAACTGTTGCCATAATAAATTGTTGAAAGAAAGAAAATATTGCACTTACTCCAAAAATAATAAGCAAACTAATGGCAACTTTTGTTACGGCATCAGTATCAATGCCAAACAACAAGCCATCTTCAATAAGTCCGGTTATGGCAGAAAGTTTTTTTGGTCCAATAACAGAAAGCACCGAAGCACCAACTGCCAACACCAAGGCAATAATAATCACAGGCAAAAAGGTTTTTAAGTAAGAGAACAGTTTTTTCAAAGATTTTTTAAAATTTTTTGGTTTTTGGTGGAGGTGCGGTCCATGCCCCATACCACGTCCAACGCTTTTTTCTTGTTTAGGCATTTTCTAGTTCCTCCTTTGAAAGTTGAGAGTAGGCAATTTCTTTGTAAACCTTGCACTTTTTAAGCAGTTCCTTGTGAGTGCCAATGCCAACACATTCACCTTTTTCAAGCACAACAATATTGTCGGCATTCATAATTGTGCCAATTCTTTGTGCCACAATAACATTTGTTGCACCCTTGGTGTGCTTTTTAAGTTTGTTTCTTACTGTGTAATCGGTTTTGTAATCAAGTGCAGAAAAGCAGTCGTCAAAAATATAAATTTCGGGATCTTTTACAATGGCACGAGCAATGGCAAGCCTTTGCTTTTGTCCGCCAGAAAGGTTAGAGCCACCTTGTGCAACACGGCCATCAAGGCCACCTTCCATTTTTTCTACAAAACTTTTGCCTTGAGCAATGTCAAGCGCAGTTAAAATTTGTTCTTCGTCAATGTTTTTGCCGCTGTCGCCAAATTGCATATTTTGTTTAACACTGCCAGCAAGTAATACCGCCTTTTGTGGCACATAGCCAAGTTTGTTATATAAAGCCTCTAAATCATAATCTTTTATGTTTACGCCATCAATAAAAATTTGGCCTTCGGTGCAGTCATAAAACCTTAAAATAAGGTTTATTAAAGTAGATTTGCCCGAACCTGTTGAGCCAATAAAGGCAATTGTTTCGCCCATATTTGCCTTAAAAGAAATGTTTTTAAGCATATATTCTTCAGCATCAGGATATTTAAACGAAACATTTTTAAATTCAATTGTGCCCTTAAGATTTGTGTTTCCGGAAAAACCACCACTGACAATTTTTGTATCTTTTTCTAAAACCTCGTTAATTCTTTTTGCTGAAACGCTTGCTCTTGGCCACATAATAAAAATCATAACAAGCATCAAAAAGGCAGAAATCACTTGCATTGCATAACTTGAGAACACAACCATATCTGCAAAAATTGTTGCCTTAGACAAAATGTCTGTGCCGTTAATAATGTATGCCCCTAGCCAATAAATTCCGAGCGTAAGCGAGTTCATTACAAGATACATAATAGGATTTAAAATTCCCATTGTGCGCTGATTAAAAATTTGAGTTTTTGTAAGAGTGTTGTTTTTTTCTTCAAATTTTTGTTCTTGATATTCTTCAGCATTAAACGCCCTAACAACACGTATACCGGTTAAGCTTTCTTTGGTTACATTGTTGATGTCATCTATGTATTTTTGCACTTTTTTAAACCTAGGAAAAACCATAATCATTAGCACAACAACGGCGATAAGTAGTATTGCAATAGCACCGCCAGTTAAAAGCGACCATTGCCAGCTTTTGTTCAAAATTTTTAAAATTGCCCAAACAGCAGTGATAGGAGCTTTGATAATAAGTTGCATACCCATAGAAATCAACATTTGCACATTTGTTATGTCGTTGGTTGTTCTGGTGATTAAACTTGCAGTCGAAAAGCCGTTTATTTCTTCCATAGAAAACTCTTGTACTTTGTCATAAACCTTTTTTCTAACATTCATCGAAAACCTTGCCGAAATGTTTGAAATCAAAAAGCCAACAAAAATTGCGCCACCCAAACTGCCACCAGCGCAGAGTAGCATGTAGCCACCTTGCTCCAAAATTTGAGCAGTAGTGCCACCAGTTTTGATAAGTATGGTTATTTTGCTCATAAAATCTGGAATTTTTAAATCAAGAAAAACCTGACCAATAATAATTGCCAACGAAATGGCAATAAACAGCCAGTCTATTCTTTTAAAATTTTTCATTAACTTAAACAAAAATTTACCTCTTGAGATAATATATACTTTAATATATATAATTTCAAGAAAAAAAAGGTTAATTTTTCAAACATTAACAAAAAATTTAAGATAAAAACAAAAAAAGTTTAAAAAAATTATGTACAAAACAAAAAGTTTGTGCTAGAATAAACTTGAATATTATGTATAAAAGAGGTAAATTATTATGATGAACAGACCACCAATTGATGAATTGGCAGAAAAAACAGGTGGAAATAAATACAAACTTTCTATCCTTATGGCAAAAAGAGCAAAAGAACTTGAAAAAAGGGGCATAGAGGATGACCCTAATTATGAAAATAAAAAATGTATAGCTGCAGCTGCTGATGAAATTTACAACGGCAAAGTTTTGCCAAGTAGCAACGAGCAATAATAAAAAATCAAGTCGTTTGCTATTGTAATGTTTTAGCAAACGATTTTTGTTTAAAAGAGGAAATATGAAGTTGAACAACTCGCTAAAATTGTCTGTTGCAAACTTTGCATTGTTTTGGAAGCTTTTGCTATATAAAACAATTGTAATAGGCATTGGCATACTTTTGTTTTTACCAATTTCAAAAGCGGTAATTAGCGCCTTTGAAGTTGGGGGTTTGGTTGATATAATCAAACAACTTTTTTCTGCGCCAGTTTTACAAAATCTCACACAATTGTCAACATTGGTGCTAAATGTTTTTAGCGCAATTTTTGCTAGCCTAGCAGTGCTTGCAAGCACAAATGTTTTTGCACTTGTTTGGTTAATGTTATTGCTATTTTTAATAATTCCATTTTTGTCAAAACTTAGTGATGTGCCAGCAAGCGAAAGCGTGTATTCATATATGTCAAGCTTAAACAAAAAAGGCTTTGCAATAAATTTTGTTAGTATGCTTGGCAAATCTTTGCAATATTCAATTTTAAAAACATTAATAGAACTCCCATTTGTAGCACTAATTCTTTTGGGAGTTTATGGCATTGCCACACTTAGCACAATCAGTTTTAGTTTGGCAGTTTTTGCACCATTTTTGTCATTTGTATTTGTGGTTTTGATGCTTTCATTAAATATCACAATTTTTAGCGGTTGGTCGCCAAGTGTTGTTGTGTTTAATCAAAGACCATGCAAGGCAATCAAAAAGGGCATAAAAGCAGTAAACAGAAATTTTGCATCAACACTTTCAAGTTTTGTTGTTATGCTAACAATATTAATTGGCTTAACATATTTGTTCGGAATTTATGCTTTATTTTTGGTAGTGCCACTAATGGCGTTAGTTATTGCCGTTTTTGGCCAAGTGCTATTTTTTGAAAGTCAAGGCATGGATTATTATATCAGCCTAGACAAAATCATAAAACCAAGAAAATTAGAAACAGCCGACAAAATCAAAAAAGCAAGATATATTATATAATTGTTAAATCAACAAGAGAATATTAAACTTTAGCAATAATCTTCGCTTGAGTCCTAATGAACTCAGCGTGTAGACAAACCATGTTGACCTCCCCTGTGTAAGGGGAGGTGGCAGCCATTTGGCTGACGGAAGGGTTGTTTTAAACAAAATATGTATTTGCAACCAAAAATTTCGATGTAAGTGCAAAGCAATTTTGTATTTACATAAAAGTTTTTAAATAGAAAAAATAGAAACTTTCACAAAAGAAACCGTACAAAAAGAGTGCGAATTTTTTTGTGGTATAAATATCTTAAAAAAATATAAAAAGGAGAAAAATATGAACGAAGAAATA
Source organism: Clostridiales bacterium (assembly GCA_015069335.1). GTDB lineage: Bacteria > Bacillota > Clostridia > Christensenellales > UBA1242 > HGM11367. Next base: position 7,559 of record SVIU01000026.1, read on the forward strand.
AAAAACGTAGCAGTAAAAGAGCAAAAAACAAAACAAGCAACTGCAAACAAAAAACAAACAACAAAAATGACAAAAGAAACAAAAACAGCAGTAGCCACTCCAGAACAAAAACAAGTGGCAGAGCAAGAAACAAAAAAACTTATTGTTAGAACAAACAGCAAAGTTGCCAACAAGGTAAAAATCACATTCCTTGGTGGTGTTGGCGAAATTGGCAAAAATATGACCGCCTTTGAATACGGCAACGAAATGATCATTGTTGACGCTGGTCTTACATTCCCAGACAACGAACTTCCTGGTGTAGATATTGTTGTTCCAGACATTAGTTTTTTACAAGCAAACAAAGACAAAATTAAGGCAATCATCATAACTCACGGCCACGAGGACCACATTGGCGGACTTCCTTTCTTGCTTCCAGAAATCAACGTGCCAATTTATGGTAGCAGACTTACTTTGGGCTTGGTAGAAAACAAATTAAAAGAATATCCTAAAATCAAAGCAAAACTCATTTCAGTTAAGCCAAAAAATGTGTTAAAAATTGGCAATTTCCAAATTGAGTTTATTCACGTAAACCACAGCATTGCAGGAGCACTTGCACTTTGCATAAACACCCCATGCGGAAACATTGTTCACACTGGTGACTTTAAAGTTGATTTTGAAGCAATCAACGGCCAAACAACCGACCTAACTCGTTTTGGCGAACTTGGCAAAAAGGGTGTAAACCTATTAATGTGTGAATCCACAAACGTATGTCGCAAGGGCTATTCAATGAGCGAACGCAGAGTTGGCGAAACGCTTGACGGCTTGTTTGAAAAATATAAAGAACAAAGGATTTTTGTTGCAACTTTTGCTTCAAACATCCATAGACTTCAACAAATTATGGATTTGGCAGAAAAATATAAAAGAAAAATCGCTTTCACCGGCAGAAGTATGGTAAACGTTAGCGAAGTTGCTTCAAAACTTGGTGAACTTTCTTACAATAAAGAAAATATTATTGATGTTGATAAAATTGACAGATTCAGTGATAAAGAACTTTTAATTATTACAACAGGCAGTCAAGGCGAGCCAATGAGTGCCCTAACCAGAATGGCATCAAACGAATTCAAAAAAATTACTCTTGGGGAAAACGATTGCATTATTTTCTCTGCATCACCAATTCCAGGAAACGAAAAGTCAGTATATAATGTAATCAACAAACTTTATAAAAAAGGTGCAGAAGTTATCTATGACGAACTTGCTGATGTTCACGCATCTGGCCATGCTTGTCAAGAAGAAATTAAACTTGTTCACTCATTAGTAAAACCAAAATGTTTTATGCCAATTCACGGCGAGTATAGACACTTAAAAACTCATAAAGAGGTTGCCGTTACTATGGGCTGTGATGCAAGAAACATAATTTTGCCAGACCTTGGCTATCAAGTAGAAATGACAACAGGACATATCAAACTAGCAGGCAGAGTGCAGGCAGGACAAAGGCTTGTTGACGGCCTTGGCATTGGCGATATGGATTCTAGCGTGCTTCGTGATAGAAAACAACTTTCAGAAGACGGTATTTGTGTTGCGGTATTAAATTTAAGCGCTCAAAATGGCGAAATGACAAGCGACCCATTCCTAATTACTCGTGGCGTGGTTTATAGCACAGAGCAAGAACAATTTATGCTTGACGCAAAAGAAATGCTAATCAGCTATTTGCACGAGCAAGACATAAAAGATATGGATCCAAACTTAATAAAACAAAATGTTAGACGCCAATTGCAACATTTTATTCAAAAACGCACAGCTCGTAGACCAATGGTGTTAACAATCATCTTGTTTGATTAAAAGGCAAAAAATATGAACGATTTACAACAATTAGAAAAGTTTGCTCGCAAAAATAATATTCCAGTGCTTTTGGACGACAGTGCTAAATTTTTGGCAGACTTTGTAAAAAAGCACCAATTTCAAAACATTTTAGAAATTGGCACTGCCATTGGCTATTCGGGTACAATAATGCTACTTTCTTCAAAAAATGCACACCTTACAACCATAGAAAAAAACGAAGAAAGTTTTAACAAAGCAATCACAACTTTTGAAGATTGTGAAGTTGGTGAAAGGGTTACTCAAATTTTGGGTGATGGCTTTGAAGAAATAAACAAACTAAACGAGCAAAACAAAAAATATGATTTAATCTTTTTAGATGGACCAAAAGGGCAGTATTTATATTATTATCCAGTTTTATTGCAAATGTTAACAGACGGCGGATGTCTGCTTGTTGACAATGTGTTGTTTCACGGGATGGTAAGAACAAACATAGACTATGGCCATAAAAAAAGAGCAATGATAACAAAACTACGCAAGTTTTTAAACGAGATAGAAACTAGAAAAGATTTAAATACAACTATACACGAAGTTGGTGATGGAATTGCAGAAATATACAAAAAATGCAAGCAGTAAATGCTTGCATTTTTTAAAGTATTTTTATAAATCTCTGCCCAAGTCGCTATTTTTTGTTGTTTGCATGGTTTGTTGAGTTTGCGAAGAAGTAGCGGCTTGAGTTGTTTGTCCACTTGACAATGTGCGAATTCTTGAATAGATTTTGTTAGAGTCATAATCTAAACCCTCTAAGTGTTCTAATATTTCAGTTTTAGTAGATCCCAAGGCATCAATAAGTGTTTTGTTTTTAAAAATTGTATGAGTTTCAATTAATACGGCAACTACAGATGCAAAGCCAAATATCACCGGCAATGCAACAATAGAAGCAAGCGAACTGGTCATAATAGCACCAAATCCGGCGGCAGTTGCCAACATGGTAAAAATTACTCCAAAAGTAATAAATTTGTTGCTTTTTTGTTTTTTGTCGATTGCAAATGCTATTTTTTCAAGTTTTTTATTGCTTGACAAATAGTCTTTTTGTAGTTTTTTTAATTCTTTTGAATAAAAATCAATTAAATCTTTTTTATCTTTGCTAGTCATGTTATCTCCTAATATTGTATTATATTACATTCATTTAACCAATTTGTCAATAGTCAAAAAAATAAAAAATGCAACAAAAAACCGCTCTCTTATGAGCGGAAGATTTTGCTTGTTTAAATTAAGCGTTTAAAGATGCAAGTTTTTTAGCCAAGTTTGCTTGATTTCTAGAAGCACAATTTTTGCTAATAACATTTTCTCTAGCTGCTGCATCAAGAAGTGAAACAACTTCTCTAAAAAGTTTTGAAGCTTCTTCAACTTGTTTATTTTCTACTGCTAATAAAAATTTCTTTTTAGCAGTTGCGATCTCAGATTTTGTAGATCTATTTAAACCATTTTTCTTATCTGTTACTAAAACTCTTTTTTTTGCTGATTTAATATTTGGCATGCATAGACTCCTTTTAAAATTCGAGTGTTATTCTAACACATAAAAACAACAAATGCAAGTGTTTTTTAACAAAAAGAAAAAAATAATGACAAAAAACACATTTTGCTTGCTTAGTTTTTTGTTTTTATTATATAATAACGTTAACAAGAGGAGCAAAATATGAATAAATTGCGTTTAACCATTAATATCATTTTGGCAGTGTTGCTTGTTTTTTTAGGCACATTGGGCACTGTTCAATTAGTAAAAGACTGGAAATATAAAAACAATGATGTATCATTCATAGTTAATGATCAAGACGCATATTTTTCCGCTGTGGGAAATTATTATTATGGCCAAGAGGCAATTAATTCCAAAACTCCAAGCATAGAAGAGTACAAAGTGGAATACACGCAAGAACACTATTATGCAAAAGAAGAATTTCAAGTTGGTAATTGGGCAATTGGTGACACAAAGTTTGTTTTAGATGAAATTGACATTTTTATGATAGAATTAAACATCACAAATCTTAATCTAGAATACGCTATGGTGGCAAAAGCAAAAGACATTGCGTATCAAAACAATACTACAGCTGGCGAGATAGATCCTTTCTTTATCACAAAAGTAGACTACAAAAATGGTTCAAGCGCACAAAAAACCGTTTTTTGCAATGATCCAGAAAACAAGGTAAATTTACATTATTATAATGCAAGCGCAGCACTCAAAACAGTTAGCATAAATGAAGAGGTTATTGCACCAGGAGAAACACTAACTATGATCTTCACATATAAACTTAACACAAGGACTGACAAGTTTGAATTTGCTGCCAATAATATAAAAATTGAATTAACAGTAAATAATTAATTAATACTGCAAACTAAAGACAAACTAACCTTTCACTTAGTTTGTCTTTTCTATTGGTAATTTTTAGAAAAGCCTCCCCCCTACTCATATGGCGAGGAGGTGCCGAGCAAATGCGAGGCGGTAGGGGCGTTTGTTTCACCACCTATAGTCCGCGTGTTTGCAAAAAGTGTCAAAAAGAGTAAAAAAAGATAAAAAAAATTAAAAAATTTTTAAAAAAGTTGTTGACACTAATAAAAGCGTTGTGCTAGTATTAGGGAGTCGCTAAGAAAACGAGAGTTTTTGAAGGCGGCAAGAACAATGATAATTTAATAGAATAGAAAAGGTTAATGATGTTTAGTAGAATAAAACAAAACATACCTGTTAATTTCTTAAAATAAAAAACAGTTTAACATTTGTTAAACACAAACTTTGAAATTAACATGAATCAATTTACCAAATTTACGAATAAGTCAGTAAATAACGTAAAGAGTCATGTAATCAAACAAAATGTTTTTAACACTACTATTGATGTAGTGAAATCGAATATTTTAATATTCGAATAAACACCCAACAAACTCCCAATGAAATGGAGTTTTTGGGTAAG
>SVIU01000027.1 GCA_015069335.1 Clostridiales bacterium
TAGAATTCTATAATACAAAAAGATTAAAAAATAGGAAGAAATCCAAAATTTCTTCCTAAGTGTCTTTTTATTTTCAGTGACCCCTACGGGGTTCACTTCATTTGCTCTTATCTTTTTTGTTTTTTTCAATTTTTACTACTTGTTCTTTTGGACATTTCGTGGACACGTCAAAATTTTCAAAAGTGTCCACCAATAAATAAAATACACCAAACATTTAGATTGTTTCAGTGTTTTTAATTTATTAGAAATTTCTTTCCGATTCATTAATTGAATATTTATTTAATTCTTTTTTTCTTTCAATTAAGCGCTTGTTTTTTGCATTCCTTTTTTTATAATTTCTTATGATCTCTTTATTCATAATTCTTTTTATTAATCTAATTTCTTTTTCTTCTAATACATCTTTGGTTAGAATAAAATTTATCATTGCATCTAATATACATTGACGAATAGAAGCTTTATTTGCGCTACGTCCTGTAATGTATCCTATTGCCATATTGTTTCCACCATTTCTAAACCATTTAAGTCCAGTTATAGGTACAAAGTGAAAACTTTCAACAATTTCGCCAGTAATAACATCTTTTAACTTTTTTTCATCTCTGTTTAGAATACCTACTAAAAATTTGTCTTGATGGTCATTATAACTTTGACCATGAAAAGATGCGATATATAACTCTGATGTCAAATATTTCATTCAAACCTCCTAAAATTTATTAAAAGTATATTATACTTAAAATCAGATGTCAATACCCAATTAAAAAAAAGACGCATTAAAAATTTAAATACTATAAAAAAGAGAATACAAAGAAACATTGGGGTGCATATCAAATTAAGGTGGAAATTACGTGGACACGTCAAAAAATTGAAAAGTGTCCATCAAAATAAAAAAAACAAGTACATTTAATACTTGTCTTAAATTAAAATATTTATTTTGTTCTTTCATCATTTTTCAAGGCTTGTTTATAACTTTCAAGTTGTTTATTTAATTTTTCTTGTTCAGTTTTTTGTTTAACATATAGGTCTTCTCTTAAATACATACATAATTCCGAATAATATTGTTTTCCGAATTTTTCAATTAAGGCCTCTCTCCACATTTTTTGCCCAAATATTTTGTTCGACTTTGAAATATTTAAAAAATCAAATTCTAATAAATGAAAAAGCGCATAATTGTTAAATCCAATTTTACAAGTTACAACCCATCTATCACTTACTCTTTGCACTTTAAATTTATTAGATTTAAAAACTATTTCACAATACTCCTTAGCAAAATTTTGTACAAATTCAAAATCTATTTCGTTTATATAGTCTACATATTTCTTTTTCATAATCACTCCTTATATATATTTGTAGTATATCATACAAAATGAGCGATTGCAATATCTTATATTAAAAATTTCAATGCCACAAAAAAATCAGTCTCATGCAAAATTATTTCTCAAAAAATACCAAAAGTGTCCACCCGCTCAAATCACAATGGGCATTTTGGCTTGGTGGACACGTCTAAAAACATAAAAAGTCCCGTATTAGACGGAACTTTTTGTTTCAAAAATGAACAGTTTCATCATAAAATATTTATAACATAAACTTTCTATATTTGTATAAAATCGAATGAATTATTTTTTTACCATAATTTTTTTTGACTTTTAATTATTGTTTCGCTAACACGATGCATAACATAAAAGAGTTGCTTTTTTTCAAGTTGGTGGAAAAAGTAGGGCAATGTAGTCATCCCACTTGTGTTCTCTAATGGGCATGGGTGGGTGATTTTTAAAATGCAAAAGCATACAAGGCGAAATATTGTGATACTCGCTTAAAACTTCAATTTTGACCACAATATCTTCTTGAATTATTTTTTTGATTTTTGCGTGATAGTTAAAGTGCATAAAATTATTATGTGTAGGATATATGTAAAATATTTTTTTGTTTTTTCTTGACGATTTTTGTGGTATTTTGTTACACTAAAACTAAGATTTTGTATTACATGGAGTATATATGCTTTTTGATAAAAATCACTTAATATTTTTGGGTGTTAGTTTTGCGATTATAATTGCAACGCTAATAATTTGTTATAAATTTGTCAAACAAGAAAAACACAAAAATTTAATTTTAAAAATTGCATCAATTTTAACAGTTGCAATACATTTTAGTAGTTTATATGTAGATTATTTCACAACTGGTAAAGCTGAAGTTGAATCGGTTATGCTCATTCCTATTTATCCTTGCAATATCGTAATGTGGCTTTTGCTAATTTTGGCGTTTATGAAAAACAAGCAAGGGAAGGCTTTTAAGGGCTTGGCAGTGTTTTCATTTTATTTGGGAATGACGGGTGGTTTGGTTGGACTTTTGTGTAATGAAATTTATGCTTCAGATCCCAATATGGCAGACTGGGGAGTTTTGAAAGGGCTGGTTAGCCATGTTGTGTTAATATTTAATTCGCTATATTTATTGGTTGGCGGTTATATAAAAATCAGAGTCAAAAATGTAATAAGTGTGGCAATTGGCCTTTGTGGAATGATTGTCGAGGGTGGAATTGTTATTGGGCTTTACAAATTGTGCAACTTAGATCCGCCAAACTCGATGTATTTGTTAGAAAGTCCATTCGCAAGTGCACCATGGATAAACCCATATCTGATTGGTGTGGTTGCATTAGTGCTGGTGTTTGTAATTGGTTCCATCGTTGAACAAATAGCACTTAAAAAAGAAGATAGATGGTATAAAAAAATTAAGGAGAAAAAACAATGAGAGAATGGTTTTTAAGTTTATTTGATAAAAATCTTGGAGGGTTAGAGATCAACTTGTTTGATTTTTGGCATATTGGCTATTTGCTTTTGGCAATTGGCGGAATTATTTTAACAGCATTTTTGCTTAGAAAAAAATCAGAAAAAACACAACGCAAATTTGTTAACGCACTTATAATTATTGCAGTAATTTCTTATGTGCTAGATTTCTTTGTTCAACCGCTTTATCGTGGAGGGGAAATGGATGTTGACAAACTTCCATTCCATATTTGCACATTTATTAGCATTGTTGCAATCTTTGCTAGATTTAACAAAAAATTTGCTTGGTTAAATCAACCAGCAGTTGTGCTTTGTATTGTCGCACCACTTATGTATCTTTGCTACCCAGGCTCTGCACTTGGCGGAGTTTCACCAATAGGTTACAAAGTTGTTCAAACTTTCTTCTATCACTCTATGGTGCTTGCATATGGTGTGTTGTCACTTACAACAAAAAGCGTAAAACTTTCAATAAAGGGCATTTGGAAAGAATTCTTTATGATTTTATTCATTGCACTTTGGGCTTCAATAGGCAATGCAATTTATGCAGATTATGACTGGTTCTTCTTAAAGGGCAGTGCATTCCCATTTATTCCTGTTTCAATTATGCCACTTGTTGTAATTGTAGCGGTATTCTTGATGGTTTTGATTATTTATGGAATTTATACACTTGTTTATCGCCATTATTACCCAAAAGTAAAACCAGTGAGATATTATTAAAAATAAAAACACATATCTAATATTAAAAAAGCAACTGATTATTTTCAGTTGCTTTTTAATTTGTTTTAAAAGTTTTTAATAGTTTTCTAAAATTTTATTAAGTTCCATATAGTCGCTTGAGGTTATTATGGCAATTGGTGGCTCGTTCATTGTGCCGGTTTTGGTTATTATAATTACAAGCAGTTTGCGGTTTTCTAAAAATTTTGACAAAACCTCGTCAACTTTGGCATCTTCTGCCATAACTTCATAATATGGAATGGTATGTTGAATTGTTGCAATTTGCTCAATGGTGGTGTTGTTTAAAAAGTCGTCCGCTTGACCACCAGAAGAAAGATATGCTCCAAATGCATCTAAAATTCTTTGACCGTTTGCAACGCCAATAAGTTCGCCATTTTTATAAACGGGAATATTGCTGTATTTTGTTTGGCTCATACGCATAATAACATCTTTTAAGCAAACATCATAACTCACAGTAAAAACATCTTTTTCGGCAAGCACGTCGATTGCTTTTGGTGGGGTGGTAATAAGCTTCGCAAGGGCCTCAATTTGATTTGTTACATCCTCATGAGGCTCGGCAATAAGCTCGTCGCCGTTTGAACCGTGAATGATAGCATTTCGGAGTCTGCCGTAGTCAATTAAATGATCTTCATATTTTCTTACAATGTGGTTGATAGAAACAGCGCGCCTAATCATGTCGCTAAAGCCCATACTGCGCCTAAAGTTGTGTTGTGTTCTTATTGCATAGTCTATTTGATTGAAAGCGTTAATAAAACGCTCGCCATTTGAAATTTTTTTAGCCAAGTTTAACTCCTTTTTTTTAGTTTAATAAATAAAAACAAAAAAAGCAAAGAATTTTATTAAAAAACCAAACTTATTAAATGGCGCAACAGTTCAATAAGGCTTGTTTGCAAGTCCAAACCTTGTGAAAGGCTTAAACAAACCAATTGCTCAGTGTTGGCAAAGGGGTTGTTTTTTTGATTTAAGGCATTGGTGGTGGCCTCAAGCAAATTTAACGCATTTTTAATTGTTAAGCCCACAATATGTTTGTTGTTTTTATAAGCCAAATTTAAAGGGCTGTTTTGGTTGTTTAAAACATTATTAATTTGCTCGGCAATGTCAAGGCATTGTTTAAGCTTGGCAATAATTTTTTTGCTTGCTCTAAACCTTAATTTTTTTATTAAAAAATTAATTGCTTGAAAAATTTGGTTTGCGCTGTTATTTGATTCAATATGCAAACAAACTTTTTGCTCAGAATTGTCGTTTTGGTTTTCTTGTAACTTGCTGACTTTTTTGCTTAGTTCAAGTTGATATTCTTTTGCTATTTTTTCCATGGTTTGGGGGGTTATCAATTGGTGGTCGTCGTAAATTTTTGAATTTATTTCCATATTTTGTATATATGCTAAATATACCTTTTTAGGTGTTAAAAAATGGATTAATCTTTGTTTTTTTTACAATAGATTGTTGTTTCGACATCTTTGTTTAAATTATTTAAGTTTATTACAAAAACTTATACTTTTCGACCAAAATTTTAATAGTCATATGACCCAGGCGGTGGTATCATAGTGTCAGCATTTGTTTAAGGAGAAAGAAATATGGAAAACAAAATTAAATTATACGTTGCAGATAATTCAAATATATATGATGAAATATTAGCAGAGATAAAAAACACGCAAGACATTGAGTTGGTGGGAAACACAGTTGATGGTCAAATTGCATTAAATCAAGTGGTTGGCTCAAGGCCCGACATTTTGCTTTTTGACATTGTTTTACAAAACATTGACGGTTTTGTTTTAATTGAAAAACTCAAGGCTCAAATGGGCTCGGCTTGTCCTAAATTGGTGGTTGTGTCAAGTTTGGCACATGAGGGCTTTGTTTCAAAAGCAATGTCAATGGGCGTGAGTTATTACATCAACAAGCCGGCAAAAGCCACTGACATTTTAGAGCGTATAAAAGACGTTTATGCAATGAAAAATGTTGAAAGCACACCAGCACATGAAAGCCGCAACAAAACAAGGGTTATTGACGAAAAAATTTCAAATATATTTATAACCGTTGGCATTCCTGCACACATAAAGGGTTATCAGTTTTTGCGTGAGGCAATAAAAATGGCAATTGATACACCAGAGATAATCAATTCAATAACAAAAAAACTTTATCCAGCCATTGCTGAAAAATTTGACACAACTGCAAGTAAGGTCGAAAGGGCAATTCGCCACGCTATTGAAGTTGCTTGGAATAGGGGCAAGATTGAAAACATAAATTCAATTTTTGGCTTAAAGGTTTATACATCAAACGATAAACCAACAAACGGTGAGTTCATTGCTCTTGTGGCGGATAAGATGTTGTTGGAAGCCTGAAAGCTCGCTTGTTTGCAATTTGATTAAAGAGTGTATATGTTAGCAACACCTTATTTCAAAAATTAAAATTTTTGAAAGGATAAGAATTTTTTTAACGAAACTTGTTTCTAAAAATTCTTATAACCCGGCTTATGCTAACATATACACTCTTTATTTAATCAAACTGCAGAACTGCGTTCGCGGGATAATAGGTAGTTTTTTAATTGCCTCATCGACACATTGCAAAGGACGTTTGCATTTTATTCAAATTGCAAACTGCGCTCGCTGGTTAAGCGGTTAGATTTTTAAAATTGTTTGTTGACAATTTAAGCACTGTTCGCTTGGGTTGCAAGTGTTGAATCGTGGCTTATCGCCTCGTCAACAACTTGCAAAAGTCGCTCACAGCTAGCCTAAATTGTTCAACTGCGCTCGCGGGACAATAGGTGGTTTTTTAATTGCCTCATCGACACCTTATTTCAAAAATTAAAAAGGCTGTCCATTTTAGGACAGCCTTTTTAGTTATGTCATCATATATTTTTATATTGCAGTAAAGTTTTAAATCTGCAAATTACTTTTGCATGTCTTGCTGTTCTTCTTGCGATACTTCTTGCTTTTTTTCTGCTTGTTGTTTTTTCTCTTCTTCTTGCATTAGTTCATAATATGCAACAACATCACCAAAACTTGTTGTTTGTGCTGTTTCGTGAGAGTAGTCGCAAACAAAAAGTGGATTGCTGTGGTCATAGTCACACCCTTGAACTTTTGCGGAAACTATGCTTGTGTCGATTCCGCACTTACCCATAAAATCGGTTAAAATTTGTGTAAACATTTGGTCTTGGGTAAGTGAATCGCTTGCATATTGGTCTAGGCCTTTTGCATACATACAAGCAAGATCGTCGTGTTGCAAAACTTGAGCTTGTTCTGTAAAATAGTGAAAATGAGGTGTTGGGAGTTCTCTAAGAGCTTCAAAACTTTCAACAATTTGCCCATTTTGGTCCACAAAGTTTTGGTGTGATATGTTGTCGGCATCTATGCGGGCTAGGTTAATCCACAAACCGCAAGGCAAATACATATCTAGCTTTATGGTATAGTTATTTGAATCTTCTAGAGATTTAACAATCGAAAAAGCAAAAATACAATCTTGACCGTCTGATGTTTTGCCGGTTAGCAACATTCCGTGCACATTTTTTTTGCTTTTTGTTGGCGAGTCTTCCATGCGAAAAGTGCCATGCATTGGAAATTTTTTCATTGTTATAAACTGTTGAATTTGCTCGTTAGAAAAAGGTAATGGAGTTTTTACATCTAGTTTTTTTGCAAAATACTGCTCGGCTAGTTCAAAAACATCAGTACCGTCATCAACGTCAAATTTTTCAAAAACATCCTCACCAAGTTCGGCTTTTGCTTGTGCTATTAATTGGGCTTTTAGCTCAGGATATCTTTTTTGTCTTTCTTGCAACTCTTCAATGCGTTTTCTGATTTTTACTGCTTCTTCCATTGAAATTTCAGTGTTTTTCATAAGATTTGCCCCTTAAATTTATTATCTTATCTTATTATTAATATATCATACATAGTGCAATTAGTCAACATTTGCTAAAAGGGCATATATATTGTTATGCGAAGCAAAAAAAGTTTAAGTTATAGGCTGACAAGATATTGCAAGGTTAAGACAAATGTTAGCGGTAAGAGTTTGTGCAGTATTGGCATTGGGGGTAAAGTCAAAATTGTGTGTTATCCCCAAAGCGTCAAGCAGGTTAAACGGCTTGTAAAATTTTTGCAAATGCATAAATTAAAATATTTTGTTGTTGGGTTTGGTAGCAACTGTGTAATAAAAGACGGCGAGATTGATACTATTTTTATTTGTCTAAAAAACATGAACAAAATTTATTTAAAAAATAAAAAAATAATTGCCTATGCTGGGGCAAATTTGTTTACACTTAACCACTTTTGCGAGCAAAATTCTTGCGGTGGGTTAGAGTTTTCTTATGGCATACCGGGAAGCATAGGTGGTGCAGTTGTTATGAATGCCGGGGCTTATGAAAAAGAGTTTAAAAATATTGTTTCAAGAGTGTGGATGCTAAACATGGGCAGAGTGGTTGTGTATGACAATAGGCAACTAAATTTTGGTTATAGAACAAGCCACATAAAACAGCAAAATGCAAATGGTCAAAATTTGATTGTTCTAAAGGCAGAAATAAAAACAAATTTTTGCAGCAGCGAACAAATAAAGAAATTGCAAGATTTTTATTTTGAAAAAAGGTTAAATTCTCAGCCCTACAATGCAAAAAGTTGTGGCAGTGTTTTTAAAAAATGTAAGGGGCAAAGTGCGGGCAAATTAATAGAGTCATTAGGTTTAAAAGGCACAACAATAGGCAAGCTTATAATAAGCCCTAAGCACGCCAACTTTTTTGTAAACCAAGGCGAGGCAACATTTAAAAACTTTTGTGATATGTTAAAACTAACCAAGCAAAAAGTCAAAGAGCAACTTGGCGAAACGCTTGAAGAGGAGGTGTGCTTGGTGCAATAAATAACATCGAAACTTTAAGCAAGTTAAAGTTCTGTAATTGCGTAAACATACAAGCATCCTTTTGTTGTTCGCAAAAGCTATGGCCTATGGTACGGGCGGAAATCTCATTTAACTCGTGAATAAATTCCCGCCAAATGCGATATTTCCTACTACAAAAAAAGCCGTTTTAAAAACGGCTTTTTGTAATATTACTCAATTGCAAAGTCTGGAGCGTTTATAATGTCCAAAACTTCTTTAATTTGTTTCATTGCATAATCCATTTGTTCTTTGGTGTGGGTTGCTGTGTAAGAAGTTCTTAAAATTGCATAACCGGCAGGAACGGCAGGTGTGATTGATGGGTTTACATAAACACCGCGTTCCAAAAGCAATTTGCAAGCAACAAATGCTTTTTCGTCTTGATAAACATAAATTGGAATAATTGGAGTTCCGCCACCAGGCATCAAGTCTACGCCAAGTTTTTCAAGGCCTTTTCTCATATAATCTGCAATGTCAATTAAATTTTTAACCCTCTCAGGCTCGCGTTTTAAAATATCTAGCGATTTTCTTGCACATGCAACGCTTGCTGGTGTAATGCTTGCACTAAAGATGTATGGACGAGATGTGTGTTTTACATAGTCTACAACTTTTTTGGTGCTTGCCATATAACCGCCAAGAGATGCAAGTGATTTTGAGAATGTGCCCATATAAATGTCAACTTCATCCTCCAAGCCAAAGTGTTCGGCTGTTCCACGACCATGCGCGCCAAGCACACCAAGGCCGTGAGCGTCATCAACCATTGTTCTTGCACCATATTTTTTTGCAAGTGCAACAATTTCTGGAAGTTTGCAAATTTCACCACTCATACTGAATACACCATCAGTAACAATCAAAATGCCTTTGTCGTCTGGAACTTCTTTAAGTTTTGCTTCTAAGTCTTCCATATCGCTGTGTTCATAACGAATAAGTTTTGCAAAGCTTAAACGGCAACCGTCATAAATGCTGGCGTGGTTTTCTTTGTCGCACAAAATAACGTCATTTCTGCCAGCGATTGCACTAATAATGCCCAAGTTGCTTTGAAAACCAGTTGAAAAAGTTACGCACGCTTCTTTATGTAAAAATTCTGCAAGTTCTGCTTCAAGTTTTGTGTGGATGTCCAACGTTCCGTTTAAAAAACGAGAACCACTGTTGCCTGAGCCGTATTTTTTTACAGCCTCAACACCAGCGGCAACAACCTCTGGGTGAGATGTAAGGCCAAGGTAGTTGTTGCTGCCAATCATAACAGTTTTGATGCCTTCCATATCAACAACGGTGTCTTGACCGCTTCTTAATTCGTGAAAATAAGGGTAAATGCCCTTTTCTTTGGCAAGGGTATAGTTGTGTTCACCCTCAGTTTTTGCAAATAAATCCATTTTTAATTTCTCCTAAATGTTAAAAATACAAAAACAATTTTAAACCTTATTGAGAAATTTGTCAATTAATTACAAGATAAAAACTTGCTAGTATAGTTTTTAACATTGTCGTCGTTATAGGCCCCTTTGTGCAAAGGGGGCTGTCTGCCATACGAGCCATAGCGAGTAGGCAGACTGGGGGATTGTATAAAAAATACAACCACAATTGCGGTTGCATTTTTTTAATGAATAAATTAGTTGAATTTTGCTTTGTAAGCAGCACCAAATTTGCAAACAGGTTTGTTGCATGCCGGAATTTTAACTGCTTGTTTTGTTTTTGGGTTGATGCCAGTTTTTGCTTCAACTCTTTTAAGTTCAAGAGTGCCAACGCCAACCAAAGTGATTTTATCGCCAGCTTTTAAAGCTTCTGTGATAACTTCTAAAGTTGCGTCATAAACAGCAGCAATGTCCTTTTGTGTGATTTGAGCTTTGTCAGAAATAGCTCTGATGAATTCAGTTTTATTCATAAAAAATTCCCCTTTTTGTTTAAATTCCTTAATGATTATTGTCATTAAGTATTTTCATTATACACACAAATTCCTTTATTTCAAAGCGATTTACAAAAAAAATTCAACAATTTGCAAAAAAATGTCGGTTTTTGCCATATTTTGCAAGCGGTTGGAAGCTTTACAAAAAAACAAGCCTAAAGGCTTGCGGCAGCGCGAATACAATATTTCCAATAATACAAAAAAGTAATATTATCGGAAGTTGTCGGCAAGCAACACGAAGTGGTATTTGCCAGCAACTGATGTTTATTCAAACTGTGATGCCTTGATTTATCAAGGAGTTTGCACCAGCAAACTTGGTTTGCGAATGCAATGAGCAAAGCAACATCACATAGTTTATACACCATTAAAGGCCTGAATTTACTTTAAGAATTAACTAAAAAAAACTTTTTTTTGCAAATTTGAAAATTTGATTGACATCTCTGCGGGGGGGGGTAAACTGTAAGCGAGAATCGATTTTGGGACTCACAAAACGAGTGAAAAGTGAATAGTGAAAGGCGACTCTCGCTGATGCTCGGTCGCGTGAATAGTGAAGGATGTTTTTTTAAAGGCTCCCCCTACTTTAAGGGGGAGCTGTCAGCCCTAGTGGCTGACTGAAGGGGTGTTTGACCTATTTATGTTTATCATTCATTAAAATCGACAAAGACCAAACTTAAATGCCATTGGTGTATGGTCGGCAAAAAGGGCAGAGCTTGCTGTTAGTGGAACAATTGGCTTTACTGCCAACAATTGCGATGTTGTTGCAACAACCTACATTCAAAATGCCATGAAGCGTAACTCTGCCGACACTGACTGGGAGCAAATAGGCAACAAAACAGTGCAGTGGTGCAGTGATAATAATGCAACTGCAGATGTTGTTGAATATGTAACCGACGGTGCAAGCTGGAACTTTGGCAGCATATATTTTGACGACTGGTTTAACGAAGTTGCTTCCACCATAAGAATCAAAATTGAAGTAGCCAACTATTCAACCTTTCCAGTTTCTGCAAGGCTTAACACCCTTACAGTAGACGGTGTAGAACAAGCAGGTTTTGACAACATTTATCACCATAATACTCACGCAGAAGGCGAGTGCAATTGCAACTATGTTTTGGTAGCCCTACACAATGACTACATTAAAGCAGGCACAAAAAACGCTCAAACTGGCGTAGTTACTCCATTTGAGGACCAAATGGTTATTGAAATAACCTTAAAAAACCATCAAGAAAAGTTAGACCTACAAAACTTTGACTTTGGCATAGAATTCGCTCAAACCCAAACCCCAAGCGTGGAAGACGGATATGAATACTCCTATAATGAAGACCTAGAGGCAAATATGCTTACAGCCATTCCGGAATATTCAACCGGCAGCAAACACATAACCCTACCAAACCAACTTATTGACGAAGATGGCAGTGTTGTTGATATCGGTTATGTTTTTGGAGATGGCGATAGATTGCCTGGCTTAAATACTTATGATGAAGAGGGCGAGCTCGTTGATGGTTATTACAGCGTAACTCTTACTTCAGGGTTAGACTTTGTAGAGCAGTATGAACTTTATAATTCTTTTATTTATGGTGTATTGCTCTCAGATAGTGTTACCGTATTAGATTATACGTTTGATAATTGCCTAAATTTATTATCAATAACTATTCCAGCAAGTGTGGAAATAATTGGAGGTCAGAAAGATGCACTTCGCAACGAACATGGTCTTCTTGCGAATGCATATTCGTTATTTGTAGAAGAAGGCAATGAATATTATTATTCAAAAAACAACTGCATAATTTCAAAATTAGAGCCTACCAAATTGGTTGCAGGTTGCAACACTAGCGTTATACCTAACTTCATTACAACCATATGCAATCATGCGTTCT
>SVIU01000028.1 GCA_015069335.1 Clostridiales bacterium
GCTGTTCGCCGATTAAAGTGGCACGCGAGCTGGGTTCAGAACGTCGTGAGACAGTTCGGTCCCTATCTATCGTGGGCGTAGGATATTTGAGAGGGGCTGTCCCTAGTACGAGAGGACCGGGATGGACATACCAATGGTGTACCTGTTGTCGTGCCAACGGCAAAGCAGGGTAGCGAAGTATGGTTTAGATAAACGCTGAAAGCATCTAAGCGTGAAACTAGCCTCAAGATAAGATATCCCATAACGAAAGTTAGTAAGACCCCTGGAAGACCACCAGGTTGATAGGTCGGAGGTGGAAGCGCAGTAATGTGTGTAGCTGACCGATACTAATAGGTCGAGGGCTTAATCAGCAAGATAATTAGCACTTTGCAAGAGATTAGGAAAAATATTTATGCAGTTGTCAGAGTACTTGGCAACAACAAAGTTGTTGCAGTGAAAAGTGAATAGTGAATAGTTAACGACTATTAAAAACACGATTTGCTACACGAAATATTCTGACCCAGAATGACAATATCGAAAGATAAAGTCAAGAAAGGACTCTGAACCATTCTTGGTGACAATAGAGAGAAGGTCCACCTGTACCCATCCCGAACACAGAAGTTAAGCTTCTCATCGCAGAAAATACTTGGCTGGCGACGGCCCGGGAAGATATGACATTGCCAAGGAACCAATAGAACACTCAAGGCTTACGCTTTGGGTGTTTTTTAATGAATAATGAATAGTGAATAATGAATAATTATTGTCAATAAAAATTAATAAAAATCAATTGTATGCCAATTATTTGTGTTATATTAAAAACCCCCTTGACAGATGTCTAATTATGACATATATTTTAGTCAAGGGGGGGGGTTATGTACCAATTAAAAGATATTGTTTGGGCGATAGACAATAGTGGAAATGTACACTTATATATTTGGAATAATTATCGTTCAAGATTAAAAAATTTAGAAAACGGAAATATTTACAATTTAGTGCCACCATCATTTACAAATGCATACAACGATTTACACGCCGAAACGGTAAAAAGGGCAATACAACAAGATTATCACACAGGATTAAGTTATACAACAAGGTCGTTAGACGTGGTTAAATCTTTAAATTTAGATTATTTGCCACAATGCGATTTGGTTTATAGATTAAAAGATATGATTTACGAAAAACCAAAAACAAGACACGATATTAAAGCAGAAATAAAGGCAGAAAATTTAAGAGAAAAAAAATATCAAAAAGCGATGGCCGCTTGGCGTAAAAGTTATGCAAGTGACGAAGCAGATTTGCCAGAAAGAGAGCAAGCACCAGTTGTTGACCCATATGAAGTTCATAATATTGAAGTTAGTTTTGAAGAACTATTAAAAATTAAAAGCTGGTATATTTGCAGAATAAAAACAAACCCAGTTTATACGCCAAAGGTTGACGTTAGAGATTTTTAAATATAAAAAATTACTCAGCAAAAACATTCTTTATTTGTATTGTTTTTCCTACTAAAAAAGCAAACTGTTTGAATAGTTTGCTTTTTTTCTTGACTTAAATTGATATTTAGTTACATACTATAATTAAAATAGTCATAACCGGAGTATATATTTTGAAGAAAAAAGGATTATGGATTGTCATATCAAATATTTTAATTTTTATAACTATAGTGCTTGCAATGGTTTTGTTTTTAAATAAAGTAGAGTGGTATGTGCAAGTTTTGGCATATGGTGCAACCATATCGTTTACAACTGGCTCAATTATCTTTTATTTCAAGCAAAATCAAGAGCAGGTGCGTAGTTTTTTTGCATGCAATATAATAACATTAATTATTGTTGCAGTGTTTACAATTTTTAATTTGTGTGGCTTTTTTGAAACATTTGCAGATCTTGAGAAAGTTAGGCAAAAAATTCAAGACGCTGGCATTTGGGGTTATATTATTTTTATTTTGTTAACCATTTTAAATGTTATTGTTTTGCCATTGCCTAGTTTTACTTTTATTTTAATTGGGCTTCCAATTTTTGGACAGCTTAACACGTTTATAATTTCATACATTTGTTTTGTGATTGGGGCAATAATTTGCTTTTTTATTGGCAGGTTATTTGGCAACAAAGCGGTTGTGTGGTGCATAGGAAAAGAAAAAACCGAAAAATATAAAAATATGTTAGGTGCAAAAGGAAACTTCCTTTTTGTAATGATGCAAATTTTGCCATTTTTCCCAGACGATTTAATATGTATGATAGCTGGTTTAACATCAATGAAATTCTTGTTTTTCCTTTTTTCTATGATGATAATAAAGGCAATATATATTGGTCTGGTTTGCTTACTAGGAACTGGAACAATAATACCATTTAGTGGCTGGGGTATTCCAGTTTGGATTGCTATTGCCGCCGTATTGATAATTTTATTTATACTGTTCTGT
This sequence comes from Clostridiales bacterium, assembly GCA_015069335.1. Taxonomy (GTDB): domain Bacteria; phylum Bacillota; class Clostridia; order Christensenellales; family UBA1242; genus HGM11367. Next base: position 2,393 of record SVIU01000028.1, read on the forward strand.
AAATATCAAAAACAATTAGAAACTTGGTATTATAACCGCAAAAACAAGAAAAACAAAAATTAATGTTACAATACAAAAATATTATTGAATGTTGTAAAGCTTTGCAACATTTTTTTTATTTGGATATGTTAAAAGTTTATAATGATTTAAAAAAGGAAAAAATAGGAACAATTTATATGCAAACTATCAAAATCAATTGACAAAAAATTGCTAAAATTTTATCATAAATCTATTATAAAAATAAGGACGAAAAATATGAAACATACAGATATAAAAAAATTATTCACAAACTCGGCAGAATACGTTGAAAAAAGCGTTATTGTATGCGGTTGGGTAAGAACATTTAGAGATTCAAAAACAATATCATTTGTTGAGTTAAATGACGGAACATCTTTTAAAAATTTGCAATTGATTATTGATAAAGACAAAAACATTGACACAAAAAATTTAGTTGCAGGCACCTCTTTAAAAGTAGAAGGTTTGCTTGTGGAATCAGAAAAAAACGGTGTTGAACTTCAAGTTGCAAACCTAGAAGTTTTGGGCGAATGTCCAGCAGAATATCCACTTCAAAAGAAAAGACACACACTTGAATTCTTACGTGAAATTCCACACTTGAGAATTAGAACAAGATATTTCCAAGCGGTGTTTACAGTTCGTGACCAGTTGGCACAAGCAATTCATAAATATTTCCACCTAAACGGCTATAAATATTTACACGCTCCAATCATCACTGCAAGTGACTGCGAGGGTGCAGGCGAAATGTTTAGAGTTACAACTCAAGACTGGAATGCAAACTATAAAACTGAGCAAGAATATTATGCAGACGATTTCTTTGGCGCAAAAGCAGGTCTTTCTGTTTCTTGTCAATTAGAAGGCGAAATGGCTGCAATGGGGCTTGGTAGAATTTACACCTTTGGACCAACATTTAGAGCAGAACACAGCAACACAACAAAACACTTGGCAGAATTTTGGCACGTTGAACCAGAAGTATGCTTTGCGGACATTAATGACATTATTGAAATTGGTGAAGAGTTTATTAAATTTATCATCAAAGATTGCCTCGAAAACTGCAAAGATGAACTAGCTTTCTTAAACCAATATGGCGAGCAAGGCTTGCTTGAAAAACTAGAGCATGTTGTAAATAGCGATTTTGCAAAAGTTGATTACACTGACGCAGTAGAAATTTTGAAAAAATCAGGCAAACAATTTGTTTATCCAGTAGAGTGGGGCGATGACCTTCAAACCGAACACGAAAAATATTTAACTGATGAATACTTTAAAAAACCAACATTTGTTGTTAACTATCCAGCACATATAAAATCATTCTATATGAAGCAAAATCCAGACGGCAAAACAGTTGCAGCAACCGACTTGCTTGTTCCTGGAATTGGCGAAATTATAGGTTGTAGCGAAAGAGAAGCAGACCTTGACAAATTGCTAGAAGCAATGAAAAAACGCAATATGCCAACCGAAGCTTATGAAGACTATTTGGCAACAAGACGTTTTGGTTCTGTTCCACACAGTGGTTTTGGACTTGGCTTTGATAGAATGTTAATGTACATTGCTGGTGTTCAAAACATTAGAGATACTTTAATGTTCCCAAGAACAGTTGGAAAAATTTAATTATTAAAAAATTAAAAAAACTTTGGAAAAACTCCAAAGTTTTTTTGACTTTTAAAATTCAAATAAGTATAATTAGTATGAAAAGTATAACTTGTGGGAGGATTAAATGGACAAAAATCAATACATTGGAATATGCAAAGTTGGTGAAAAGGGGCAAATTGTCATACCCAAAGAGGCAAGGGTTATGTTTGATATTAACCCTGGTGATTCAATAGTTGTGCTATGCGACAAAAACAAGGGCATGGCACTTTTAAAGTCGGATGTTATAGAGTCATTTACAAACTCTGTTTTAAATAACTAGTTGGGGGTAAAATGGAAGCTATAAATTTAAAAAATATTTGCAAAAACTATAAAAAAATTACTGCATTAAACAATGTTGGTTTTAACGTTGAACAAGGTGAGTTGTTTGGGCTTTTGGGCGTAAATGGTGCTGGTAAAACAACATTAATAAAAATCTTGTGTGGGCTGACTCAAAAAACAAGTGGCTCGGCAAAAGTGGGCGGTTTTGATTTGGACACTCAAATGCAACAAATAAAACAAATTATTGCAATTTCGCCTCAAGAGAGTTCAGTTGCACCAAATTTAACAGTTTTAGAAAACTTGAATTTTTTTGCAAAGGCATACGGAGTTAATGACGCCAATTTGCTTGAAGAAATAATCAAAACATTTAAACTCGAAGAAGTTCTTGATAGAAGGGCAAAAACGCTCTCTGGGGGCTTTAAAAGGCGTTTGTCAATTGCATTAGCGCTTGTTTGCAAGCCAAAAATATTATTTTTGGACGAGCCAACGCTTGGGCTTGATGTTTTGGCAAGGCGAGAGCTTTGGAAAATAATTTCCAAACTAAAAAACAAAATTACTATTGTTTTAACTTCACACTATCTAGAAGAAATAGAGCAACTATGCGACAGAGTGGCAATTTTGTCAAAGGGCAAATTGTTGCAAATTGGCACTGTAGAGCAGTTAAAACAAAAGGCTCATGCAACAACATTTGAAGATGCATTTGTAAAATTTGTGGAGGCAGACAATGAGTAGGTTATTAAATTTTTCAAATAGAAACTTTAAAGAAGTTTTGCGTGATCCCATTATATACATTTTTTGTGTGGGCTTTCCTGTTGTAATGATGGCAATTTTTCAAGTTATATCAAACTTTACGGGTGGCAACACACCAATGTTTGAGCTTTTATCGCTAATACCTGCAATAATAATGTTTTCGTTTACATTTGTGATGCTACTTATGGCATTGCTAGTTTCAAAAGATAGACAAACCTTCTTTTTAAAAAGGCTTTATTCATCTCCTATGAAATCACGTGATTTTGTGCTTGGTTATGCAAGTGTAGGGTTTATTGTTGGCATTTGCCAATGTATTGTTTGCATTTTGACCGGTTTGGTTATTTCACTTATAACAAAAGTTCCATTTATGTCTTTTGCTGGTTGTTTATTATTAATTTTAAGCCAGTTGCCAATGCTAATTATTTGCGTTTTTTTAGGCATATGGATTGGAACTATCTTAAGCGATAAATCAGCCCCAGGAGTAAGCTCAGCGTTTATTTCACTCGCAACTATGCTTGGTGGATGTTGGATGCCACTTGACACAATGGGTGGCTTTGAAACCTTTTGCAGATTCTTGCCATTTTACCCATCAATTTATTTGGGAAGAATTGCAACCGGTGCAACCAAAACTCTAGGAGATGCTTACACTTTTGACTTAACAGCACAACTGGGTTTAATACCAATATTTTTGGTGATGTTTTTAAGTTTAATTCTTTCCTTTGTATCTTTCAAAAAAAATATGGTTAGTGATAAAAACTAACCATATTTTTTAATTATAAATTTTTATTCTCTTGCTTTTAAGGAATCATTCATGTCAACCTTTTTAATTTTTTTGTTGAGCAAAAATGAAACCAAAAAGGTAAAAATCAGGGTGACAACTGGTGTTAGTAAATATACAAAAGGCCTTAAAATTTCCAAGCCACCAAAGCCCATAAAATTAAACACTTCATACATCAAGAATACGCCCAGCGGCAATCCTAAAACAACACCAATTATTGTCATTATATACACTTCGCGATATATATACATAGAAACTTCTTTGTCGTTGTAGCCCAAAACTTTTAGGGTGGCAATTTCTCTATTGCGTTCGCTTATGCTAATGTTTGTTAGGGTATAAATAACCAAAGCTGTTAATAGTCCAGAGAATATTACAACAACAATAGCAAGTATAGTTAAAATTTTGCCAATGGCTTCATCTTGCAGGCCAAAATCCAAAACTCCCAGCCCTAAAAACACCAAGGCAGTTGCTCCGGCAATTGATATCACCGTCATAAAAAAGTGTTTTTTGTGCCTTAAAATGTTTCTAAATGTGCTTTTGTATTTAAACGAAAGTTTGTTCCAAATAAATGGAATTTTTTCCAAGAAAACTTTTTTTCCGCTTTTGGGCGCTTTTGGCTGTAACAGAATTGACGGCTTTTCGCTCGTCATTTTTTTGCAAGTAAATATAGTAACAAATATAACGGCTAAAAATATGAGCGCAAATACAATCAAATAATATGCAAGTGACATCTTGCTTGACATAGTTGGCATTGCATAATACATATTAAAACTGCCATAAACCAATTTGCAGACAATGTTTCCTAAAAAGTAGGCGAGTCCGCCACCAATCAAGGTAGAAATTAGTGCAAAAGTCAAATATCTATTGGTGATTTTTTTAGGTGGATAACCTAAAGTAACAAGGCATGCAATTTGAGCGCGTTCTTCTTCCACAAGTCTTGACATGGTGGTAAGCACAACCAAACTGGCAACCAAAACAAAGGCCAACATCAAAATGATAGTAATAGTTTCAATTTTTTCTGCATAATTAACAACAGCATAAAAGCCAATATTTTCATACAAGGTCAAAATGTGAATATTTTCTAGCACAGAATTAATGCCGGTTTTATAATATTCAATTAATTTTTCATAATCTTGTGAAAAAGCATCAAACATATCTTTTTCGCCAATGCTTACCCAAATGTCAGTTTTTGGAAGCATTGCAAGTGAATTAAAATACACAACCCTGTCCAAAGGTTTGTTGTCAACGCTACTAATTTCCTCTTTTTTATTAATAATTAAGGGGTTGTTAACAATGCCCACAACGGTAAAACTGTTTCCGCTAATTTCAATTGTGTCGTTTATTTTGTAGCCAATTAAATTAAGTGTTTCTCTTTCTACAACACATTCAGTTGCAGTGGTAGGAAGCCTTCCTTCAACAATTTCTAATTTGTTAATCTTGCTGTCAAAATTTAAATAATAAAGACGGGTAATCAAATCATCTAGCTCAAGATCAAACGTTGTAATTAATTGAACTTGAGAATCTTCCAAGTTTAATGTTGTTTTTAAATTGTCTACATCTTGGTTTGAAAAACCAGTACGACTTTTTGACTTGATAATAAAATCAGAAACATTTTGATTTATATAATATTCAGACAAACTGTCGCAAATTTTGTCTTTGGATGCTCCAACTCCAAAAACAAAGGCAACACTTAAAAGTATTATGCATATTATAGAAATCATTCTTGTAAAATGTTTTTTAAACATTCTAAAGTTGGATTTTAAAAAACTTTTTCTTACCATTCAATGTCCTCAATATCTTTTGGAGCAGTGTTGGTTTCAATTTTTTCTATTTGACCATTTTTGATATACAAAACTTTATCAGCCATATCTTTAATTGCTTGGTTGTGCGTTACAATAATCACAAGCTTGTTTTCTTTTTTGCAAATGTCTTTTAGCATACCTAAAATTCTTTTTCCGGTTAAGTAATCCAAAGCACCAGTAGGCTCATCGCATAACAAAATTTTTGGATTTTTTGCAACCGCTCGCGCAATGGAAACTCTTTGTTGTTCGCCGCCAGAAAGTTGAGCAGGGAAGTTATTAAGCCTATCACCCAAACCAACATCAATTAAAACTTGTTTTGGATCAAGCGAGTCTTTGCAAATTTCGGTTGCAATTTCAACATTTTCTAAGGCAGTAAGATTAGGCATTAAGTTGTAAAACTGAAAAATAAAGCCTATGTCATTTCTGCGGTATTCAACAAGTTGTTTTTTGTTTAAATCTGTAATGTTTTTGCCGTCCAAAATTGCAGTGCCAGAAGTGGCAGTATCCATCCCGCCCAGCAAATTCAAAAGCGTTGTTTTTCCAGCCCCGCTTGAGCCAAGTATCACAACAAATTCGCCATTTTCTAAATCAAAAGATACTTCTCTTAATGCGGGTATTTCAATTTCGCCCATTTTGTAAATTTTTGATATTTCACTCAAGGTTAAAAAACTCATAAATCCCCTTTTTTTTTGTTATCATATCACAAAAAAAAATTATTGACAATCAAACATAAAAAATTAAGATCAAAGAAAACCAAAATTTTAGTCGAATTTTTTATGTCGAATTTTTTTAAGAAGTTAGAAAAATTCATGCTGAGTTTTTTGTTGTTTTGCTGAATAGTCTATAGCATTGTAAACAAAAATGTGAAAGAAAATGTGTAAGATAATGTGCAAGATAAAAATATTTGGAATTAAAAAATCCCTTTAAAATAAAGGGACTAAAGTGGTGGACTTGCAGGGGCTCGAACCCTGGACCCATTGATTAAGAGTCAATTGCTCTACCAGCTGAGCTACAAGTCCAAATAATTATTTATGTCTTGTACTTGCAAAATACAATGTATTAATTTAAAGACTTTGCTAGTATATAACAATCCAAAAAGTTTGTCAACGGATTATGAAAAAAAGTAAACATGTTCTTTCAATACTAAAAAGCCACAGCATATTTGCTGTGGTTTTATAAAAAGTAAAATTAATATTAAAAATGCTTTGTTTTCAATTTACTTACAAATTTTTGTTATTTTAATATGTTAATCCTATTTATTTGTTATTAAATTTCTCTTTCACCAGTTACGCCTTCGTAAAACCCGCAAGGTTGAGGGCATATGTAGTCTGGAAAGGTACATCTTGAGCCGTGAGAGTATGGCTCTAGTTGAGAATATAGATATTCGTCTTGATTAACACCTTGTAAATATTTTTTTAAAGTTGTAGATGTTTGATTGTCAATTTCAAGTTGGGCGTTAGAGCAAAGTCTTTCTTTGGCTTTTAAAATAAAGTTTTCAAGTAAACCACGCTCGGTAATGTTGAACATAGAGCCTTGTGGCAAAAGGTGTTGCAAGGTATACATATCAAGCAACCATTCTCGTGCAAGGTCTGGGTTGTTTTTTAAAATTGGTGGCACATAAAAGCCTTTTAATTCTGAAAGATTAACCTGATAACTGATTGTTCTGTGTCTTTGTGCTTGTGCCAATTGTGCAAGCGAACCATCATAGCTTGTGCAATACACATCGCCGTAATAATCATTTCTTATTACACTGCTAACCAAAGAGAGGTGTCTGTTTTTGCCATCGTCTGCAAGGGCAGGGTCATAAAACCCTTGAGTTTTAACAAAATCAACAAATTCTGCAAAATGAGGTTTTAGCAATTTATATGGGCCATTTGGACGTTCAATTTCATTTTGAATCATTTGACACAAATAGTTTAATTGCCTATAAGAAGTGGTGTAAACCATGCTTGTTGGCGTCATAGCCGAAATTAAATATCTAGCATTTTCTTGTGCCAATTTTTCTCTTTTTGTCTTGTTGAAAAAGCTGTTATCATTTGGATATCTTTTATTAATTTCAATTAAAAATATGTTTTTCCATTTATCATACGATTGTTGTTCAAGTGGGCTTGGAGTCATGAGGGTATATCTTGCAGATTTTTCGCTTGTAACATAAACTTTTTCATTATTTAAAACCATTGCAAACAATTTTGGAATGTTTTCTAAATATAAAGAAATATATCCATGTTCATAAACGCTGTGGTGTTTACCATTTTTTGTTCTGTCAATTCTTTTTTGAGTTTTTGTTGGTGATTCATCTAATAAATCTCTAAAAGATGATGACATATAGCAAACGCCGGCAATTTTACCGCAAAAATCGTCAAGTTCGCTTTTTTTAACAATATGTCCGGGTGCTGTGGACGCAATAATATCAATATTCATTTTTTATCTCCTCGCTTGCAATATTACAACAAAATTTGCAGAAGCGCAAGATGTTTTTTATAGCAATAAGAAAAATAACCTCAATTAGTTTGTTTGACTATTATGAAAAAAATAAATATACTAATCGCAGTGATTGTTTTTTCAAAAGGGGATAAAATGGAAGATAAAGATTTAATCAAACTATCAGTAAAAGAATTGGTGGATATGGGCGTTTGTCCAACATGTTTAGACCGTAGAACAAATGGTGGTGTTTATGGCGATTGCACAAAACTAGAGTTGTATAGTGATAGCGATATTGATTGTATGTTTGTGCAAAATCCAAGGGCAGTGGGGCATATGATGATTGGCGCTCAAACACACTATCACGATTTTACTGAAGCACCTGACGAACTAAATGCAAAAATAATGCGCTTTGCAAAACAATTTGCTATAATTATAAAACAAGTATACAAATGTGAAAGAGTGTACATTTGCACAATGAGCGATGGACCAATGAATCACTATCACATTCAACTTATTCCAAGATATCCATACGAAGAAAGAGGCTCTGCCAACTTTGTAAAACCGCGCAAAAACTATGTTCACGACGAAAATAGTGTTGCACTAATCAGACAACTAATAAACGAATACGCAAAAAAATGAGAGGTTAAACTCTCATTTTTTTACTCCACCATCGGCAAATTATGTTTTTTAAAAACTTGTCTTGCCAATTGCATTTGTTCCTGGGTTGGTGAAGGTGTTCCATATAATTTATAATCTAGATTTAGTGTTTTCCATTTATGCTCGCCAAGTTTGTGGAAGGGGAGCAAGTCAACACTCTTAACACATTTGAATTTTGTTAAAAATTGAGCAAGTTCATTCAAATATTTTTCATCTAGAGTATAGTTTGGAACAATAACTTGCCTTATCCAAACATCTTTATTTATTTGCTCGCAATAGTCTAGAGTTGCAAGAGTGTTTTTGTTTGTTGCACCAGTGATTTTTTTATTTAATTCTTCGGTCAAACCTTTGATGTCAAGAATAACAAGGTCGCTTGCATCAATAATTTTTTGAGAGGTTTTAATTGGCAAAGATCCTGCGGTGTCAAGCGCAACGGTCAAACCAAGTTTTTTTATTGCTTTAATAAGTTTTAAAGTAAACTTTGGTTGCATAAGTGGTTCGCCACCAGAAAGAGTAACACCACAAATATAGTTTTTGTATTTTTTAATGTCTTTAACAAGCTTATTGACAGAAACTTTTTTGCCGTCCTTTAACTTCCAAGAGTCTGGATTATGGCAAAAAATGCATCTAAGCGGGCAACCTTGCAAAAATATAATATATCTTATGCCGGGGCCGTCAACAGCACCAAAAGTTTCTATTGAATGAATGTAGCCTTTCAAAATTTACTCCTTAAAAAGATTGATGGAAAGTTCTTGAAATAACATCAAGTTGTTGCTCACGAGTTAGTTTAATAAAATTAACAGCATAACCCGAAACTCTTATTGTAAGTTGAGGGTATTTTTCTGGATGATCCATTGCATCAAGCAAAACATCTCTGTCAAGCACATTAACGTTTAAGTGATGTCCTTTATCGCCAAAATATCCGTCCATTAACGAAACAAGATTGTCAACTTTGTCGGCATCTGTTTTGCCAAGAGCAGTAGGGATAATAGAAAAAGTGTTGCTTATACCGTCTTCGGCGCTGTCATAAGGGAGTTTAGAAACTGATTTTAATGACGCAATACAACCTTTTGTATCTCTG
>SVIU01000029.1 GCA_015069335.1 Clostridiales bacterium
TTTTGAAGCGAACCCCATTTTTGCACCGCAAAAATAAAAGACACTTTAAAACAAATACCTTCTATGTTAAAATAAACATAGGAGGTATTTTTTATGGCTAGTAAAGGACAAAAATTTAATACATATACACCTGAATTTAGAAATGAAATTGCTTTGCAATATATCAATGAGAATAAATCTTATGGTTATCTTTCTAAAGTTTATGGTATCTCAAAAAAAACTATTGAAACATGGGTAAGAAAATATAAACAAGGAAGGTCTTTAATATCAGATAATCGTGGCAGACCACTAAAAGATGAAGAAATAAACTACAAGGAAAGATACGAAATACTAAAAAATTACCAAGCCTTCCTAAAGGCACAACGAGAGAAAAAGTAATCTTCATTAATGCTAATAAATTCAGATATAAACTAAGTAATATGTTCTCTGTGCTAGATATAGCCAAGAGAACATATTATCGTTATCGCAATAGTGAAGATAAAGACTACTATGACTATCTTCTAATTAAAGAAATTTTCGAAGAGTCTAAAAATACTTATGGCTATCGTAGGGTTTGCGAAGGCTTACTGGTTAAATATGGTGTAATATTTAACCACAAAAAAGTGGCTAGAATTATGCAAAAATATAATCTGAAACCAGAATACATAAAAAGAATTAGACCTAACAATTACAAAAGAATTGAATCTAATGTAAAGCCTAATTTAATTAAAAGAAACTTTAATGTCGACAGCCCAAACAAAGTTTGGACTACCGACATTACTTACTTAATATTTAACAACAAAAGATTGTACTACAATATTAGATTTGTATGACCGTAAAGTTGTTGCATACAAAATATCTAAATTTAATAATATTCCATTAGTCATAGATACACTAAATGAAGCAATAGCAAAAAGAAAAGATGTGCAAGGAACCATCATTCACAGTGACCAAGGTTTCCAATACACATCTTATGAATACAAAGCTATCTGCGAATCCAACCACATCCAAATTTCTATGTCTAGAAAAGGTACACCCATAGATGATTCACCTATGGAGTCTTTTCATGGGATTCTTAAAAAAGAAACTTTGTATAATAATGATATCAAAAGTTCACAGGAATATCAAGCACTGGTTGAAGATTGGATAGAATTCTATAATACAAAAAGATTAAAAAATAGGAAGAAATCCAAAATTTCTTCCTAAGTGTCTTTTTATTTTCAGTGACCCCTACGGGGTTCACTTCAGTTTAGCCAATAGTCTTTTTTAATATTAGTCAACTATTTTCTTTTATTAAACTCGCTTAATTCTTTTAAAGTAAGTTTTTTGGTTTTTAAAAGTGTCATAAGTTCAGAAATTCTATCCAAATCATCTCTTGAATAATAGTCAATATATATTCTGCCTTTTCTATCATTACCAATTACAGACACTTTTGTGGCAAATGTGCGTTGCATCTCGTTTACAAGCTCTTTTAGCTCCAAGCTTTGCTCTTGTGGAAGTTTTTCGGCAGGTGCTTTTGGTTTTAATATGTTTTTTACCGCCTTTTCAAGATCGCGAACGGTCATTTTGTTATCGCAGGCAGCCATTGCAAGTTTTACTTGAGTGTTAAAATCTTGAACAGGAACAAGGCATCTAGCGTGGCCAGCAGATAATTTGTTGTTTTCTACCAAAGCAATTACTTCTGGGCATAACGTCAAAAGTCTTATTGTGTTTGCTATGTTTGGTCTACTTACACCAATTCTTTCAGAAACCGCTTCTTGAGTCATTTTATACTCTTCCATAAGCTGTTTTATGGCACGGGCAGACTCAATTGGGTTTAAATCTTCCCTCTGCAAGTTTTCTATAATAGATATTTCTTTAATTTGCTTTTGAGAATAATCTTTAACCACACATGGCACTGCGGTTAATCCAGCCATTTTTGACGCCCTATAACGTCTTTCGCCGGCAATTATCATATATGTGCCGTCTTTTTGGTCGTTTACAACAAGTGGTTGAATAACGCCATGCACTTTGATGGATGCTGCAAGCTCCTCTAACGCCTCTTTATTAAAGTTTTTACGAGGTTGGTTTGGATTTGCAAAAATTTTGCCAATTTCTATCTCATTTGTGGTTGCATTTGCATTTTTTACAGTTTCATCATAGTCATCATATGCCGAAAGCAATGCACCCAAACCTTTTCCTAGACCCGATTTTTTTGTAACCATATTACTTTTTCTCCTTTAATTGTTTTTTATTAAATTTATCAAATGTTATACCGTTTCTACCCAAAAACTCTTCAGCAAGAGCCAAATATGCGTCGGCGCCTTTTGAATTTATGTCATATGTAACAATACTCTCGCCATGGCTTGGAGCTTCTGCAAGCCTGATATTTCTTGGAATATATGTTTCAAACACCTTTGCTCCAAAAAACTTTTTAACCTCTTCGCTTACTTGAGCAACCAAGTTAGAGCGATTGTCTTTCATTGTCATAACAACGCCTTCAATTTGAAGTTGTGGGTTTAAATGGTGAATAATCAACCTTATTGTGTTCATCAACTGAGTTAATCCCTCTAATGCAAAAAACTCACATTGTATTGGAATTATCACCGAATCCGATGCGGTTAATGAATTTACCGTAATCAAACCAAGCGATGGTGGGCAATCTAGCATAATAAAGTCATAATCATCCACAACTTTATTTAATATTTTTTTAACAACATGCTCCCTTGATTGCATTTGTACCAAATCAATCTCGGCAACCGCCAAATCAACCGTTGCGGGTATGATATCCATATTATTTATGTGCGTTTTTTGTATTGCGTCAGCAATTTCGCAGTCTTCACAAATAACATTATACATTGTTTTTGTGTCTTTTCTTTTCTCGATACCAACACCGCTTGAAGCATTGCCTTGCGGATCCATATCAACCAAAAGAATTTTTTTACCCATAAAAGCCAAGAATGATGACAAATTAACACAAGTAGTTGTTTTGCCAACCCCGCCTTTTTGGTTTGCAAAAGAAATTATCTTTCCCAAATTGTTCCCTCCTCTTTTTTTGAAATTATAACACATATATTTTAAAATGTATATAATTTTTTTAATATTTTAATGAAAAACAAATAAAATAATCAAAATATCGCCCAAACGCAAACAAATTTAATAAATATCTATAGCAAATTGACTAAATTGAAGCCGCCCAAGAGTTTAACAAACACATTAAAACATCCAACCAAGTAGCAAACATATTAAATTGTTTCACGTGAAACATTTTGTTATAAATGACAAATATTAAATGAGTAAATAAATGTTTTACTTTTTTATGGATTTGTTCTATAATAATACCAATGTTGTTACAAGGCGTAATAGAAGAAATTATTTTTAGAAATGATGACAACGGCTACACCGTTGCAGTTTTGTCATATCAAAATGATGGTGTTGAGGAATATGCAACAATTGTTGGCACATTAAGCACGCCTCACGTAGGGCAGAGCCTAAAACTTGAAGGCAAATACACAAATTCTAAATATGGCGAGCAATTCAGCTTTGATTCAGCCGAGGTGGTTTACCCAAACACCCTAAGTGGCATTAAAAAATACTTAAGCAGCGGGCTTATAAAAGGTGTTGGACCAGTCACAGCAAGCCTTATTGTTGACTGTTTTAAGCACGATACACTAGGAATAATTGAGTACGCACCAGAAAAACTTGCCAGCATTAAGGGCATTAGCAAAAAAAAGGCCATTTCGATATCAGAGGCTTTTAACGAAATTAAAAAAATGCAAAACAGTGTTATGGCTTTGCAAAGTTATAATATTTCAATCAATTTAGCAATTAAAATATACAATCAATATGGCGACAACACCATAGAATATGTAAAAAACAATCCATACAGACTTGTTGAGGACATTGATGGAGTAGGCTTTTTGACGGCCGACAACATTGCAAAGAGTGTTGGCATTGCCTCAAATTCGCTTTTTAGAATAAGAGCAGGCATTATACACATCTTAAACGATTCTTGCGAAAAAACCGGCAACACCTATTTATATAAACAAGATTTAATTAAACAAACAGGAGCCCTACTGGAATTAAACCCAGATGTCCATAAGGACAAAATATATGAAGCCTTTGAAAATATGGGCTATGACAAACTGCTTACAATGTTTAGAGCCAAAGATGGCAACGAAATTGTTATGCTTACCAAGTTATATTTTGTAGAAAGTTCGGTTGCCCAAAAATTGGCTCTATTAAACACAACATCCAAAACAACCGATAAAAAATTGGATGGCGCTATTAAACTTTTTGAACAAATTAACAAAATTTTGTTTGACGACCAACAGCGCCAAGCAATTCAAAATTCAATTCAAAGCGGTGTCAGCGTCATAACTGGCGGTCCAGGAACAGGAAAAACCACCATAATCAACTGCATTTTAAAAATTTTGGAGCAAGAGGGCAATAAGGTTTTACTACTTGCCCCAACCGGCAGGGCTAGCAAACGCTTGTCAGAAAGTACCGGCAAAGAAGCAAAAACCATTCACCGCGGGCTAGAGGTCAATTTTAAAAATGACGGCAAAACCTTTTTATACAACGAGCAAAACCCACTAAATGTTAACGCCGTTATTGTGGACGAGGTTTCCATGGTGGACGTATTCTTAATGAATCACCTCTTAAAAGCCCTGCCCAAAGACTGCAAACTTATTCTTGTGGGCGATAAAGACCAGCTCCCAAGCGTTGGCGCAGGCAATGTTTTGGCAGATATTTTAAATAGCGGAATAATTAAGGTGAGTTATTTGACTAAAATTTTTAGGCAAGACGAAAAAAGCCTTATTGTTTCAAACGCGCACCTAATAAATAATGGTCAAATGCCTATAATTGACAATTCGTCAAAAGACTTCTTTTTTGAATCTAAGGACGATGCGTATGAAATAAAAGAAACAATAATCACACTTGCAACCAAAAGGCTTCCAAATTTTGCCAAAACAAAAGCAGAAAAAATACAAGTTTTGGCACCTTTAAAGTCCGGCGCAAGCGGAATTCAAAGTCTAAATGAAAGCCTACAAGACAAAATCAACCCGCCACAAAGAGGCAAAAACGAAATTGTCATTGGCCACACAATTTTTAGAGAGGGCGACAAAATTATGCAAACTATCAACAACTACAATCTTTTGTGGACAAAAAAATTGGGCCTTTTTACCGAAGAGGGTAGCGGAGTTTTCAACGGTGATATTGGTTATATTACAAAAATTTACCCCGGCACGAATGAAACAGACGTTGTTTTTGAGGACGGAAGAGAATGTCGCTATCAGCGAACAGATTTGCCAGAACTAAGCCTTGCTTACGCCATCACCATACACAAAAGTCAGGGTAGCGAATTTGACTGCGTGGTCATTCCTGTTATAAGTGGCGCACCAATGATATTAACACGCAATCTAATTTACACCGCCATAACAAGGGCAAAAAAATTGGTTGTTCTTGTTGGCAATAAAACCAATTTAAAACGAATGATAAACAATAATTATACTATTCAGAGATTGACCATGTTAAAAGATTTTTTGCTAGAATCCAACCAAAAATTAAAACTTTTATACGAATAAAACAAAAAAATATATCAAAACCCACTATTTTTTATGAATTTTGATATATTTTTTAATGTTTTCCTTTTAATCCCTTTTTTCTTCTTCCAAAAACAAATCTTCAACATTAAGGGTTTCGGAGTGATTTTTCAACTCAGCACCGCATGCCTTAATCAACGCCTCGCTCATTTCATTAAACAACCCGCGATACTGAAAAGCGGCGACCATTTCATTTCCTCCTCCACCCAGTTGTTGTGCAATTTGCGCAACATTGATGTTGTTTTTGCTCCTAAGGCTAACGTAAAAATAATTTTCTTCAATTTTGATAATCAAAATAGCAATATCAACGCCTTTGATTTCAATACCATGATTTACAATGCCAACAGTGTCGTCAAATGTTGCCCCACAATCATCTAGGTCTTGATTGGTAAGTCTCATAATTGCAATTCTATCATCATGGAAAAAATGCAACGAATTTAGCGCTTCCCTAAGCAAAAACGACTTGTTTTTTGTATTGTTTTTAAAAAAGTGTTGGTTTAATGCTTCAATATTCACTTTTCTTTCCATAAATTTAGTAATAATTTTGTGAGTCCAAACGGTTATTAACCCTTGTTGCAAATTATTTGTGTCGGTGATAATTCCAGAATATATTAAACTGCAAATGTCGTTTGAAATTTCAAAATTTCTGGTCGCAGCCAATATATAAATAGCCTCACAGGTAGAAGATGTTTTAAGAACCAAGTTGTTGTGGGCAAACCTCGTATTTGTTGTGTGATGATCTATGTTTGCAGTATTTGGTGAATTTTTAAACAATTCTGCATATTTACCAAGCCTTTCAACACTTGCACAGTCAACAGTTATAGCCAAGTCATATGCATGGCACCTTTGATAGTTGCAAGGCACGCCTTTTATTAGAACCGCATTTGTATCGCTTATGCTATCAGCTTCAAAAAATATGTCAATAATTTTTCTTTGCCCTTGCGAATTGTTGTTTATTAATTTTTTTAACGCAATGGCAGAGGCAAGAGCGTCAGCATCAGGATTGACATGCGTTAAAATTGCTATGTTTGAACTGTTTTGTATGTCTTGCAAAAGTTTAGCAAGCGATTTCATTTTTGTGCTTCTCCTTTTTAAGAAACTTCATCCATTATACCACCAATTGCATAATATGTCAATCACCGACTATATATATCAATTTTTGACAAAGCTTAATTTTAAAGTCATATTACATTACGAAACAATAACACAAAAGGTGACATCCGCATAGAATGAAATAGAATTATCTTAAAAGGAGTAGAATTATGCCATGTAACCAAAACAGATGTTGCAACGACACATCAACAAGCTTTATTACAAACGAATGTTATGCTTGCAATCAAGGCAATCGAGGTCCAATAGGACCACAAGGGCCAGTTGGCCCAGCGGGACCAGTTGGACCAGTAGGGCCGGAGGGACCAGTTGGACCGGAGGGACCAGTTGGACCGGAGGGACCAGTTGGACCACAAGGACCAGTAGGTCCTGCGGGCGCAGACGGGATTACTCCCACACTAACAATTGGAACGGTAACCACTGGTGAACCCGGAACACCGGCTAGTGCCTCAATTACTGGCACCCCTCCCAACTATGTGTTAAACTTAACCATACCACAAGGGCAACCCGGAACACCAGCATAATGCAAATATTGCACAAAGGCTGTCATCAACAAATGGTGGCAGTTTTTTGTGCTTCTACACAGCAAAAGAGGCAAAAATCTCCAGCTTTAAGAATCTTTACAAAAATAATACATTGTGATATACTCAATATTAAAGGTGGAAATATGGATAAAAAGTTGGCAAGGTTTAATAAAAGAATTTTCACATATATGCAAGGTATGATAAAAAACTATCAAAAGTTTTCACAGATAAAACTTAGCCCAGGCAAGGATCTAACACATGTACCTAGAACGTTAAGATCTTTATCTGAAAAGCAAGTCTTGTTTGAATTAACCGAAGAGTTTAGGGCAACACCAAGCCCATTGCTTTTTGCAAGGCAAACGCCAACCATTGGAGCGTCTTCTAAACAATATGGCGACTGGTGGTTTGAGATGCCAAACGGAAAAGCAATTTTTAAAACATACGATACCGTTTCTGACGAAATTAAAAACATTCGAATAATAAATGAGTTAATTTGCCAGCAACTTTGCACACAGGTTGGAATAAGGTGTGCCCGATACGAGCCCGCCCACATAAATGATGAGGCCGGATTAATATCATACAGTGTGCTAGATAGTGCTTCAATTTTAATACCCGCAGAACATTTAGCGCCAAAAAGAACAGAATATAATTTTATATCCTTATTAAAAAAATTAAAGATGTTTTCAAATTCAAATAGATGTCAAATCAATTTATCAGCTTGTGCCAAAGACATATTTAAAATTATGGTATTTGACGCATTAACTATGCAACTTGACAGAAACCCTGTCAATTTAAACTTTGTGTTTAACCCTACAGATGGCTCAATTAAAGTCGCACCGCTTTTTGATAATGAACTTTCTTTTATGTCTATGATTTATGGGTTTGAAGAATTTAATTCAAACGAAGGCGATCCCGACTATCAAGAATCCGCACTAGAGTTTTTAGACTTTACTCCAAATTTTTTCACAGTGAGAAATTATTATGATAAATTCCTTTACCACAACTTTGACGATATTGTTATTCTTGCAGAACAAAATCCAGCCTTTAGCAAAATATTACAACACATAATTTCAAAACTAAACATTACCAAAGCTATAAAACAAGTAGAAGCCATGGGCTTTGAAATTAATGAGGAATATAAACAATATATGTCAAAAATAATTCAATTTACTAAATCAAACTTTTTAAAAAAACTCAAACAAACTCAAAGTTACAATAACAATCCAACAAAAGCAAGGGAAAAATAATATGAAAATTTCAGCAAAAGGGCAGTATGCCGTTAGACTTATGGTTGACATTGCCAAAAGTCAAGAATTGATTTCAATAAACAATATTGCGAAAAATCAAGATATTTCACCAAAATATTTAGAACAAATTGTTTCAAAGCTTGTCAAAGCCAACTTACTTGAGGGCATACGTGGCAGCCTAGGGGGTTACAAACTTACAAAACTCGCAAAAGACATTTCAATAAAAGACATTCTTGAAACAACCGGCGATACATCAAGCCTTGCACCATGCCTTTTGGGCGATTGCACCAGAAAAAACAAATGCAAAGCAAAAACAGTGTGGACAACTCTTGGCGAGCTTATTGACAATTACCTCGCGAGCATTTCCCTGCAAGATTTGATTGATAATAAAATTTAGCAATACATTAAAAAACAAAAAACTTCAACCAAGTCATTGACTTTTGAAACTAGAAAAAAGAACATTCAAAATGAAGCGAACCCCATTTTTGCACCGCAAAAATAAAAGACACTTTAAAACAAATACCTTCTATGTTAAAATAAACATAGGAGGTATTTTTTATGGCTAGTAAAGGACAAAAATTTAATACATATACACCTGAATTTAGAAATGAAATTGCTTTGCAATATATCAATGAGAATAAATCTTATGGTTATCTTTCTAAAGTTTATGGTATCTCAAAAAAAACTATTGAAACATGGGTAAGAAAATATAAACAAGGAAGGTCTTTAATATCAGATAATCGTGGCAGACCACTAAAAGATGAAGAAATAAACTACAAGGAAAGATACGAAATACTAAAAAATTACCAAGCCTTCCTAAAGGCACAACGAGAGAAAAAGTAATCTTCATTAATGCTAATAAATTCAGATATAAACTAAGTAATATGTTCTCTGTGCTAGATATAGCCAAGAGAACATATTATCGTTATCGCAATAGTGAAGATAAAGACTACTATGACTATCTTCTAATTAAAGAAATTTTCGAAGAGTCTAAAAATACTTATGGCTATCGTAGGGTTTGCGAAGGCTTACTGGTTAAATATGGTGTAATATTTAACCACAAAAAAGTGGCTAGAATTATGCAAAAATATAATCTGAAACCAGAATACATAAAAAGAATTAGACCTAACAATTACAAAAGAATTGAATCTAATGTAAAGCCTAATTTAATTAAAAGAAACTTTAATGTCGACAGCCCAAACAAAGTTTGGACTACCGACATTACTTACTTAATATTTAACAACAAAAGATTGTACTACAATATTAGATTTGTATGACCGTAAAGTTGTTGCATACAAAATATCTAAATTTAATAATATTCCATTAGTCATAGATACACTAAATGAAGCAATAGCAAAAAGAAAAGATGTGCAAGGAACCATCATTCACAGTGACCAAGGTTTCCAATACACATCTTATGAATACAAAGCTATCTGCGAATCCAACCACATCCAAATTTCTATGTCTAGAAAAGGTACACCCATAGATGATTCACCTATGGAGTCTTTTCATGGGATTCTTAAAAAAGAAACTTTGTATAATAATGATATCAAAAGTTCACAGGAATATCAAGCACTGGTTGAAGATTGGATAGAATTCTATAATACAAAAAGATTAAAAAATAGGAAGAAATCCAAAATTTCTTCCTAAGTGTCTTTTTATTTTCAGTGACCCCTACGGGGTTCACTTCAAAATGAATGTTCTTTTTTTTACTATTAAATTGTTGAATATAATAAGTTTATTCCAAATCAAATATTGACTGAATTAATCACCCATTTAATCTTTAATTATTTCTTTATGTAAAGATTTTACACCATCGATATAAAACAAATCTTTCGTTCTTATAGGCATAACACCATTAAATAGCGCATTATATGCAACTCTAACAGCATTTTCACCAAAGTAACCAAAATCCATAAAAGCACGAGAAACATCCTCGTCATTAATTTTAACTATTAAAGGCCAATGTGTATCCTTTATTCCCCTTACACCTGTTAATAAACCTCTTCTAGTTGGATAAGTTGTAGTTGGTAAAGAAATAACAATTTTTTGCTTAGATATTGACATTTCTTCTATTTTTTCCATAATGTTAATTTTGCCATAATTATCGTTGACATACGATTCAAATTTTATTTTTGAACTAATATGACCAAAAATTTCTGGCAAATAATATCTAGTAATAAACATATCAGTTAAAACTTTTGGTTTCTTCCATTTATTTAAATCGCTATATTCAGATTGAACAAATTCAACAATAAAAGTATTATCTTTATCTTGAATGTCACAACTTAATTTTGTTCTTGTAATATTGTTCTTATCTGCTTGATTATATAATTCAACCATATTTTTAACTCCTCATTTAATTAAGTATAAAGAGTATAGCATATTGTCAGTTAGATTTCAATAGTAAAATAAAAAACTTTTGGCACTGAGACGTGTGCTTGTCTGTTCGAGCGAAGCGAGAACACTTGTATTAAGACAAGCACACGCCTAACTGCCATTTTATGATTTATTTTATTTAATTATTTTCCTTTGCCAAGATTTTTGTTTACATTTCGGACATTTCATTTTTCTTGTTCTATTTATGTGTGTAGCAAATAATACTTGATTAAATTTAGGGATATGTTTATGAC
>SVIU01000030.1 GCA_015069335.1 Clostridiales bacterium
ATTTTTTTGACAAAAACGAGTCCCAAAATCGATTCTCGCTTACAGTTTACCCCCCCCCGCAGAGATGTCAAGCAAAATTTCAAAATTTTTTAAAAAAGTTAAAAAAAGTTTTTTTTATATTGCCGCTGTTCGGCGAACGGTAAAGCTTCTAAACATAAAAAATATCGCTTGTGATAAGCAATATTTTTTGTTGTTTACTATTATACTTAAACTACAGGTTATTAATAAAATGATCATAACCCACTTCTTGTTTTTGGTCAGAATTAAAGTATTCTAACTGAATTTTGCCGTCTTCCAAGCGGTTGTTGAATATTACGATGTCGTTAACGCCATAAATGCCAGCATTTCTTATTTTAGCACCAAACGAATTATCTGTATCATCTAATATGGCGTCTATGCCTTTTTCTTGCAAAGTATTGTATAGTTTTGTTGCTTTGTCTAATAGTTCTTGGTTTTTGTCTGGTGCAACAATGTAGTATTTAAATGGTGAAAGATGTTTTGGAAGTGTTACACCTTTAAAGTCGCCATTTTCATTTTTTACAGTTGACAACTCATAAATCAAGCCAACCAAACGACTTACACCAATACCGTAACATCCCATTTGATAATAATGTGGACGGCCATCATTGCCAATAAATGTGCAATTCATAGTTCTAGAATATTTGTCGCCTAATTGGAAAATATGGCCGACTTCTACTGCTTTTACTCTTTTTAATTTTGAAATGTCAACAATGCCATATTCTTTTGCAAGATATTCTTCATAATTTTCTTTTTCAAGAATTTCTACATTAAAGCCGGATTTTGTTTGTTCGTCATATAAAATTGTATCTTCACCAAAATCAGCAAGCACCATAAACTCTTCTGAAAGTGAATCTCCAATTGCACCACTATCGGCTGCAACAGCAATTGCTTCTAAGCCAAGTTCATTAAGAATGTCAAAATATACCTTTCGCATATTTTGATATGAAGCTTTCATACCTTGTTCATCTTGGTCGAATGTGTAAGAGTCCATCATATAAAAGTTTTTGCCTCTAAACAAGTAGCCACGATTTCTTATTTCGTCTCTAAATTTTTGACCAAATTGATATAAATTTACTGGTAAAGATTTATATGTTTTAAGTTTATCTTTTGCAAACGCCAAAATTGCCTCTTCGGCTGTTGGAGCAAGGCAATATGTGTTTGACTCTGTATGTATTTGAAACATTACATCACTTTGAACATATTTGTCCCATCTGCCAGATTGTTCCCAAATTTCTTTTGGTTGCATTAATGGCATTTGGGTTTCCATACAGTTGTTTTTGTTTAAGTGCTTTCTTATAACCTCTTCAATATTTTTTTGTAAATATAGAGGCACAGTATCATAAGCATAAATACCGCTTGTGTATTGTTTGATTTGACTTGTTTGCAACAACATGTCTTGTGCAGGAAAAATGTTGTCTACATTTGAAAGTTTAAAATTTTTATAACCAGATTTAGATAAAATCATATTTTTCTCCTAATTTTATTACCCTAGTAGTATAATTTTTTGAAAAATATTTGTCAATAGAATAAGTGAATATTATGTTATTAAAATAACATTAGCGTCTTTAAAAAGCATTGTTCCAGCTGGCGGAAGTTGGTCTTTTATTATTCCACCCTCGCCGTCAATTTCATAGATTAAACCTAAATTATTTAAAATTGAAATCGCTTCTGTTAATGATTTGCCAATTAAGTTTGGCATTTTTATTGTTTTTTCAATTTGTTTTAAATCTTCTTCTAAATTTGTTGGTTGTATATTGAGGTAAGTGAATAAATTTGCAAATATTTCTTTGCCGTAAGGTGCTGCAACAACACTGCCATAATATGCGCCAGCGGATGGCTCATCTACTGCAAAAAGTAAAACATACTGCGGATTGCTTGCTGGATATGTGCCAATAAAACTTGAAATATATTTTCCACGAGCAATCGAGCCATTTTCATACTTTTGTGCTGTTCCTGTTTTGCCACCAACATCATAGCCCGGCACAAACGAATATTTTGCGGTTTTATTAACCACCAATTTCATCATTTCGCAAATAATATTTGATGTATTTTCGCTTACAACTCTTGTTTGATTGTTTTGCTCTTGCGCCAAAATGCTCGGATTTATTTTATTGCCCCCAATTATGGTTGATATTGCCGTGAGTAACTGTATTGGAGTTACTGCAATTGTTTGACCAAAGCCAATGCGAGCAAGGTCAACCGTTTTAACAAATTTTTCGTTTAGCATTATACCTTTTGACTCACCTGATATTTCTATGCCAGTTTTTTCGCCAATGCCAAATTTTTTAAGATATTCATAAAACCTTTGCGTTCCAAGCCGTTGTGCCAGCGTCATAAATACGCAGTTGCATGATACTGCAAAGCCTTCGCTTAAACTTATTGAGCCGTGTCCAATTGACTTCCAACATTTTATTCTTTGCCCATCAACCGTCATGCTACCGCCACAATAAAAGTGATCGCTAAGTTTTGCAACGCCGCATTCCAGCGCAGCTGCCATTGTTAAAATTTTAAAGGTAGAACCCGGCTCGTAAACATCCACAACACACTTGTTTTTTACCGTTTCCATAAGGGCTGAAACATTATCTCTTGGAATTTGGTTAAGGTCAAAACTTGGTTTGTTGCTCATTGCCAAAATTTCACCAGTTTTGGCATTCATAATCATACCAGTAACGCCTTTTGCTTTTTGTTCTTCATAGGCCTTTTTCATAACTTGCTCTAAAATTATTTGAAAGTTTACATCAATAGAAAGTTTTACGTCATCTCCAGCTGTTGTTGGAATATATGTACGAAGTGTGTTGTCAATTTCTTTGCCTTGCAAATCGCTTTGCACCATATAGTAGCCGTCATCACCAGCAAGAGTGTCTTGAAAATATGCCTCTAAACCAGCTTGCCCAACATTGTCTATTGATGTAAAGCCCACAACTTGAGTTAATAGGTCGCCATAAGGATAGTATCTTGTAACATTTTCTGACAAAAATATGCCCGGCATATCGCCCTCTAAAATTTCTTCGGCTAGACTCTGCTCTATTTTTAGTTTTATCAAAACTTCACTCACGTTATGCTTGGTTATTTTTTCAAAAACCTCGTTGTATTTCATATTTAATTTTTTAGACAAAAACAACGCGACTTGGTTTACATCTTTTATTTCGCGATATCGCGTGTAAACATTATATGTTGTGTATGAAACAGCCAAGGCTGCGCCGTTGCAGTCATAAATTTTGCCACGCTCGGCAGTTATTGGCAAATCTCTCACCCACTGGCTAAGTGCTTTGTTTTGCAAGTTTTCTGCCTTTATTGCTTGCAAGTAGAACAATCTTACGGTTAGCAATAAAAAAATAAAGGATACTGCTATTATTAAAGCAAATATCCTCTTTCGTAATGAATAAACGTTATATTCGTTTAGCAACTATTTTCCTCCAAACAATCTATATATCCAGTTGCAGAAGGCGTCAAACCAATTTGATTTTTTTTCATATTTGTTTGGTTCCTGAATTGGCTCTGGTGTAACCTCAATAACCTCAGTAACAATCTCCGTTATGCCAGATTGTTGGTTTGGATCTTGTGTTGCATTGTCATAGCTTTTTATTTTTAAAACAATGTCGGCAATGTTTGTGTTAACTTGCTCTGTAGCCTCAATTGTTTGGTGAATATTACTATTTATTTGTGAAATTTTTACTGCGTTGCCAATAACCCAACCGCCAAATAGTGCAACTAATATACAATATACACCGGTAACCAATTTTATTCTAAATGAAAAGCTTTTTTTATGCTCTGGTTTGGCTGACTTTAACTCATTAGCAATGCTTTTTGTGTCAACCTTTGTTTCTTGTGCTTCGTCAATAAGTTTTGCGTAATCAACATGGCTTTGGTCAACAGGCAAATTGGGCCCTTGTGTAACTTTTTGCGATTGCTGTTGCAAAGGCTCTGTTTTTGGCTCATCGTCAATGGTTTGGTTGGCAAAAGATTGCAAATATTTTGACGATGGCATATTTGAAACATCCAAATCATGCTTTTTGTTTAAAATTGGCTCAGCTTGTTTTTCTTGCTCCTTTGGAAATAGCGTTGGTTTTTCTTTTGGTTTTTCTTCTTTAGGAGCAAATAGTTTTTGATGTGCGTCAGATTGTGGTTTTTCTTGCTTTTTTTCTTCTAACAAAACTTGAGTTCTTGCGTTTTGATCAAGTTTGTTAAAGTCATATCTTGTTCTATCTTCAAACATATTTCCTCCTTAGTAAAGTTAAATTCTTTCTAATATTCTTAATTTTGCGCAAGTTGAGCGAGAATTTTGCTCTTGCTCTTGCTGGCTTGCTAAAATTGGTTTGCGATTGACTAATTTGCCAACCGCCCTATGATTACAAATGCACTTTGGAATTTTTGGCGGACAAATGCAATCGGTTGAAAGTTCTTTAAATGCATTTTTGACAATTCTATCTTCTAACGAGTGGAAAGTTATTATTGCAATTCTGCCGCCTTTTTTTAGGTTTTTGGCTAAAAATATAATTGTTTCGTAAAGGTTTTCAAGTTCGCCATTTACTTCAATTCTTATGGCTTGAAAAGTTTTTTTATCTGCCCCGCCACGCCTAAATACAATTTTTGCAGGCATTGAACTTTCAACAATTTGCGAAAGTTGTTTTGTTGTTTTTATAGGCTCAACTTCCCTTGCTTTTATTATGTTTTTTGCAATGGATTTTGCAAAATCTTCTTCGCCATACTCCCACAAAATTTTGCAAAGTTGTTCATAGGAATATGTATTTACAACATCATAAGCTGTCAATTTTTGGCTTTTGTCCATTCGCATATCAAGCGGGCCGTCAAACCTAAAACTAAAGCCCCTATCTGCTGTATCAATTTGATGTGAACTAACACCCAAATCTAAGAGCACGCCGTCAATTTGACCATAGATGTTTAAATAGTCAACAACTTCGTTTACTTGCTTGAAATCGGTGTGAAAACTTTTGAAATTGGCATATTTTGATGACAATCTTTGAGTTGTAAATTCTAGCGCGTCATTATCTTTATCAATGCCAATTAATGTGCCGTTAGATGACAATTTTTCTAGTATTTTTTCGCTATGACCACCACCGCCGAGCGTGCAGTCGATATAAAGCCCGTCAGGCTTGATATTTAAGTCTGACAACACTTCATTTAGCATTACTGGAATGTGTTCAAAATTGTTAATCATTTGTCCTTCTTTGTTAACCTTGTGGGATTTCTCTGTTTAACAAGCCTTCCCAATCAATAAGACCTGTTTGTTCATCTTTAAAGTTTTCATTAATGAAATCAACCGAAATGTTGTTTTCTTCTGCAAAGTATTCAACAAGCGAATTATATGAGTCTTCAAATACAGAGTTTGGTTTTACTGAATTGTTTTGCAAAGTATCAAGCAATTCTACAATGCTTGTTTTTAATTCTTGAGTCATGTCCCCAATTTTCAACCCGTCCTCTTTTATTTGAGGGATTATATCTACTGCAATATTTAGCACTTGTTTAACATCATTTGCTTGAGAAAGTAAGTTTTTGGTGTTAGAAAGGGTTGAAGGAGCTTTGTTTGTTATGCTATGGATTCCTTCTATAATTGTGGCTGCAAGTTTGTTGTTTATTGCATTATATACATCTTTAAACACGCCATAATTATTATTTTCGTCATTTGCATAAATGTTTGTATTTGCATTTAGCGCATCTAAAAGAGCGTTGATTTTTTCAATTTCAATGCTTTCAAATTCCGGAAAATTAAAGCCCAAATCGGTTGCTGTTGCAAAAACATTTATAATAGTGTCTGCTTCGTATGCAATATTTGCAGTGTTTGAAATATTGTTAATGCCTGCTCCAAATATACCAAGTTCTTTTTGTATTTTTGCGTTAACCAAATTAAGCACAGTAATTGCTGTTGGTTTTGTAAGATTTGATTCAAACAATGGTTTTATACAAACAAATCTATCTTTGTTTAATGCTGTTGTGATTGTTGTAACACTTAAGCCATCATCAAAATTTTCAATGATATAATCTAATGCTGTTTGAGTTGTTTCGCCAATTGTTATATTTTGCAAATTTTGAGCAACTGTTTCTATCTTGGACATTTCTTCTTCCCAACTAAAGTCGTTGTTTAAAGCAATTGACAAGTCAAGGAAATCACTAATTACTGAATTGCTTAATATATTTATAGCGTCTTTGTATACGCCCTCGCCTGTTCCATTTGAGGCAAAAATGCTTGATTCTTTAATAACATCAAAGATTTTGCCAATGTTTGAAAGGTCGGCATTTAACAAACTATCTGCAAGATTATCTGACATAAACATTTCAAAATCAAAGTCTTGCAAACAAGGTAAAATTTGGTTTGCCAATGTAATTATTTGCAATCTGCCATCTTCTAATTTTATGTCTGGAGTGTTAAAATCTGACATTGCTATAACTTGTTCTGTTTGTGCAAAATCATTTAGACTTGTTTCTAAAAAGTTTTTTAAACTATCAAAGCCATATTCAACGGCATTTTTTGCAATTGTGCATTGTAATAATGGAGTTAAAATTCTCTCTGATAACGCCTTACCGGATGTATCTGTTGTGCGTAATTCATCAATAACTTTGCTTGTTAACTCTTGCCAATCAAACTTATGTGAATTTTTAAGCATTTCTATCAAATCAGAATTTTGAACTTCGGCTAAAGCCAAACCAACATTTGTAATTTGTTGGTGAATATTTTTAGCTGAAACAATTTCATCAAAACTCACGTATGTTGCATACTCTGAATTTGACATCGAATCGCAAAAACTTGTTAAAATGTTTGTGTTTTCTACAATGTCAATTGTAAAGAGATTTTCAAGCCCTTCGCCCACAAATTCAATTATATTGCTTAAATCGCTTTCTAAAATTTCATAAGCATCTTTTTTATCTTTAAGGTTTAATTGTTCCGCTTCATAATAAATTTTATAAACACTTGTTAACAAATTTGATAACTCACTTGATGAAAGTGTGATGTTTTGACTTGAGTCCAATTGCGAAATGTTAAGGTTGTGTCCCGCTTCGAACTCCACATTGTTGTTTACATAATTTTCTAGTTGAATAGTGCCATAATTTGTTGCTTCAATTAAAATTTTTTGCAACAAATTTGAATTTGTTAATGCATTGCAGACATTTTTTAATTCTGTATTGTCGATTTGTCCTTTTCCATAATCTTCATACTTAATTAATGTTGCAATGACATCTTGTATGTTTAGTTCCTCGGCGGTGAATTGTTCTAAAAGTCCATTATTTGACACAACTTCTACCAAGTTTAATACTGCAATAATATCGTCTTTTAATACATAACCACATTTGTCATAACTAACAAGTGCCTTTTTTAAGCAATTTAAAACATCAAGGGTAATTTGTTGCTCTGCATTTGTTGGGTTTTTGTAATCTTCAATGATCATATCAATTGCAATAATCATTGCATCATTGCCAACAGCATTTAATAAATTTGATTTAAACAGGTCATTTAAAATTGTTTCTATTTGATCAAATTCTTCTGCTGTTGAATTGCTTATTATATCTTGAAAAACGTCATTAATGTTATCAGTTTCAAGTTCGGTTCCACGCTCGTTAACAAATGTTGCCAAATTGTTATAGGCGTTTGCTACTGTTCTTAATTCTTCGCCAAGTTTTATGGTTTGACCATTTATTGTGCATCGTGAAATTGAGTTAAGACTAAATTCCGAAACGCCACCCACTCTGCCTAATTTTGCAAGCAAGGAATTGTTTAACGCCTTTGCATACTCAATTACTTCATATGGTATGTTTTCTTGCAAAAGATCTTGTGTAGTTGGCAAAACAGTTTGGGTTTGCGCTTCGGCACTAACAGTGTTTGCGCCTGAAATGTCACTTGCGATATTAACAAGCCCCATAGCCGGTAAAAAGAGAGCAAGCACCAAAACAAAACCTTTTACAGCACCAACAACACCGCCAAGAAGTCTGCGCTTTTTTGGAATAATTGTTTCTTTTGTCATTTGAGGAACGCCATTGACAATTGTGCATTTTTCAACAACCTTGTCTTTGTTTTTGCGATTTGCAACTTTATAAACAATTGCTGAAATAATTTTAAAGATAATACCTAAAATTGCAATCAACAAAATTGAAACAACAATGTTTGCAATCAAAACTGGAATGTTTTGTGATAAGGTTGTTGCAATTTCACTTCCTGCCATTTCTTGCCCCAAAGAAGATGTAACGGCATCAGCAATTGATTGACCAATTGTCGTGCCACCAATACTGATTTTTAAAGCCAAGTTTGAGACTGGTGTTACCAAAAAGAACACCGCAACAAGCGATAGTATAAAAAACACAAAATCATAGAGCGATTTTTTTAGGCCTTTTAAACCATATAAAAAGCCAAATATAATAAATGCTCCAAATAAAATGTTGATTATTAGAGATACTGTTTGTGGTGTCATAAAAATCCCCTCTTAATACAATTGAATAAGTTTGTTATTTAGTTTGTCGCAACTGGTTAAAAAATACTCAATATTGTTTATTTTTTTGGTTAAGACTGTTCTACCTGCCTTGCCATGCAAATGTCCGTAAACCACTTTGTCTACGCCATATTTTTCAAACAATTTTGTAAATTCGCTTTCGTCAAATACCGAATTAAACGGTGGGAAGTGAATCATTACAATAATTTTGTCATTCTCGTCAGTTTTAAGTTTGCATGCCGACATTAGCGAAAGTTCCATACGGATAACCTCTCTAGCGTAAAGTTTTTTATCTTCTTCGCCAAAAGGCTTGTTGTTTTCGGGCACTGTCCAACCGCGTGAGCCTGCAATAATATAATTATCAATTTTAATAGCGTCATTTTGCAAAGGATATATGTTTGGTGGCAATTGTTTTCTTAAATTTGATATGCTCTTCCACCAATAATCGTGATTGCCTCGAATTATGATTTTATTGCCGTTTAAGCTTGATAAATAGTCTAAGTCTTCCTTTGCTTCTTCTAATTTTAATGCCCAAGACATATCGCCCGCCATTAAAACATAGTCGCCAGAGCCAACTTTGGTGTTCCAGTCTTGTTTGATAATTTGTAAATAGTTTGCCCATGTTTCACCAAAAATGTCCATCGGTTTTGCACCGCTTAAACACAGGTGTAAATCTGATATTGCAAAAATTTTCATAATGTTCCTTTATAACGATTTTAACACTTCTTGCACTTCGCGCATATCAACGCATCCAGCATAATTTGCTTTAAAGTGTTTCATAACGTTTGGCATTGATTTATCTTCCATTGCCATTAAAATTGACTTAATTTCTTCTTTTGACAACATTTTTGGCAAGAAAGTTTTGCAGAAATCAATTTGCTTTTCTAAAACTTGTACTTCTGCTTGATTGTTTACTTTTTTGTAATTTTCAACGCCCTCTTCAAGTTCTTTAATAAGTTTTTGAATTAAAGAATAAATGTCGCTGTCTGAAACTGCTTCATTTTTTGTTCTTTTTTCAACCTCCAAGAGTTTTGCTCTGCTTTTTATTAAACTTATTACATCTTTTTTTGCTGCGTCTTTTTCTTTAAAGGCAACAACATTTGCCTTGTTTATTTCATCTAAAACCATATAATACTCCTTTTTATGCAATCATTTTATCACATTGCAAATTTTATTGCAAGTTTGTGGATATATTTATCAAATAAATATTTAGCAACAAAAAAAGCAACATTTTCTTTTTCATAATGTCTCCTTTTAGGTGTGACTGCGTCACACAATGAATAATGAATAGTGAATAATGAATAATGGCGGACGGCTTACGCCGAATATATAATTTTTTAAATCATTTTTCACTTTTAGTGTTGCCGTTAGGCAACCATTCGTGTGTTTCGTTAGAAACACTTTTTGTGCGAGAATTTTCTCGCTTTTAGTGTGAATTTTTATGGTTTTTTAAAAATTCACCTTTAGTTTACCCCCCCCGCAGAGATGCCAAGCAAAATTTAAAAATTTTTAAAACTTTTATAAAGTGTATTTTTTGTTTTGATTGGCAAGATAAATTTGCAAATTTTAACATCAAAAAATAGCCTGATTAGCTAATATGATTTTACTTGTGATAATTAAAAAATATAATCTAATTTTATTTGGCAAAATATTTGACAAGAAAAAAAAATATATATAAAATTGAAAATGTAGAGTTATGCAGTATAAAAGAATAATGTGCCTAGATTATGGCGATGTGAGAATTGGGATTGCTTTTTCAGATTTGCTTCAAATTGTTGCAAGTCCTTATGAAACATACACTCGCAAAAATCTAGAAAGCGATTTAGCCTTTTTTGCTGACCTTTGCAAAAAGCAAGACGTTGAAACAATTGTTATTGGCTTACCTTACAATATGGACGGCACTAGCGGAGAACGCAACAAAGTTACCAAAGAGTTTGGAGCACTACTCTCTCAAGCAACCGGACTTGACATTGTTTATGTTGACGAAAGGCTTTCTTCGGTTGAAGCAGAAGATGTTTTGGCTGAGGCAAAAGTGCCTGCAATAAAACGCAAAGGTTTAATTGACAAAATTGCGGCAAGCATTATACTTCAAACTTACCTAAATTCAAAAAATTAAGGAGCATTTTATGGAAAAAGAAACAAAAACCCCAGAAGAACAAGAACAAATTGACATTTTAGACATTTTATTAGACGAAGACAACGAAGATCCAGTTACACTTTATAACGAACAAGGCAAAGCAATCAAATTTGACCAAGTTGCAATTATTCCATTGGAAGAAAGACTTTTTGCAATCTTAAAACCAATTGACGAAATCCCTGGCGTTGCAGATGACGAAGCAATTGTTTTTGCTATTAACGAAAATGAAAATGGCGAAACTACCCTTGTTGTTGAAACTGACGAGCCTCTTGCAATGAGAGTGTTTGACGAATATTACAAATTGCTAGACGAACAAAAATAGTTTTTAAATAGGGCAAACACCCCCACCTCGTCAATGCACAGCCTTTTGGCTTCAATTTTGCTAGTTGCAAAATTTTTGCTTTATGGCTGGCATTTCCTCTCCCCAAAAAGTCCACTAAAGCTAAAG